>QCLN01000006.1 GCA_003214525.1 Pelagibacteraceae bacterium AG-414-M23 | reverse complement strand
TCTCTTATATCTGGTAAAGCTCTGCTAATGATAACGCTCATAGCATAAGACAAATATGATGAGCTCATTTCATCATACATTGAAATAGGACTTACTTTAGATTTATTAACTTCTACTGATTGATCATTTTTCATTAAAAGGGAATTTCGTCGTCTAAATCACTGCTACTTTGCTGATTAGTTTGGTCAAAATCATTATTTTTATTTGAGCTAGATCCAGTTAAATTATTGGAATTAGAACCACCTAACATTGTTAAAGTTGAGTTATATCCTTGCAATAATATTTCCGTAGAATATTTGTCTTGCCCAGTTTGTTCATCTTTCCATTTTCTAGTAGATAACTGACCTTCTATATAAATTTGTGCTCCTTTTTTTAGGTATTGTTGAACAACATTAACAAGACCTTCATTAAATACAACTATGCGGTGCCATTCTGTTTTTTCTTTTTTTTCACCTGTATTTTTATCTTTCCAAGTTTGGCTAGTGGCCAAACTTAATCTAGCGACACTTTTTCCATTTACCATTTGTTTAACATCAGGATCTGCCCCTAGTCTTCCAATTAATTGAACTTTATTTAAACTTCCTGCCATAAAATTAGTTATTTAATGATTTTTTAATATACCACATTTTACCTTGAATATTAATTTTATTAATCTAAAGCAACTAAATAATGCTTAAAAAGATCGTTATAAAAGGTGCAAAAGAGCACAATTTAAAGAACTTATCTTTAGAGATTCCTAAGGATAAATTTATTGTCATAACGGGACTCTCAGGTTCTGGAAAGTCTTCTTTAGCATTTGACACTATATATGCGGAAGGTCAGCGAAGATATGTTGAAAGCCTTTCTTCATACGCAAGGCAATTTTTGGACAAAATGAAAAAACCAAATGTTGATTTCATTGAAGGTCTTAGTCCAGCTATATCTATAGAACAAAAAAATACATCCAAAAATCCAAGATCAACAGTCGCTACAGTTACAGAAATTTATGATTACATGAGGGTTCTTTTTGCAAGAGTTGGTATTCCGTATTCGCCTTTCACAGGTAAACCAATCGAGTCTCAAACAATAAGCCAAATTGTTGATAGAATCAAAGAACTACCAAAAAAATCTACTATATATCTTTATGCACCAGTAGTTAGAGGACGAAAAGGAGAATATAAAAAAGAAATTCTATTGTTAAAAAAACGAGGATTTAGAAAAATTCAAATAGACAACAAAATTTATGAAATTGATAAAGCCCCAGAACTAAACAAAAAAATAAAACACGATATCTCTATACTTGTAGATAGAATTATCATAAATTCTTCACTAGGAAACAGACTTGCAGAGTCTGTTGAAACAGCTATTAATTTATCAAATGGTCTATTGTTTGTTGAATATGAAGATGAAACACTACCAAAACAATTTAGAAAACTTGAAAAAATAATTTTTTCTACAAAATTTGCTTGTCCAGAAAGTGGATTTACAATTGAAGAAATTGAACCACGATTATTTTCATTTAATAGTCCATATGGTGCATGTGAGGAGTGCGAGGGAATTGGAATTAAATTAAATGTTGACCCAAAACTGGTCATTTCGGATGAAAAAAAATCTATTATTGATGGGGTAATTGAACCGTGGTCGAAATCTTCAACATTATATTATGTGCAAACGCTAGCTTCTTTATCTAAACATTACAAATTTTCCTTACATGATAAATGGAAAGATTTGCCTAAAAAAATAAAAGATATAATTTTATACGGTTCTGATGATGAGGAAATAAAATTTACTTATGATGATGGATACGAGAAATACTCACATAAAAAAACATTTGAAGGTGTTATAAATAATTTAGAGAGACGTTATTTAGAAACTGATAGTGATTGGAAAAGAGAAGAAATATCTCAATATCAATCAGATACAAAATGTGAAAAATGTAACGGTTATAGATTAAAAGATGAAGCTCTATGCGTTAAAATTAACGATTTTAATATCAGTCAAGTAACTGAAAAATCAATCTTAGAAGCAAAAGAATGGTTTTTATCTTTGGATGAAAAATTAGATTCCACAAGAATAAAGATAGCCCAACATATACTAAAAGAAATTATCGAAAGGTTAAATTTCTTACTAAATGTAGGATTAGATTATTTGACGCTTTCTAGAGAATCTGGAACTTTATCTGGTGGGGAGTCTCAGAGAATAAGATTGGCTTCGCAAATAGGATCTGGATTAACGGGAGTTTTGTATGTTTTAGATGAACCATCGATTGGATTACATCAAAAAGATAATATTAAATTAATTGATGCTCTTAAAAGATTAAGAGATCTTGGAAATACAGTAATAGTTGTAGAACACGATACTGAAACTATGGAAAATTCTGATCATATTATTGATCTTGGACCTGAGGCTGGTAATAAAGGTGGTGAAATTGTTGCTGAAGGAACGTGTGATGAAATTAAAAAAAATGATCAAAGTATAACTGGAAGATATTTATCTAACAAAAGTTTTATTCCTATTCCTAAAAATAGAAGAATGGCAAAAAATGGAAAGTATTTGGAAATTTTAAAAGCATCAGGTAACAATTTAAAAAATGTCAATTTAAAAATACCACTTGGTTCATTTACATGTGTAACAGGTGTATCTGGAAGTGGCAAATCTACTCTAATATTGCAAACACTTTTTAATGCATTAAATCTTTACCTAAATAATAATAAATCAAGAAAAATCCCTCTACCTTTTAAAGGAATTAAAGGAACTGAGTTTATCGATAAAATCATAGATATTGATCAATCACCTATTGGTCGAACACCAAGATCTAATCCTGCAACATATACAGGAGCTTTTGGACCAATTAGAGATTGGTTTACAAATTTGCCTGAATCAAAAAGCAGAGGTTATAAACCTGGCAGATTTTCTTTTAATGTAAAAGGTGGAAGATGCGAAGCTTGTGAAGGAGATGGAGTGATTACATACGAAATGCATTTTCTTCCAGATGTGTATATTACATGTGACGAGTGTAAAGGTACTAGATATAATAGAGAAACCTTAGAAATTAAATTTAAAGGTAAAAATATTTCTGATGTTTTAAATATGACTGTTGATGATGGTTGTGATTTTTTTGAAAACATAAACACTATAAGAGGAAAATTACTTACTTTAAAGAAAGTAGGACTAGGATATATTAAAATAGGTCAACAAGCTACAACACTATCTGGTGGAGAGGCTCAAAGAATAAAACTTGCTAAAGAACTTTCAAAAAGATCAACTGGTAGAACTGTTTATATTTTAGATGAACCAACAACAGGATTGCATCAACATGACATAAAAAAATTATTGGAAATATTGCACACTTTTGCCGCAATAGGAAACACAGTAATAGTTATTGAACACAATCTTGATGTAATTAAAACAGCTGATCATATAATAGATATAGGCCCAGATGGTGGTATAAAAGGAGGCGAAATTATTGGCGAAGGTAAGCCTGAAGATTTGGTGAAGATTAATGCGAGCTATACAGGTAAATTTTTAGCACCTTTGTTACTTTCTAAATATAAAAAAATTGCCTAAACATACATTTCATTGTATAAATAGTGATGACAGGAATCCTTCAATCTTTATCTAAAACTATTCATTTTTCTTTAGCTTTAGCGGTAATATTGTTTCTAGGGCTTTATTTTTTAAATGGTGGATTCGATATTGATAGACTTTTTTGGAGTTGGTTATTTAGATATATACATGTGATTGTAGGAATAATGTGGATAGGCTTATTGTGGTACTTTAACTTCGTGCAAATTCCCAACATGGCAAAAATCCCTGATGAACAAAAACCTGCTATTGGTAAAGTTATAGCACCAGCCGCTCTATTTTGGTTTAGATGGGCTGCGTTATTTACAATTTTATCAGGTTTAATTTTAGCTTATATTAATGGGTATGTTCATGATGCCATGACATTAGGAATAACATCTGGTGGCGGAAAAAGTACTGCTATTGGTGTAGGAATGTGGCTAGGGTTAATTATGGCATTTAATGTTTGGTTTATTATATGGCCGAACCAAAAAAGAGCTTTGGGAATTGTAGATTCAGATCCTGATACAAAAGCAAAATCTGCAAAAACCGCAATGCTGTTTTCAAGAGCAAATACTTTGCTTTCATTGCCAATGCTATTATCGATGGTAGCAGCTCAAAATTTATATTAATTTTTATCTTCTTCTTTTTTTACAATAGTGAAGTGATTTACATTTAGTTTTATCAGTATAGGATTGGCAATATATATAGACGAGTAAGTTCCAATTATAACTCCCATTATCATTGCGAAAGAAAATCCTCTTAAAATTTCTCCACCAAGAAAAAAAATTGATAATAAAGCTAAAAGTGTAGTTACAGATGTTAAAATAGTTCTAGATAAGGTTTCGTTAATAGATTGATTTGTTAAATCGTTAATATTCAATTCAATGTACTTTCTAAGATTATCACGAACTCTATCAAAAATAACAACAGTATCATTCATCGAGTATCCCACTATTGTTAGAACTGCCGCAACAATTGATAAATTAATTTCTAAAGATAAAAATGAAAAGATGCCTAGTGTAATAATTACATCATGAAATAAAGCAACTATGGCACCTAAGCTAAATTGCCATTCGAACCTAATCCAGATATAAAACAACATTGCAGCTAATGATAGTGATATAGCTATCATGCCAGATTTTAAAAGTTCAGAACTAACTTTTGGTCCAACATTTTCTACTCTTCTAAAATTTATATCAGGAAAAGATTTAGAAACTTCGACTTTAAGATTGTTTATAAATTCAGGATTATTTAAATTTTGTTTTTCAAATTTAATTATATAATCTTTATCGTTACCAAAATTTTTAACTGTTAAATTTGATAAATTTGATTTATTAAAAACATCTCTTACTTTAGAAACTGAATGATCTGATGTTTCAAGTCTAATTTCAATTAATGTTCCACCTTTAAAATCAACTCCATAATTTAAACCTTTAAAGAAAAGAAAAGACAAAGATGTAACGATTAATATAACTGAAAAAAAGCCGAAATGTTTATAGAATCTATTAAATTGAATAGTATTCATTTTATATTATCTTTGGTTTATCCTTGTTTGCTTTTACATAAATCGAACTTAATAGACGTGCAATAAAATATACTGAGAATAATGTTGTTATTATACCTATTCCTAATGTAACAGAAAAACCTTTTACTGGTCCCGATCCCATTAAAAATAATATTATTGCGGCAATCAATGTTGTTATGTTTGCATCTATAATGGCAGTTCTTGACTTAACGTAACCGCTGTCAAAAGCTATTATTTGGTTATTTTCTATTTTAATTTCTTCTTTTATTCTTTCAAAAATTAATACATTTGCATCAACAGCCATACCAACTGTTAAGATTATGCCTGCAATACCTGGTAAAGTTAAGGTTGCTCCAAATAAAGTTAGAACTCCTGTTAGTATGAATAGATTGATCACTAATGCCAAGTTAGCAATCAAACCAAAAAATCTATATTTATAGATCATAAAAAAAACAACTAAGCTAAAACCAATTATAAGAGATAAAATTCCGGATTTTATAGAGTCTTTCCCTAAGTCTGGCCCGACAGTTCTTTCCTCAATAATGTTCATTGGCGCGGGTAATGCACCTGATCTTAGTAAAAGAGCTAGATCAGTTGCGCTTTGAAAAGTAAAATCACCACTGATTTGACCTGAGCCTCCAACTATCGGCTCTCTAATTGAAGGAGCACTTATAATTTTTCCATCCAAGATTATTGCTAATTGCTTGCCAACATTTTTAGTTGTGGCTTTTCCAAATTTTTTTGCACCTACCCTATCTAAAGTGAAAGAAACTATAGTCTCATTATTTTGCGTATCCATTCCAGGTTTAGCGTCAACAAGATTATCTCCATTTAAAATAATTCTTTTGCTTACAGTAGCTTGATCAATATCGTTATCAAATTTTAATATTTCAGTTCCGAAAGCATCATTTTCTTTGGAAGAAACAAATTGAAAAGTTAAGTTTGCGGTTTTACCCAATAAAGATTTAATTCTTGCTGGATCATCTAAACCTGGAAGTTCAACTAAAATTCTATTGTTGCCTCTTTTTAAAATATTAGGTTCATTAGTACCTGTCTCATCAACTCTTCTTCTTACTATTTCAACCGCTTGATCTAAAGATGAAGAATTTAATAAAACAATTCCATAATCAGATAAATATATTGAAAAATAATTTTCATCATTATCAACAATATACTGATGAGTTTTAAATTTTTCAAAATATGGGTTTAAATCACTATTTTTATTCAAAAGAACTTCTTTAACTTGATCTATAAAAAAAGGATCAGATTCAAAGAAAATTTTGTTATTTTTTATATTATAATTTCGTGTACCAAAATTTTTATCATTTAAATTTTTTTTTAAATCTATGAGCTTGCTTTGTAATGTTTGAGAAATAATTGGTTTATTGTCAATTTCTAGTAATAAATATGATCCACCTTGTAAATCCAATCCAAGATTTATCTTATTTTTAAAAAAATTATCATCAAATTTAAATAAATTAGAAAAAGAAAAATATGTAAAAATTACAGTAATTAAAATAACAGTTATAATTTTGATTTTAGAAAAGTATAACACTTATAATTTAATTATTTTTTTACTTCATGGCTGTTGACTAATGCCTGAATGCCTGTTGATTTAACAATTTCAACTTTTACATTGTCAGAAATTATTACTTCAGCTTTTTCAGCATCAATAATTCTTTCAACTGTTCCTACTATGCCTCCAGAAGTAATAACTTTGTCACCTCTTTTTAAATTATCAACCATTAATTTATGATCTTTAACTTTTTTTTGTTGAGGTCTTATTAGGAAAAAATAAAAAATTACGAATATTAATATTAGCGGTATAAATTGTGCTATTCCTGAATCCATAAATCTCCTGATTACTGGAATCCTTTATACCAAATATTTGAATTTCTCAACCGATAATTGGTGAAATTTTCTCTAAATTATTCATATAAGGTCTTAGTGCATCTGGGATAATTATACTTCCATCTTCTTGTTGGTAGTTTTCCATTATAGCAATAAGTGTTCTTCCTACTGCAAGTCCGCTACCATTTAATGTTCCAGTAAACATATTTTCGTTTTTAGAATTTTTATATCTAGAATTCATTCTTCGAGCTTGAAAAGTACCGCAGGATGAGCAACTTGAAATTTCTCTATATTTTTTCTCTGAAGGTAGCCAAACCTCAATATCATATGTTTTTTCTGCGCTAAACCCCATATCACCAGTGCATAAAATAACTTTTCTGTATGGAAGTTTCAACTTGTCTAAGATCATAGTTGCACAATTAGTCATTCTTTCTAATTCATCTAAACAATTCGAATTTTCAACAATGCTAACTAGTTCAACTTTATAAAATTGATGTTGACGTATCATTCCCTTAGTATCTTTACCATAGCTGCCAGCTTCTTTTCTAAAGCAAGCAGTTGAGGCTACAAGTCTTAATGGTAATTCACTTAATTTTATAATTTTATTTTTAACTATATTTGTAAGAATAACTTCAGCTGTAGGAATAAGAAATTTTCTATCATCTTTTTTGTCTAATTTGATTTCGAATTGATCATTTTCAAATTTAGGCAGTTGCCCTGTTCCGTACATAGTGTTTTCTGAAGCCAATAAAGGTGGTGATATTTCTATATAACCATTTACCGAAGTGTGAATATCCAACATAAAATTTGATAAAGCTCTTTCCATCAAAGCTAATTTGTCTTTAACAAAAACAAATCTAGAGCCAGTAGTTTTTGTTGCTAAATCAAAGTCTAGCATTTCTAACTTTTCACCAAGTTCATAATGAGATTTTTCTGTAAAATTTTGATCTTTAATTTTTCCCTTAGATTCAATAACTTTGTTTGATTGTTCATCATTTCCGTTAGGGACATCATCATGGGGAATATTTGGTACTGATGAAAGAATATTATCTAGTTCAGATTTTATCTTGATCTGTTCATCCAATAGTTCTTTAATTTTTGAAGAAATTTCTTTTGACTTTTGAAACATTTTTTCATCTTTGGATTTAGATATATCTTTTTTTTGCTTTTCTAAATTTTCTCTTTCTTGAATAAGTTTTCTATTTGATTTATCTAAATCAAGAATATTATCTATATTAGTAGTATTGTTTCTTTTAGAAATTTTTTTTTTAAAAGTTTGAAAATTTTCCCTAATATATTTTAAATCATGCATTTTCTTCTTTTCTTTCTCGTTTTAAATTTCTAGATTCAATTATACCAACAGACAATATAGATAATTCATATAATAATAAAAGAGGTATTCCTAAACCAATTTGTGTGATTGGATCAGGAGGCGTAAGAATGGCTGCGGCTGCAAAAATAATTACTACCACATATTTTCTTCTTTCTTTTAAAAATTTTGAATCTATTAAGCCAATCCTGGCTAGCAAGCTAAGCACTATTGGTAACTGGAAACTTAAACCAAATGCAAAAATTAATTTCATTACTAATGATAAATACTCGTTGACTTTTGCTTCTAATTGAATTGGCAAACTTGTACTTAACCCTATACTTTCGAATGAAAGAAAGAATTTAATAGCAAGAGGCATGATTAAATAATAAACAAGCATTCCTCCTAACAAAAACAATACTGGTGTTAAAACTAAATAAGGAACAATAGCTTTTTTTTCATGTTTATAAAGTCCTGGCGCTATAAATTTCCATAATTGTATAAGAATAAATGGGCTTGTTGCAAAAAAAGCTGCAAAAAATGAAACTTTTAAATAAGTAAGAAATGTCTCTTGTAAAGCTGTGAAGATTAATCTTCTTTCCACACCATCATCTTTTACTGCATTGGCATATGGTTCAACTAAAAAACCATAAATATATTCTGAAAAAATATAACAAACAATAAATAGAACTATTAAACAAACCAATGAGTTAATAAGCCTTTGCCGTAGTTCTGTTAAATGACTTATAAAATTTGTTTCTTTATCAGGTGTCATTTTTCCCACTTATGTCTGTTTTATGGTTTTTTTTATTTTCAGAAATATCATTAATATTTTTAGCTTCATCCTCTATAGAAGAAACTTCATTTTGAATATTTGAAACGTATCTTTTAACTGATCCGATCCAGCTGCCAACTTTTTTTAACATAATAGGAAAATCCTTTGGACCAACCACTATAATGGCTATTGAAATGATAATTAAAATTTCTAACCAGCCAATTTGTGGCATTGGAATTAATTACTATCTTTAGAATCTTTGTTTTCTTCGGAAACATCTTTTGGCGGGTTATCTTCAATTGAATCTGAGGACGACATGCCTTTTTTAAAACTTTTTATACCTTTGGCTACATCGCCCATTAAACTAGATATTTTTCCTCTTCCGAATAAAAGGACTACTAATATAACTACTATTGCAATTTGCCAAAAACCAATACTCATACGATATTTATATACTTAATATTTATTTTTTTAAAGGATCTTTTTCAATATTTTCTTCTTCAGATAAAGTGTCATTTAGCATTTCATCTATATTGGAGTAAATATCTTCACTTTTTTCATCTTGTTTTTCTTTATAAAATTTTCCTGTTCCAAAAATTGATTTTTCAACTGATGAAGTGTCAATTAAGCCTGCGGCACCTAATTCATCAACTGTTGGTAAATCAGAAAGTTTTTGAAGATTAAAATGACTTAAGAAATCATCCGTTGTTTCATATTGTATTGGTTTACCTGGAACGTCCTTTCTACCACCAGGTTTAACCCAGTTTAATTCCATTAAAATTTCTAATGTATTAGTTCCAAATGCGACACCCCTTATATCTTCAATTTCTGCTCTTGTTACAGGCTGGTGATAAACAATAATAGAAAGAGTTTCAATAGCTGCTTTGGATAACCTTTTTTCTATAGTTTTTTGTTTTGATAGTAAATTTGATAATTTATCTGAGGTTCTAAAAGACCATTTTTTTGATATGCACACTAAATTAATACCTCTATTTGAATAAAAATTTTTTAAATTTTCTAATACTTTTTCTACATTTGTTTTTTTTGTAATTTTAGATTCAATGGCTTCAACATCCAAAGGAGTATTGGAAGCAAAAAGAATTGCTTCAATTTCTTTTTCTTGATCTGTTATCTTAAATTCTGAAAATTTGACTATATTATTTTTTTTTAATTTATTCATTATTACGAATATATATATCTCCAAATGTTTTTTCTTGCTTTATTTTGATATTACCTTCCTTAACGAGTTCTAAAGAGCCAGCAAATATACCAGCGTTTCCGGTTCTCTTCATTTTATAGTTATTTTTGAAAGCTGGAGGAATCAAATCAATGAGATTTTTCCATTCTTTTAATTGACTTTTGAGTTCTTTAATTCTTTTGATCCCTTCCTCCATTGTAAAAACTGGTAATTTTGGAATATTTATTCTTTGGAAATCTTTAGTTGATATAATGGTTGCGTATGTTTTTAGTACATCAAATAGTTTTAAAGAGTATTGAGAAATATTATTTGTTTGTATTTTTGCATTCATCCCTCTCAAGAAAATATCTTTTCCCAATCGTTTTCTTTTGAGCATTTGATCAGATAGCAGTCTAATTAATTCAAGTTTTTTTAGCTGTAATTTAAGTCTTTCGGCTATTTCAAGAGCTTTAAATCCTTCATCATCATCTAGAGGAAGTAAAAGTTTGGATTTTAAATAAGTCAGCCAAGTGGCCATTAATAAATATTCTGAGGCTATTTCTAAATTCAAATTTTCAGTACTTGTAATATAATCATTAAACTGATCTGCAAGTTTTGTTATGGATATATCCTCTAGATTAACTTTTTGCGATTTGGCTAAATCTAATAGTAGATCTAAAGACCCAGAAAAATTATTAAGGTCTATTTGAAATTCATGAGAATCAATATATGTCATGACTAAATTTAACTTAAAAGTTTATAAAATTCAGATGTTTTTTTGATTATAAAATGATTAACCTTAGGTGCAATTGCAGCTAATTTATTCATTTCATGAAAATTACCATTACAATGCAATACTAAGTTGCATCCAGCATCATAGGCTTTTTTAATATTTTCATTAAAAGAGTATTTTAAGGCTTTCATTGATATATCGTCAGAAATAATCAAATTTCTAAAACCAATATTATTTCTTATATATTTAATTGCAGTTTTTGAATGTGTTATACAGTCATTTTTATCTAAAGATTTGAAAACTACGTGGGCCGTCATTGCAAATAATGATTTTTTGTTTTTAAATAAGCAAAAATCATTTCTTTCTAAAAATTTTAATTTATTATTAATATAAGGTAAATTTAAATGACTATCTTTCTTGGCTAGGCCGTGGCCAGGAATATGTTTAATAACAGTTCCTATTCTATTTTGATGAAATAAATTAATATTAATTTTTCCAATCTCATTTACTATATTTTTATTATAAGAATAAGATCTATCACCAATGATTTTGTGAGAAAAATTTCTTCTTAAATCTAAAACAGGAACTGTATTTATGTTCGCTCCAATTAAATTTAAAACATAGGATATTTGATCTATGTAAACTTTATAATATAAATTAAATTTCTGCATATCTTTTTTGAATAAATTTCCAAAAAATGTTCCGGTAAAAATAGAGTTATCCACTATTTTTTTTAATCTGCTTACTCTACCACCCTCCTCATCTATCAATATTGGATAGTGATGGTCGTTAAATATTTTTTTTATTGAATAAGTAAGTTTTTTTGCTTGATCAATATTTTTAATATTTCTATGAAAAAGAATAATTCCCCAAGGTTTATGTTTTTTAATAAATTGGAATTCTTTTTTAGATAATATTTCACCTTTAATTCCACAAATAAATGATTTTCTTAATTTAATTTTCACTTTTTAATAATTCCCAAAAAGAATATTTAATTTTATTTTCATTTTCATCATTATTTAAATATTTAACTACATCGTCAGTATCATTATATATAGTTAAAAGCTTAGATTCATAAATGCTTATATTTTTATCAATTGAACTTAAATTTCTAAATGTTTTTTTTAAATTTACATCAGAAATATAATATTTAATTGAAAAAAATATGAACAAAAAAATTACTAGAAAAAAAATAAAATATTTGATTTCCTTTACCATTACATCTTTTCTGGAGTCGATACCCCAATAATATTCATTCCAGATTTTATAACATTTGAAATTGCTTTTAAAAAAATTAATTTATCATCTGTAATTTTTTTTTGTTCATTGATAAATCTTTTGTTAGGATTGTCTTTACCTAAATTCCAATATGAGTGAAATAAAGAAGCTAATTCATATAAATAAGTTGGTATTCTATGTGGTTCAAGTTTACTACAGCAAACATCTATGCATTTAGGCCATTCAGACAATTTTTTTAAAATATTTATTTCATCTTCAGAATAGTAAAAATCATATTTATTAATTTTAATGTCGGAGTTTAAATCTTTCTCAAGGTGCCTAAAAACAGAAGCTATTCTCGCATAACAGTATTGAACATAATAAAGAGGATTATCTTTAGACTTTTCAATCACATTATCAAAATCAAAATCTAATTCTACATCACTGCTTCTATTTAGCATGATAAATCTTGTTGCATCTTTACCTACTTGATTAATTAAATCATCCAAAGTTATATAATTGCCCTTTCTTTTAGACATTTTGAAAGGTTTTTTATCTTTTATCAGTTTAACTAATTGGCTGACTTTACAAATTAATTTTCCCTTTGAGTTAGATAAAGCATCAACTGAAGAAGAAATTCTTTTTATATATCCAGCATGGTCAGCTCCCAATATATTAATCAAACAATCAAACTTCCTATCTAATTTATTTTTATGATAAGCAACGTCGCTGGCAAAATAAGTCCACGCACCGTCTGATTTTTGTAATGCTCTATCTTTATCATCACCAAAATCAGTAGATTTAAAAAGCAATTGCTCTCTTTCTATCCATTTAGTGTCATCTTCACCGGCTGGAGCTTTGATTTTACCTTTATAAACAAATTTATTTTTTTTAAGAAAATCAATAACTTTGTCAACTTCTTGATTAAAAACTAATTTTTTCTCACTAACAAAGTTGTCGTGATTAATATCTAGACTGTTTAAGTTCTTTTTGATTAACTCTAACCCTTCATGAATTGATAAAGCTGTTAATTCTTCAGAAATATTTTCAAAACTTTTAAAATCAAGTTTTTTATTTGTATTGACAATATTTTGGGCAAAATTAATTAAATAGTCTCCGGGATATAAATCTTCATTATCAGTGGGGAAAGGTTCTTTAAATTTAATTTCTCTAATTCTAAAATAAACAGATTTTGTAAAATTAATAACTTGAGTGCCGTAGTCATTAACGTAATACTCTTTTATAACTTTATTTTTATTAAATAATAAAACATTAGCAATAACATCGCCTAAAATAGCTCCCCTACAATGTCCTACATGTAAAGGACCTGTTGGATTAGCTGATACAAATTCTACTAAATAGTTTTTCTTTTTTTCATTTTTATTAACTCCAAAGGTTTTAGAAT
This sequence comes from Pelagibacteraceae bacterium AG-414-M23, assembly GCA_003214525.1. GTDB lineage: Bacteria > Pseudomonadota > Alphaproteobacteria > Pelagibacterales > Pelagibacteraceae > Pelagibacter. Next base: position 50,373 of record QCLN01000006.1, on the reverse strand, counting down.
TTTTAATAATATCTTCAATAAAATTAGTCCAAAAAATTGGTTTGAATTTAATATTAATAAAACCAGGTTTGGCTATTGATATAGTGTCAATTGATTTATCATTTTTTTTAATAACCTCAGCTAAGATTTGAGCTAAATCTGTTGCAGATTTTTTATTTATTTTTGATAAAAACATCGCAACATTTGTTGAGATGTCACTATTAAACTTTATAGGAGGTATTTCAGCATTAATACCATCCAATCTATCGGGCAAAATAAGCTTTCCATTTTTAGATAAATCTAATAAAATTTTTTTTATCTTATCTATGTATAGGTCAAAAATGTTCATTTAATATTATTGTAAAGGTTAATTGCATAACGGTCGGTCATCCCTGATATAAAATCTGAAATTGCCCTGTACTTATCATTAAAAAGTTGATCTTTTGAAATAAATTTTCTTGGGTTTTTTTTTATCTTATTAAATAAATATTTAATAATTAATTTGCCTTTATTGTTTTTTGCTAAAACATTTTTATTATTATACATTTTTGTCTTTAAAAAATATCTTATTTCACTTTCAGAGTTTTTGATTTTATCAGAAAAATCAACCATTAAAAAACTTGTTTTACTGATATCGTTCAATGATTTAATTTTGTTGATAATTAAATTGTTTTTTGTGTTATTTATTAAATCTTTTATCATTAAATCTATTGAGTCTCTTATAATTTGATAAGTGGCAATTTTATAATTTTGTTTATTAATTTTTTTCTTATATTTTTTGTAAATATCTCTAAAAAAATAAATTTCAACTAATTCGTCTAGTTTGAATAAATTTGCATTTATCCCATCTTGAATATCGTGATTATTATAAGCTATATCATCTGAGATTGCTGAAATTTGCGCTTCAAGAGATGGATAGGTATAGAAATTAATCATATTTTTAAACTTTTTAATACCAATTAAACTGTCAACTAAATTTATATCATCTACAGGACCATTATGTTTCAACAGTCCTTCTAATGTTTCAATTGAAAGATTGAGACCACTGAATTTTAAATATTTATTTTCCAAAAACATAACAGTTCTTAAAGTTTGTAAATTATGATCAAAACCTCCATAATTATCCATAGATTCATTTAGAGACTCTTCTCCTGCATGACCAAATGGTGTATGACCTAAGTCATGAGCAAGACTTAGGGTTTCTGATAAATCTTCATTAAGATTAAGATATCTGGATATTGATCTTGCTATTTGTGCAACTTCCATGGAATGAGTTATTCGAGTTCGATAATGGTCTCCTTCTGTGTTAACAAATACTTGAGTTTTATGTTTTAGTCTTCTGAATGAAGGACTATGAATAATGCGATCTCTATCTCTCTGAAAAGGGGTTCTATATTTCGATAAAGATTCTTTAAAAATTCTTCCTTTGCTTTTAAATTGGCCAATCTTTGAGTATTTTTTCATCCTTTAAAATAAAATATTAAGTATTATATTACTAATACCAGTGATCAATAATGATAAAAGAAATTAAATTTACTGATAAAGCACTAAAACAGATCAATGCCTTATTATCGAAAAAAGATAAGGGGTCTTTTTTTAGAATCGCTATTAAAGGTGGCGGTTGCTCTGGTTTTCAGTACGAATTTACTTTTGATAAATCAAAAGCAGAAGATGACTTAAATTTTGAAAATATATTAATTGATAAAACTTCTGCCGACCTTCTAAAAGGATCCGAAGTTGACTATGTCTCAGAGTTGATTGGTGCGCAATTTAAGATAACCAATCCACAAAGTAAGTCTTCTTGTGGTTGTGGTGTTTCTTTCTCTCTTTAATGCTTATTTCATCATGGAATGTAAATTCTGTACGTGCTCGTATAGAAAATATAAGAAATTATCTGGTTAAATATAAACCAGATATTTTGATGATGCAGGAAATCAAAACTGAAGATGTAAATTTTCCCTATAACGATTTTTCATCTTTGGATTATGAAAGTCATGTATTTGGACAAAAAAGCTATAATGGCGTAGCTATTATTTCTAAAGATAAATTAAAAAACATTAAAACAGACATGATTAAAGATAAGTCAAAACAAGCAAGAATTATTTCTGCAGAACTACAATATAAGAAAAAAAGTATTCAATTAATAAATATTTATACTCCAAATGGTAATCCGGTTGATACTGAAAAATATTATTACAAGAAAAAATGGTTAGATGACTTAATTAAACAAATAAAATCTTTATATAATAAAAACCCTAATATTATTATAGGTGGTGATTTTAATATTATTCCTGCAGCTGAAGATGTTTATAATCCAAAAAGTTTTGAAGATGACGCTTTGTTCAGGCTAGAAATTAGAAAAAAATTAAGAGAATTTATTAATCTTGGATTTATTGATGCTTATAGACATTTAAATGAAACTAGCGAAGGTTATACTTTTTGGGATTACATGAGAGGAAATTGGCAAAAAAACAATGGCATGAGAATTGATCATTTTTTAGTTTCAAATCCTTTAATCGATCAAATCAAATCAATAAATATAAATAAAGACCCAAGGGGCCGTGAAAAACCCTCTGATCACACGCCGATTGAAATTAAATTAACTTAATGATTTAATTTTATTTACCAACTCTTCATTAATATTTCTTGGTCCTTTATCTATTCTATTTTTATGTCTTCTTTCACCAGGTAATCTTACTTCACCCATTGACTTCATTTTTTCAAAAAATTTATCTGAATGTTCTTGCCACTTAGTGTCTGAAGTTTTATTTGGTGAAATTGCTAAAATGAACTCGCCTCCGCTAGGTGGGCCACCGTCGTTGTTATCTTTAACTGCTGTTTCGAAACTAAAATTATCACCCACTAATGCGCCTGCCATTAACTCAACCATCATTGCAATTGCTGAACCTTTGTAACCACCGAAAGGTAGCAAAACTCCTCCGTCTGCTATTTCTCCTGGATCGGTTGTTTGTTTTCCATCTTTTGATAATCCTGTTCCAAGTGGAACTTTGTGGCCTTCCCTTTTAGCAACTTGAACTTCTCCCATTGCCATAGATGCTGTTGCCATATCATAAACTACAGGTGTATTATTTTTTCTTGGCCATGCAAACGAAATTGGGTTTGTTCCAAACAATGCCTTAACTGAACCTGTTGGAGCTACTGCAGGCTTGTATGATGTGCAAGCAAAAGCTACTAAACCCTGCTCTGCTATTGCTTCAGTTTCAGGCCACAAGGCAGCCATATGATGTGAATTTGTTATTGCAAGTACCGCAACACCAGAATCTTTGGCAGCCTTAACTAATTCTGGAATACTTTTATTCAGTACCATTGGTGCTAAACTGTTGTTTCCATCAACTTTAATTACACTAGAAGAAATTTTTTTAATATTTGGTCTAGCTTTTCCGTTAATTTTACCACTCTTCAATCCACTTACATAAGCAGGTAATCTGAACAAACCGTGGGACAAAGATCCGTCTCTCTCAGCTTTCATAATTAAATCAGATAAAATATTTGAAGTTTCTTCATCGCAACCATTAGTTAAGAGTGTTTTTTTTGCTAAATTAAATATTTCTTCCAGTGTCAAACTGATCGTTTTCATAAATTTAATTTACTCTTCCATAAATATCTTTGAAGCGAACGATATCACTTTCTTTTAAAATTGGTCCCGTTTGAACTTCGATTATTTTTACTTGTTTTTTGAAATGGTTTTCAATTCTGTGTACAGCACCCGTTGGTATAAACACTGAATCATCTGGTTTTTTAAAAAATTTTTTCTTATTAATGGTAATTTTAGGTTTGCCTTGTGTAATCATCCAATGTTCAGATCTATGATGATGTTTTTGTAAACTAATTGATGATTTTGAATTGACAGTAAGCTCTTTTACAAGAAAGTTTTTACCTTCAAATAAATTTACATATTTGCCCCATGGTCTGTAATAAACATTCTTTTTTTTAAAGTATTTTGCCTTATTTTTTTTATAAATTTTAGATATCTCTCTCCAATTTCCAAGATCTGACCAAGGGATGTCTAATTTGATAGCATTAATTTTCCTTGTTTTTTCAAGAATTGCATAATCAAATGATTTTTCTACTGATTTAACAAAAGATCTCTTGTTTAAATAATAAGTATTATTTCTATATTTTGCTTTATTAACTGCATCTAAGCAGCTTTTATATGTTTTATTCTGATATTTTTTAAAGTTATTAATAATTGAATCTTTTCTTAAATAAAACATTCCAGAATTCCAATATCCTTTCATTTTAATTGCTTTTTTAGCTTTAGAGAGTTTTGGTTTTTCAATAAATTTAATAACTTTATATATTTTTTTTTTAGTTTTTTTCGTTATAAAATAACCATATTCACTTGATGGATTTGTTGGCTTAATACCAAATATAAATATATTTTGATCATCTAAATTTGATTTATTTTTATTGATCGATCTAATTAAAATATTCGATTTTTCAATTAAATGATCAGCAGCAAAATACATTAAAGGTTGCTTTAAATGTATCTCCTTTATTAAAGCTGAAGATAAGATGGCTGGTGCTGTATTTTTTTTTGCTGGTTCTAATACTATCTTGTATTTTCTAACTTTGCTTTTTTTAAGAAATTTTCTAACATTTTTTAAATATTTTAAATTAGTACTTATTATAGGGTAATCGAAAACAGGATTTTTAACTCTTTCTAATGTTTTTTGAATTAATGACCATCCACCAAAATCAATAAATTGTTTTGCTTGATGTTTTTTTTGCTTAGGCCAGAGTCTTGTTCCGGCACCCCCGCAAAGAATTACAGGTCTTATTTTCATCAAATATCTGCGTAAGTTTTTACTTCATTTTTCCCACCTGGATGAGTTGGGGCGCCTAAATAAGCTGGACCAACAGTTTGCGCATATTTCCAAAGTGTTCCGTTTCCAAAATTAATTTTTTTTGGTTTCCATTTTTTTCTTCTTTTATCTAATTCTTTTTTAGATAAGCGAACATTAATTGTTCCTTTTTTTGCATCTAGATCAATTATATCACCATTTCTAAGTAGGGCTATTGGGCCACCTACTGATGCTTCTGGTCCAACATGTCCAATACAAAATCCTCTTGTTGCTCCAGAAAATCTACCATCTGTTATAAGTGCAACTTTTTCACCTTTTCCTTGACCATAGATTGCACCTGTTGTTTGAAGCATTTCTCTCATGCCAGGCCCGCCTTTTGGACCTTCATATCTAATAATTATAATATCGCCGTCTTTATATCTTCTATTTTTGACAGCTTTGTAAGCTGACTCTTCTGTATCAAAACATCTTGCTCTTCCAGTAAACTGTAGTTTTTTTAAACCAGCAACTTTCACAATTGCACCTTCTGGGGCTAAGTTTCCTTTCATACCAACAACGCCGCCGTCTGGAGATAAAGGATTATTGTACTTTCTCATAACTTTTTGTTTTGAATTAAATTTAACATTTTTTAAATTTTCTTTCATAGATTTACCTGTAACTGTAATACAATTTCCATGTATATATCCACCATCCATAAGTGTTTTAAGTAACATTGGAACGCCACCCGCTTTCCACATATCTTTTGCGACATATCTTCCACCAGGTTTTAAATCTGCAAGGTACGGAGTTTTTTTGAATATTTTTGCAACATCCATTAAATCAAATTTAATACCTATCTCGTTCGCTATAGCTGGCAAATGTAAGGCAGCATTTGTTGATCCACCAGTTGCAGCAACTATTGTTGCAGCATTTTCTAAAGATTTTTTTGTTACAATATCTCTTGGCCTAATATTTTTTGCTAATAGGTTCATAACAGCTTTTCCACTTGCTAAGGCGTATTTATCTCTTCTATTAAATGGTGCAGGAGTTCCAGCAGAATAGGGCAACGCAAGACCAATTGCTTCAGACACGCATGCCATTGTATTTGCTGTAAATTGGCCTCCACAAGCACCAGCAGTTGGGCATGCTTTTAATTCAATTTTTCTAAGTGCATGTTTTGATATTTTTCCTGAAGAATATTTTCCAACTCCTTCAAAAACATCAACAACAGTAATATCTTTACCATTTAGTCTGCCTGGAAGAATTGATCCTCCATATATAAAAACACTTGGAACGTTTAGTCTTACCATCGCCATCATTAAGCCTGGTAAAGATTTATCACAACCAGCAACACCGACTAATGCATCATAACAATGTCCTCTAACAGTTAATTCTGTTGAATCTGCAATTACATCTCTTGAAATTAATGAAGATTTCATTCCTTCATGACCCATTGCAATTCCGTCAGTTACTGTAATTGTGCAAAATTCTCTTGGGGTGCCACCTGCAGATTGAACACCTTTTTTAACTGACTGGGCCTGCCTCATTAAAGCAATATTACAAGGAGCTGCCTCATTCCAAGTTGAAACAACACCAACAAAAGGTTTTGCGACATCTTTTTCGGTTAAATTCATAGCATAATAGAAAGACCTTTGAGGAGCCTTATCAGGTCCTAAAGAAGTATGTCTACTAGGAAGCTTTTTTTTATTAAATTTTTTCATTAAAGACTTTCAATTGTTAAAGAAATTTTTTTAATATCATTTTTTAAATTACTATAATTAGTTTTTTCTTGCTGAACAATATCTTTTGGAGCTCTTTGAACAAAGCCTTTATTATTCAATCTTTGAGATATTTTATCCATTTCTATTTTGCACTTATTCTGTCTTTTCAATAAGTTGTCTTTAATAGCGTTTAAATCCACATTTTCATCAAAATAAATTTTAAATAAATCTCCAGATATAAGTAATGATGCGGCAGGTTTATTTTGATCATTTTTAAAGAAATTATTAATTCTGCCTAATTTTTTAATAATAATTTCATTATTTTTCATGAAATTTTGATTATTTTTTTTAATAGAATTAATAGAAATATCAATAAATGAACCAGGGCTTACACTAAGTTCATTTTTAAAAGATCTTATCTCAGAAATAATATGAATCATCTGTTCAACTTGCTTGTGATCGATGTCTTTTTTAGATTTGTCTGTGATCCAGTTAGTTAGCATTAAAAAGTTCTTGTTTTTGTTATCAAATTTATTTGTTAACCATATTTTCTCAGTAACAAAAGGTATAAATGGATGTAGCATAATAAGTATTTGTCTAAATACAAATGCAGATACTTCTTTTACTTCATTTTTAGTTTTTAAGTTATCTGAAAAAAGGATTGTTTTAGATAATTCTAAGTACCAATCACAGTACTTATGCCATGCAAAATGATAGGCATTCTTTGCTGCCTCGTCAAATCTATAATCTTCTATATTTTTCTTAATTAAATTTGATGTTTCTAAAAGCTCAAAAAATATCCATTTATTGATATTGACTTTCAACTTTGGAAGTTTTTTTTCATTTATTAAATTACATTTGTTTTGTATTAAAAAATTATTTGCATTCCATAATTTATTTAAAAAATTTCTATATCCTTTAACTCTATCCTCAGATAGTTTAACATCAGTTCCCGGCGATGCCATTGACAACAAGGTAAATCTCAATGCGTCAGCGCTATATTTCTGAATTAAATCTAGTGGATCTATAACATTTCCTTTTGACTTGGACATCTTTTGTCCTTTTTCGTCACGTACTAATGCATGAACATAAACATTTTTAAATGGTTCTTTGTTTAAAAATTCCATACCAAACATCATCATTCTAGCAACCCAAAAAAAAATTATATCAAAACCAGTAACAAGAATTGTTGTTGGATAAAATTTTTTTAAATATTCATTTTTGCTTGGCCAGCCTAAAGTTGCAAAAGGCCAAAGACCGGATGAAAACCACGTATCAAGAACATCTGGATCTCTTATAAGTTTGACATCTTTTTTATAATGTTTTCTTGCTGATTTTTTTGCATCACTTTCATTTAATTCTACGAAAATTTTTTTATCAGGTCCATACCACGCAGGAATTTGATGACCCCACCAAAGTTGTCTCGAAATACACCATGGTTCAATATTGTTCATCCATTGGAAATATGTTTTAGACCAATTATTAGGAAAAAAATTTGTTCTTTTTTTTTTTACTATTTTTTTTGCTTTAATTGATAATTTTTTAGCATCAGCAAACCATTGTTCTGTTAAGAATGGTTCAATAATAGAATTTGATCTATCTCCATATGGAACTTTGTTTTTAATATTTTCTTCTTTTACAAAATAATCTTTTTCTTTAAGCTCTTTTAATATTTGTTTTCTAGCTTCGAACCTTTCTAGGCCAATATATTTTGAAATTGCATTTTTGTTAATTTTTCCATCTTCTGTAAAAATATTAATAATATCTAAATTATTTCTTTTACCTACCTCATAATCATTGAAGTCATGGGCCGGTGTAATTTTTAAAGCTCCAGTTCCTTGCTCGGGATCAGCATAATCATCTTTAATGATTTTAACTTTTCTACCAACAATAGGAACTGTTACAGTTTTATTAAGATACTTTTGGTATCTTTTGTCTTTAGGATTTACCGCAACAGCTGTATCTCCTAGCATAGTTTCTGGTCTGGTAGTTGCTATTGTGATATATTCATTTGAATCATTTATTGGATATTTAATATAGTAAATTTTAGAATTAACCTCTCTTTGATCAACTTCTAAATCTGATATCGCAGTTTTTAGTACAGTATCCCAATTAACTAATTTTTTGGCTTTATAAATTATTTTCTTTTTATGAAGATCTACAAAAACTTTAGCTACAGCTTTTGATAAATTTTCATCCATCGTAAAAGCATTCCTAGACCAGTCGCATGAACATCCTAATTTTTTAAGTTGATTAATTATTATATCTCCATACTGGTTTTTCCAATCCCAAACTCTTTTAATAAAATTTTCTCTTCCTAAGTCATTTTTTTTTATATTTTCAGAATTTATTTTTTTTTCTACTAGAGCTTGCGTTGCTATTCCTGCATGATCGGTACCTGGTTGCCACAAAGTTTCGTAGTTATTCATTCTATAATATCTAGTGAGTAAATCTTGAATCGAATTATTTAAAGCATGTCCCATATGTAAACTTCCTGTAACATTCGGTGGAGGAATTACTATAGAAAATTTTTTACTGTTTTTTTTTGGTTTAAATAGATTGTTTTTTTCCCAATAAGAATAAATCTTATTTTCTACTTCAGTATGAATATATTTATCAAATCTCATCGATTAATATTTTATAAATTAATCAATTTTAATTAACAATATCCAAATTAAATATTTAAATTATAGACTAATTTAGAAAATCAACTATATAAGGTCTTTTAAGGTCAATATAAATGGCAACGTGGCGGAATGGTTACGCAGAGGATTGCAAATCCTTTTACCCCGGTTCGATTCCGGGCGTTGCCTCCAAAAAAAACTATTGAGTTATGAATAAAAAAAAGTAAGTTGTCGTAATTCATTCCTCGGTAGCTCAGTTGGTAGAGCAGTTGACTGTTAATCAATTGGTCGCAGGTTCGAGTCCTGCCCGAGGAGCCAACTATTACCCAACCTTAGATATATTAGAATTTAAATTTAAATTTTTTGAAAACTTTATTTTTTGATCGTCAGTTAATTCTGAATAAAGCTTAGCTAAAAAATTATAATTAACATTCATATGTCCTTCTTTAGATTTTTCTATATTAATTAAATACTCAGAAAAATCTTCATAGAAATAATTTATAGGAACTTTTAAATAATTTGATAATTGAAGTAAACGTAGTGAACTTACTCCATTGGTACCCTTTTCATATTTTTGTATTTGTTGAAATGTAACATTTATTGCTTTTGCAACTTTAGTTTGAGTTAAACCCAAAGCTAGTCTTCTTAATTTAAGTTTATTACCTAAATGTTTGTTAAAATTTTCTTCCATATTGACCCCTCAATTTAATTTCCGCAAATAGGAGTTAAGAATATTTAAAGATTTTATGCAAGATATAAAATTTTTTTATTTTCGTTAAAAATTATATCTTTTTAAATGTTGTCAAGCTTAATTTTGAGCATTTTTTACAAAATTTGGCTTAAAAATAATTTTGTTCTATCGCTCTTGGGGTTGGCAAAAAATTCCTTTGTTTCCGCTTTTTCTACAATCATTCCTTCATCCATAAAAATAACTTCATCAGCGACTTCTTTTGCAAATCCCATTTCATGAGTTACTACAATCATGGTCATTCCTGCTTTTGCTAGATTAACCATAGCATCTAATACTTCCTTAATCATTTCTGGATCTAAGGCTGACGTAGGTTCATCAAAAAGCATTATTTTTGGCTCCATGCATAGCGCTCTTGCAATAGCACATCTCTGTTGTTGACCTCCTGATAATTGACCTGGATATTTTAGTGCCTGATCAGAAATCTGGACTTTTTCTAACTGTTTCATTGCAAGTTCTTCGGCTTCTTTTTTAGGCAATTTTTTTACCCAAATAGGAGCTAATGTGCAATTATCTAAAATTGATAAATGCGGGAATAAATTAAATTGTTGAAAAACCATTCCAACTTCTGCTCTTATTTGTTCAATATTTTTTGTATTATCATTCAATTCGTTGTTGTCTACTATTATTTGTCCCTCTTGATGCTCTTCAAGTCTATTAATACATCTAATTAAAGTAGATTTTCCTGAACCTGAGGGACCGCAAACTACAATTTTTTTATTTTTTTCTACTTCTAAATCAATATTTTTTAAAACTTGGAATTCACCAAACCATTTATTTACTTTTTTCATTTGAATTATAGACTCAGACATACTTATCTTTCGGTTTTATATTTAATTTCTAAATTATAACTATATTTACTCATTGCATAACAAATTATCCAGAAAATAATTGCTGCAAAAACATATCCTTCCATTGCAAAACCTAACCAATCAGGGTTAGTTTTTGCTAAATTTAGCATTCCAACTAGTTCTAACAATCCTACCACAAAAATTAACGGTGTATCTTTTACAAGCGCTAAAAATGTATTTGCTATACCAGGAATTACCAATTTTAAAGCTTGAGGCAAAATCACCAGTATATGCATTTTCCAATAGCCCATACCCAAAGATTTCGCAGCATCATATTGACCTCTTGGCAAAGCTTGTAAACCACCTCTTATAACTTCAGCAACGTACGCTGCTTCAAATAAAGAAATTGCTATAATAACTCTTACAAGTTTATCCATAAAAAAATCTTCTGGTAGAAACATTGGAAACATAACTGAAGACATGAATAAAACAGTAATTAAAGGAACACCTCTCCAAAATTCAATAAATCCTATGGATATATATCGTATTGTTGGTAATGCAGATCTTCTGCCCAAAGCTAAAAACATTCCAACTGGAAAACAAAAAATTAAGCAAAAAAATGAAACAATGAATGTTAAAGAAAGTCCTCCCCAAGCTCCTGTTTCCACCCAATTAAATCCATTTAATTTTCCCAAATCAATAGATTCTTCGTAAAATAGAAAGTATTTCAATGATATATATAAAATTATTGGAACCAGTAAAAAATACCAAACCTTTAATTTTTTAGGAACAAAAAAACCAACAATTATCGATACAGCAAATGCAATTATTCCATAAGAAAATTCAAAAAATACTGGACCGCCTGAAATAAAAAAGAATATAAATAAAAAAGCTATAAATGGATAAATGACAACATAATATAATGTTAAGTATTTTTTGAATTTTTCTGTAGCAAAATAACCAACTGAACCTAGGGCTAATAAAGAAATAAACGATAAATTAATTCTCCATTGTTCAGCATTAGGATACATTCCGTAAACAAATCTTCTTAACCAAATTTTAATATAAGTCCAACATGCTCCAGATCCGGTACAAGCTTCTTTTGTATCACCAGTTATATTTGCATCTATAATAAACCAGCTCAATATTGGAGGTATTGATTTTATAATTACAAAAATTATTATAAGAGTTAAAATAGCATTAAAGTTAGTTGTGTTAATGTTTTTATTAAGTAAATCTAAATTTTTTATGCCTGTAAATTCAATTCTAACAAGATGTAAACCTATGAAACCTAAAAACAACGGTAGAATGAAACTTATAGTTTGAGGCAAATAAGATGTTACATTTATTGCAAAAAAAGAATTTAAAAAAACATCTAAAAGACTTATAAAAATTAAAAAAGAACCAGCATATAGGTAGGTGTTAAGGTTGTTTAAATCAGGCTTTAAAAGGTTTAATTTATTCATTATTTTTCTTTTATAGCTATTGATTTATTGTACCAATTCATCAACATTGAAATTGATAAACTTATTGATAGGTACGTAAACATTGTAATTGAAACTATTTCTATGGCTCTACCGGTTTGCATTAATGCTGTACCAGCAAAAACTAAAACTAAATCTGGATAAGCTATTGCAGCAGCAAGTGAAGAATTTTTAGTTAAATTTAAGTATTGATTTGTTGTTGGTGGAATTATAATTCTTAATGCTTGAGGCATTATAACTAATTTTAGCACCTGTCTTGGTGTTAAACCTATAGAGGCTGCGGCTTCTTTTTGACCTTTGCTTATACCTTGGATTCCAGCTCTAACACATTCTGCAATGAAAGTTGCCGTATATAAAGCTAATGCTAAAGTTAGTGCAATAAGTTCTGGTGGTATACCTAGTCCACCTTCGTAAATAAATGATGTGGTTGATATCTGCTTTAAAACTGGTAATTCAAAATTTAATGAAACTCCTCCAAATAAAAATGTTAACAAAGGCAAGATTATAAGCAGTCCTGCTGAAATTGAAAAAATTGGTAATTGTTTACCTTCATTTTCTTGTAATTTTCTTGCATAATTTCTTATTATTACAATAGAAATTGCAGCCGCAATTATTGAATAGAAAAATATATCTAAATTTTCCCATACAAAACGTGGTACAAATAGACCTTTAATTGTTAAGAAAGAAACTCCAAACATTACGTCTGCATCCTGAGGCAAAGGAAGCGCCCTAAGAGCAGCAAAGTACCAAAAAAATATTTGTAATAACAAAGGAATATTTCTAAAAAATTCTACATAAAAAGCTGCCGATCTTTCTATTAAGTAGTTAGGTGAAAGGCGGGCTATTCCAATTATAACTCCAAGTATAGTAGAAATAATAATTCCTATAAAAGCAACCAGAAGAGTATTTAATAAACCAACTAAATATGCTCTTGCATAAGAATGTGAACCATCGTATTCAATTAATGAAAACTGCACATCAAAAGATGACTCTTGACTTAAAAAACCATAACCAAATTCAATACCTCTATTTTCCATATTCATTTGGGCATTAAATGTAAAAAAACCAAAAACTAGAACCACAATTGCTATTGTGATTAATTGGGGTCCGATATTTTTGAGCTTAAAATTCATAAATAAAAAAACTGATAATAAAAAAAAGGGCTAGAAAAATCTAGCCCTTTTTAAAGATTATTAGATAATAATTATCTTGCAGGTGGTACGTAAAGTATTCCGCCTTTTGTCCATAATTGGTTTGGACCTCTATCAGGCAATATACCAGTGTCTGCTATATTTCTTTTATAACTTTCACCATAGTTACCAACTTGTTTGATAATTCTTAAACTCCACTCATTATCTAAACCAAAAGCAGCACCTAATTCACCTTCTGCACCAACAAGTCTCTTAATAGCTGGGTTTTCAGAAGTTTTCATAGCGTCTGCGTTTGAAGAATTAACACCGTATTCTTCAGCCTCGATCATAACGTTCAAAGACCATCTTACGATATCTTCCCATACAGAATCACCTTGTCTAACAACTGGGCCTAAAGGCTCTTTTGAAATAGTTTCAGGTAAAACTATGTGGTCATCTGGATTACTCATTTTAGTTCTTTGAGCAGCTAAACCAGATTTATCAGTAGTATAAGTATCGCATCTTCCTGAGTCATATGCCGCAACAACTTCATCAGCTTTTTCAAAAGCTACAGGCTCATATGAAATTCCTTTTGAATTAAAGAAGTCTCTCATATTAAGCTCAGTTGTTGTTCCAATGTTAGTACATGCAGAAATTCCATCTTTGAAATCATTCACAGATGACATTCCTGAATTTTTCCTAACCATGAAACCTTGACCATCGTAGAAGTTTACCCCAACGAAAGTTAGACCAATGTCAGCATCTCTAGAAAGTGTCCATGTTGTATTTCTTGATAAGATATCAATCTCACCAGAAGTTAGAGCTGTAAATCTTTCTTTAGCACTTAGTGGAGTGAATTTTACTTTATTCGCATCACCTAGTACTGCAGCAGCAACTGCTCTACATACGTCAACGTCTACACCAGTCCAATTTCCAGATGCATCAGCATTAGAAAATCCTGGAAGACCTTGAGAAACACCACATCTTACAAAACCTTTTTTCTGAGTGTTTTTAAGTGTTTTTGATTTCTTTGCAGCCATAGTCTCTGTACTAAAAGCAAATAGCACAGCCATCATAGCAACAAAAGAAGTCACTTGTTTTATTATTTTAAACATTATTATTCCTCTTGTTTATTTGTTAACAAATAATTCAAAAAAAGTTTTTGAATTAAATTAATTAAAGCAGAAACTTATAATTGCATCAATGGTAAATTCATCGCATCAGATAATGATTATAGGTAATTTTGGCGCGCCCTGAAGGATTCGAACCTCCGACCCACGGTTTAGAAAACCGTTGCTCTATCCAACTGAGCTAAGGGCGCAATTTTAGAAGTATTATAACATTTAATTTTTAATTACAAATTTTTTAATTAAAATTAAAATTGAAATAAACTCTATACGTCCAATTATCATAAAAACAATTAAAATGTATTTTAGTGAAATAGGAAATTCAGCAAAATTTAAATTTTCTAGACCATGCAAGCTTGAGTTGACTGTATTCATTAATGTTAAAATACCCAGCTTAAAAGCATCACCAAATTCAATGTTAAATAATGTTAAAAAACAAATAAGTAAAGTTAGTGACACAATAAATATTATAACAGCAAAGAAATATTTATTTATGTCATTTAAGTCAATTTTAACTTTTGAAAATAAAACTTTGTTTAAAAGTACATGCTTTGGCTTTGCGTGAGAAACTAATTCATTAAATGAAAATTTTGTTAAAAGAAATATTTTAAAAAATCTTAGACCAGAACTTGTGGAAACTAGAGAGCCTCCTATAATAATTAATATTAGAAATATAAAATTATTATAGTTATAATTATCAAAAGAAAATCCAATATTTGATATACTACTTATTAAAGAAAATAATGTAATTGAAAAATTATTTGATTGATTGAAAAATATAAAAAATATTGCAACTAAAAAAAGAAAATATAATAATAAGTAATAATCTTCAGTAAAAACTAATAAATCTTTTTTTTTAAGAAATAACATATTGTAAGGTAGTAATATGCCAAAAAATGATATTAGCATGGATAATGAAAAAATATATATTTGAAAATCTGATTGTAAAATTTCATTAATATTATTTACTATTAGAAACCCTCCAGAAGAGATAACTGTCAAAGCTAAATTGAATGCATCCAGAGATCTTAGGTTAATAATTTTATAAATTATGAATAGTGAAATAGTTAAGAACGTATAGGCCAATAAAATTTTTGTTGATTGTTTAATGGTTTCCGTAATGTCTAAGGAAATAAAATTTGTAAGAATTTTTTTATAATTCTCATCATAAATATCTATTAAAAATAGTATAGAAATTAAAAAATATAAACCTCCAAACCATTGAGATGTTGATCTCCATAATAATAAACTTTGATCAAGATGCTTTACATTTTCAAATACTGAAAATCCAGTGGATGTAAATCCAGATATAGCCTCGAAATAACTATCTATAAAAGATAGATAGTTAAGACCAAAAAAGTAAGGTATTGAAATAATTCCTGGTAAAATAAAGTAACCTAGGGTAACTGAAATTATTTTTTCATAAATAGATATTTTTTTATATTCATTTTGTTTTAGAAAAAACAAAGAGCTAAATATTAAAGATATTATTAGAGTATATGTGTAAACTTCTATATTGTTAAATATTTCAAAATAATAAGAGTATATGATGTTAAAAAAAGACAACAGTGATAAAACAAAGCAGAAAGAACCTATATAAATAAAACTGAATTTAAACATTTAAAATTATACAGAACTAATTCTGAATATATTTTCAACAAGTGGTATTTGATCTTTTTTAACAAGAAAAACAATAACATCATTTTTTTTAAATATATAATTGGATCGAGGTATAATTACTTCTTTTCCTCTTAGGACAGCTCCTATCTTTATTTCATCTGGTAAATCAGCATTTTTAAGTTCTTTATTAATCAAATCAGATGTTTCGATAATTTCTGCTTCAATTACTTCATATTCACCATTTAAGATTGAGTATGCGGACTCGATAGTTCCTTTATGAACATGCTTGAGAATACTTGATACTGTGCTCATCCTTGGATCTATAAGATCATCAATCTTTAAAGATGATTGCAAGAGACTATAATTAGGCTTTGTTGTTAATACCATTGTTCTTTTGTTTTGCGAAAATTTTTCAACTAAAACTCCAACCATTAAATTATCTTCATCATCATTTGTTAGAGCTATAACTGTTTCTGTTTCTTCTAAATTTGCTTCTTTTAAAACTTCTTCATCTAATCCATCACCATGAATTACAATTGTATTACTTAATTCACTTGCAAGAAATTCTGCACGTTCTTTATTTTTTTCAATAATTTTTAATCTTGTATCATGTTGAGATGACTCAATATATTTGGCTAAATTGTAACCAATATTTCCACCACCAATTAAGAGAATTTTTTTAGATATAGGGTCATTGTGACCAAAGGCCTCTAAGGTATCTTGAATTTGAGATGCGTTAATTGTCACGTATACTTTATCATTTTTTTTCATCACATCATTTTTTTTAAGAAAAATAAATTTATTATCCCTAACTACACCTAGGATATTAGCGTTTAATTTAGGAAATTTATTAGTTAGTTCATTTAGTTTAATATTAAAAATAGGACATCTTTCATCAACTAAAATTTCAAGTAAACGAATATTATTATTTGCAAAAGGAACATTGTCACTGGCTCCTGGGGATTCTAGTTTTCTATAGATTGATTTTGCAATTTCTATTTCAGGAGAAATTATTACGTCGATAGGTAAGTTTTCTTTATTGTATAATTTAGAAAATTTAGGGTCCAAATAATTTTGAGATCTTATTCTTGCTATTTTCTTTGGTATATTAAACGCTGTATAAGCTATTTGGCATATAAGCATGTTAATTTCATCATTTCTTGTAACTGCAATAATCATGTCAACATCGGTTGCATTCGCTTTTTCCAATATTGAAGGATAGGTGGCTTTACCAACTATTGCTTTAACATCTAGAGACTCGTTAATTTTTTGAATATCTTCACTAGATTGATCAATAACCGTAACGGAGTGATTTTGCTCAATTAATAACTTTGCAATAGTAAAACCTACTCTACCAGCTCCACATATAATTATATTCATTTAGTTAAATTCTTTAATTCCTAAAAGCTTCAATTTTCTATGTAAAGCAGATCTTTCCATGCCAACAAATTTAGCTGTTTTTGATATATTTCCACTAAATTTTTTCAATTGTGATGTTAGATACTCTTTTTCAAAATTTTCTCTTGCTTCTCTTAAGGTAAATGAAAGATTTTCTGAAATATTGAATTCATGAGAAGATGATTTTGTTAATGACTCTTTAATAATTTCATTAATTTTATCTTGATTTTGCCCAGGTGATAAAATTATAATTCTTTCAACTAAATTCCTTAACTCCCTTACATTTCCAGGCCAGTCATAATTTAGAAGAAAATTAAAGTCTTTAATTTCAATTTTTTTAATTCTATAAATTTCAGAAAGCTTTTTCATAAAATATTCAACAAGCATAGGGATATCGCTAATTCTTTTATTTAGTGGATCCAATTTTATGTTAAATACATTTAGTCTATGAAAAAGATCTTCTCTAAAATTTCCAATTTGCATTTCATAAGATAAATCTTTATTTGTAGAACATATAATTCTAACATTTACATTAATATCGTGTTTGCTATTAATTCTTTTAAACTTTTGATCAATTAAAACTCTTAATATTTTGGATTGAGTCTCAAGAGGTATTTCTGTAACTTCATCAATTAAAAGAACTCCTCCTGAAGCTTTTTCAAGAGCTCCATAAACTATTGATCCATCTGAAAGTTCTTCTCCAAATAATTCTTTTTCATATTTTTCTGAATTAAGAAGCGCTCCATTTATAATGATAAAAGGATTATTTTTACGATTAGAAATTAAATGAATTTTTCTAGCGACTAGTTCCTTTCCGCTTCCGATTGGACCGGTAATAAATATTCTGCTATCAGAGGATGCTAGATGATTTATTTGATCTTTTATATTTAAAATATTTTTACTTTTTCCTATAATATCAAATGAATTAAATAACTTATCGTTAAGTGATTTGTTTTCTTTTTTAAGATTGAAATTTTCTACAGCTCTATTTACAAAATTTGTTAATCTATCTTTATCAAATGGTTTTTGTATAAATTCAAATGCTCCCAATCTTAATGAATCAACTGCCATTTCAATATTGGCATGTCCAGAAATAATTATAACTGGAATATCTTTGTTTTTACTTTTTATATGATCTAATAATTTGAGGCCTTCATTGTTTTCAGTATTACTTAATTTAACATCAAGTAAGGCTACGTCAGGTAATTTTTTATCAATTTCAGAAAGTGCTTGTTGATAATTTGCAGCAACTCTTGTTTTGTACCTTAAGTCTGAAATTAATTCTTCTAATATATTTCTAATATCTGGGTTATCATCAACAATTAGTATTTCATTTGTCATAACTTATTTATTAAATTTAATTTCAATTTTTGCGCCATCACTTAGATTTGTAAATGTAATCATTCCATTATGATCATTAATAATTTTACTCACAATCGACAATCCAAGTCCAGTTCCGTCTGTCTTTGTTGTAAAATAAGGTTTGGTCAATTCGCTAGTTTTTATATTTTTAAAACCTATTCCTGAATCTATAATTGTTAAGGATATATAATCAATATGGTCGACTATTTCTATATCAATATTTTTAGCAAAATTAGAGGTTTTCTTGCTTTTTTCTTTCAAACTCTCAATTGAGTTTTTGATTAAATTAAAACAAACTCTACTTATTTGATCATGATCAAATTTAAAGTTCGCAGAAATATTGGGGTTGAAATTAATATTAACATCTTTGTCTATTTTTTTTAATAATTCAATATTTAACAATATTACATCTTTTAGATTATTTTTTTTATAAACAGGTTTAGGCATTCTGGCAAAATCTGAAAATTCATTTACCAAGTTTTCAATTTGATTAATTTGATTATTAATAGTTTTTAAATTAATTTCAAATTTTTCTTTATTTTCATTTTTAATATCCTGTAAATATTTCGATCTTAAATTATCAATAGTGAGCTGAATTGGTGTTAGTGGATTTTTTATTTCATGAGCTAATTTTCTAGCTATAGTTTCCCAAGCTTCTATTCGTTCTGAATTAAGTAATTTTTGTTGTTGATCTTTAAGTTTAGCTATCATTGAATTAAAATTGGAGTTTAACTTTTCCATTTCAATATCAGTTTTAATACTTGGGACTTGTGTATTTAAATCACCTTTACCAATTAATTCTGATGCAGTAATTAGGTTATTAATTGAAATAAAAAAGCGGGAAGAAAATCTTATAGCAATTGTAATAGATAAAAATAATAGCAGAGCTACTAATATTATATATATAAGAACAAAAGAAATTTTTATTCCTGTGCTTTGATCTTCAACTGTATAATAAAAATTAATTGCTTCTTCAGATTCTTGCAAATATTTCGATATGTCCTTATCCAAATATTTAACTACATAAAGATATAAGTCTTTATAAAGTGGTAATTTAATTATAGCTCCTGAATAATTTTCAAAAGCATTAATAATTTTTAAAGGCCTATCATCATTAAGAACCATGGACAACGCTCTATCATCGATTGGTATATATTCAGTGCCTTGAGCTGACATTACTAAATTTTTCTTACTATCAATTAAATGTAATTGATCAAGTCCTCTTAAAACTCTTTGATTATTTAAATATTTTTGAAATGCAGTTTTATTTTCAGACAATTTAATATTTTTATTTAAATCAAATGCTGCAAGGACAACATCTGACTCAACTTTATTTCTTTTTTCATTTACATAATCTTTAGCGAGCTCATATGAATTATTTACAGCGGTAGTAATTTTTTGGTCAAAATACTTATCTAAAGCAAATGAAAAAATAAAAAGCGAAAAAATTGAAATTAATAATGAAGGCATAAGTGTAAATAATGAAAAAAAGACTATATATTTTCTATTTGCAATTGATCCTTTAACATTAATATTTGATTTAATTGAATTTGAAATTTCTCTAAAAATTAATACAAAAAACAA
Source organism: Pelagibacteraceae bacterium AG-414-M23 (assembly GCA_003214525.1). Classification (GTDB taxonomy): domain Bacteria; phylum Pseudomonadota; class Alphaproteobacteria; order Pelagibacterales; family Pelagibacteraceae; genus Pelagibacter. The sequence continues at coordinate 30,000 of QCLN01000006.1, read as the reverse complement.
TATTAGAAAAACAACATTTACATAAAGAAGATTTTTTAAATTTTCTTGATTTAAATTAATAAAACTTTTATCTAAAAAAGTGAAAAACGTTATGAAACCTAATAATAATGTTGTAATAAAGATTATTAAAATAAAAATATTTCTTTTTATGAAATCAATCATAATTTTAAAATATAGTAATTTTATTTAAAATAAACATATGAATAATTATTTTATAATATTAGCAGCTGGAAAAGGACGTAGATTTAAGCAAAATAAACCTAAGCAATTTTTTAATTATAATGGAAAAATGTTAATTAATCATTCGATTGATAAAGCCCTAGAGTCTAAATTATTTAAGAAAATCGTAATAGTGGCCTCAAAAAAATATAAAAAATATTTTAAAAAATACAGAAAAAACAAAATTTTGATAGTGAATGGTGGAAAGGAAAGAAAAGATTCATCAATAAATGCACTGAAAAGAATAAAAAATTTTAAACCAAAATATGTACTTATTCATGACGCTGCGAGGCCAGACTTTTCTATTAAATTGTTGAGAAATCTTACAAATTATGTAAAAAAATATAAAGTAGTAATACCTGTTATAAGCTCAAATGACTCCATTAAATATAAAATAAAAAATAAAATTTTTAACCTTGAAAGAGATAAGTCTTTTCTAACTCAAACACCTCAAGCTTTTAGTTTCAAGGAATTATACAAGCTTGCTATAAAACAAAAAAAAAATATCACTGATGAAGCAGCACTTTTTATTAACCATAATTATAAAATAAAATTTATTTCTGGCGAAAATCTAAATAAAAAAATTACTTATCTTGATGATATTAAGACACCAAAAACTTATTTTGGCATTGGTTTTGATATGCATAAATTAGTAAAAAATAAAAAACTTTTTCTAGGTGGGATAAAAATACCATTTCATTCAGGCCTTAAGGGTCATTCTGATGGTGATGTGATTTTACACGCAGTTATTGACTCGATATTGGGAGCCGTACAAAAAAAAGATATTGGAACTTATTTTCCTAGTAATAACAAAAAATTTAAAAGTATAAGATCACCTAAAATGTTAAAACCTATTTTAGATAATATAAGAAAAGAAAATTATTATATAAATAATTTAGACATTAATCTAATTTGTGAAAATCCTAAAGTTTCTAAATATAGAAAGAAAATAATTGGTTCACTGTCTAAAATTATTGGGCTAAATAATAATAAAATTAATTTAAAAGGTAAAACTGTTGAAAAATTAGGTTTAATTGGTAAAGAAAAAGCAATAGCCTGTGAAGTGATTGTTTCCTTGATTAAATATGATTAATAAATTAATTTTTTTATTTGTTACTTTATTTGGTATTGGAAAATTTAAAAAAATACCAGGAAGTGTTGCTTCTTTAGCTGCAACGTTATTTTTGTTTTTTTTATTTCATATATTAAAAATTCCACCTAATATTATATTAATTTCAGTTATTGTAATTTTTTTTATATCTCTCTTTGCCGTGAATATTTTTATAAGGGAAATGGAAAATAAAGACCCAAAAGAAGTAGTTATAGATGAATTTATTGGCCAATCAATTCCCATATGTCTCTATGAAATTGCACATCAAGGAACAAAAGAAACCAGTCAAATATTAACATTTTATTTCATAATGTTTATTTTATTTAGAATTTTTGACATCGTCAAACCCTACCCTGTTAGCTATTATGATAAAAATTTTAAAAACAGTTTTGGAGTTATTATGGATGACATCTGCGCAGGTTTATATGTTGTGGCTGTTCTTGTTTTATATATGGTTATTACTTCGTGAAAAAACTATCTAAAAGAATAGTTAAATTATTAAGTAAAAAAAAGCTTAAAATATCTTTTGCTGAATCTTGCACTGGTGGTTTGCTTTCAAGCACAATAACTTCAATTAATGGATCTTCAAAAGTTTTTACACTTGGTTTAGTTACTTATTCTAATCAATCAAAAATAAATATACTTAAAATTCCAAAAAGGGTAATTACAAAACATGGCGCTGTTAGCTATGAAACATGCCTATCTATGGTTAAAAATTTAAATAAAATTAGCAAAACTAATATTTCTGTATCTATTACAGGAGTTGCGGGTCCTAAAGGTGGAACTAAGAAAAAACCAATGGGCTTAGTGTTTATTGGCATAAAAAAAGGTAGCAAAACATTGGTTAAAAAATACTTATTTAAAAATAAAAATAGAAATTCAATTCAAAAATCTACAGTAAATAAGGCTCATAAAATGATTTTAAATTTAATCTAAAGACTTTCTGCTCTTTTTTGAAACGCGTCTGCTATTTTTTCTAAGCCATATTGAAAAGATTTGTTCATTAAAATATTTAAAAATTTATTTTTTAATTCAAAATCAATATCAAAAAAAACTTCAGTCTTATAACCATTTGTCCAGTTTCCTTTTTCAATAAATTTCCAATTATTTTCCATATAATTTAAAGGTCCTTCAATATTTACAACATGAATATGATCATTTTTTTTATTAAATATAACATCACTTTTAAAAGTATCTTTAAATGGTCCCTTTCCAATGGTCAGATCAGCAATTATATTAACTGTTTCACCATTATCATTTCTCTCATAAATCTTAGAATTTTCACAAAATGGAATAAATTCTGGATATTTTTCAATATCTAAAACAAACTCGATTAATTTATCTTTTCTATTATCAATTAATCTCTTAACTGATGCTTTGGACATAGGTTTGACTTATTCTATTTTTTTTTAGTTTAGCAAAATCTTCATCCGCATGATAAGAAGACCTTGTTAATGGAGAAGATGAAACTAATAAAAATCCTTTAGATTTTGCAGCAATTTCTAATTCTTCAAACTCCTCTGGATTGTAATATCTATCTAAAGGATGGTGCTTAACAGATGGTTGCAAATATTGACCTACAGTTAAGAAATCAACATCAGCAGATTTTAGATCGTCCATTACTTGTAAAATTTCGTCTTTATTTTCTCCCAAACCAACCATTAATCCTGATTTGGTAAAGATATTATTATCAATTTTTTTTGCATTTTTTAAAAGTTCTAACGAAGCAAAGTACCTAGATCCAGGTCTGACTTTTCTATAAAGTCCTGGTACCGTTTCTATATTATGATTAAAAACGTCTGGTTTAGCTTCAATAACTTTTTTATAAGAGTCGCCTTTTCTTAAAAAATCAGGAGTTAAAACTTCTATAGTTGTGTTTGGATTATTTTTTCTTGTTTCAACTATAACGTCATGAAAATGATTGGCCCCTCCATCATCTAGGTCGTCTCTATCAACTGAAGTTATTACTGCATGTTTTAAATTTAATTTTTTAATAGCAGAAGAGATTTTATTTGGTTCTAATGGATCTAGAGCTTTTGGTATGCCAGTTTTAACATCACAAAAAGCACAAGCCCTTGTGCAAGTGTCTCCCATAATTAAAAATGTTGCATGTCTTTTGCTCCAACATTCCGTTATATTTGGACAGTTGGCTTCCTGACAAACAGTTTTAAGTTTATATTGATTAACAATACTTTTAGTTGAAAAAAACTCTTGGCTATTTACAATTTTTGATCTTATCCAATTTGGTTTCTTTTTAATTGGATTGGCTGGTTTATTTTGTTTTTCGGGATGTCTAATTGTCATTTTTTATTACGTATATTTTTTCACCTTTTTTACTATAAATAAATTTCTCTCTTAATAAAATTTCCACATAGTCTTTATCTAGGTTATTACTTAATAAAGAATTTTTAAATTCTAAATCTTCTATTCTATACTTTAGTTTTTCTTCTTTTAACTTTAATTGAGAAAGTAAATTTTTTTTCTTCAATAAAGAAATTAAACCTCTTTCACCATCCAACAGATTAAAAAAAAAATATATAAACAAAAATGTTCCAAAAATAACAAAATAGTTTTTCTTAATTTTTTCTATCATAATTTACTCATTTTTGCTTTTTTTCCTAAACTTTCTTCAATTCTCAGTATTTGATTATACTTTGCAACTCTTTCTGATCTACATAAAGAGCCAGATTTTATTTGATTTGAATTGGTGCCAACTGATAAATCGGCAATAAATGTGTCCTCAGATTCTCCAGATCGATGAGAAATTATTGTTTTAAAACCAATATTTTGTGCAAATTTAATAACTTCAATTGTTTCTGTTACTGTCCCGATTTGGTTCAATTTGATTAATATGGCATTAGATGATTGGTTTAAAAAACCTACTTTCAATCTCTGAAGATTTGTTGCATATAAGTCATCACCTACAATTTGAATTTTTTTATTTATTTCTTTCATAAATTTATTCCAAGAAGTCCAGTCATTTTCGGCAAAAGGGTCTTCTATAGATTTAATTTTAAATTTATTAATTAATTTTTTATATTCATTAATTGTCTTTTGGGCTGAAGTAAATTTTTTAGTGTGAATAGAGTATTTATTTTTCTTGAATAGTTCATTAGCGGCAACATCTAAGCATATTGAAATATCTTTGCCATTTTTGAATCCTGAATTTTCAATTGATTTTACTATTAACTTCAATGCATCTTCATTTTTGTTGATCATTGGTGAAAATCCGCCTTCATCACCAACTGATGTGGACTCGCCTCTTTTTTTAATTAAAGCTTTTAAATTATTAATTACTAAAAAACACATTCTTATCGCTTCTGCCACTGATTTTGCTTTATCAGGTCTAATCATAAATTCTTGCATTCTAAGTCCATTATTAGAGTGAGCTCCTCCATTTATCACATTCATCAATGGATAAGGTAATTTAAAATTTTTTTTAATTAAAAAAGTTTTATAAAGAGGTATTTTTTTAATTCTTGCTGATAATTTTTTAACAGCCATTGAAACTGCTAGTAGTGAATTTGCACCAAATTTTTTCTTCTGCTTTGTGCCATCTAGCTTAATTAAAATATAATCAATTTTTTCTTGATTATGTATATTTTGATTTTTTAATTTTTTTGAAATTTTTGTATTTACTAATTTTACAGCCTTTAAAACACTTTTTCCTAAATATTTTTTATTTGAAATATCTCTTTTTTCAAAAGCTTCATGTGATCCTATCGAGGCTCCTGAAGGACAAATAGCTCTTGCTTTCATATTATTGGCAAAAACTTCGGCTTCTATTGTGGGGTTTCCTCTGCTGTCATAAACTTGCCTAGCTATGACTTTTGTTATTTTACTCATTAATTATTTTTTACTAAACTATCTATTTCAGCAATTTGAGAAATCAAACTTTCTAATTTATTTAACGGAACCATGTTTGGTCCATCTGATGGAGCATTATCAGGATCTTGGTGTGTTTCTAAAAAATTCCCGCAATTCCAACAGCGGCTGCGGCTCTAGATAAATATTCTACGAATTCTCTTTGTCCTCCACTTTTTTCCCCCAACCCACCTGGTTGCTGAACCGAATGTGTGCCATCAAAAATTACTGGATATCCATTTTTTGACATTATTGGTATTGATCTCATGTCTGATACTAATGTATTATATCCGAAACTTGCACCTCTCTCTGTTACTAAAATATTTTCATTTCCTGAATCAGATATTTTTTTAGTAACGTTGACCATATCCCAGGGTGCTAAAAACTGTCCTTTTTTTACATTAATAATTTTATTAGTTTTTGCTGCAGCTATTAATAGGTCAGTTTGCCGACATAGAAATGCGGGAATTTGTAATACATCAACGTGCTTAGATACAATAGAACATTGCTCAATATTGTGTACATCAGTCAAAACTGGAACATTTAAATCTTTTTTAATTTTATCAAATACAGGAAGCGAAGAATCTAGTCCAGCACCTCTCTTGCCTTTTAAACTAGTTCTATTCGCTTTATCAAATGATGTTTTGTAAATGAATCCTATATTAAATTTTGATGCTATTTCTTTTATTTTTCCAGCCATATCCATGGCGTGCTGCTCTGTTTCAAGCTGGCAAGGCCCAGATATCAAGACTATTTTATTAATATTTGATATTTTTATACCATTACAATTAATTTCTTTATTTATCATTTATAGAATTTTGCAGCTTTGATAAATGATGAGAATAAAGGATGTGGCGTTAAAGGTCTAGATTTAAATTCGGGATGATACTGAACGCCTATAAACCATGGATGATTTTTAATCTCAATGATTTCAGGCAATTTATCATCAGGGGACATTCCTGAAAAAATCATTCCTTTATTTTCAAATTTATTTTTTAAATTTCTATTCACTTCGTACCTATGTCTATGTCTTTCAAATATAAATTTTGATTTATAAATTTTTTGTATCAATGAATTATGTCTTAATTTAGCTTCATACGATCCTAGCCTCATTGTACCACCTAAATCTTTATTTGTACCTTTTATCAGTTTTCCATTTTTACTCCATTCGCTCAACAAACCAACGACGGGATAGCATTTTTTATTTAATTCACTAGATCCAGCGTTTTTAATTTTTAGTGTATTTCGAGCAAATTCTATTACCGCCATTTGCATTCCAAAACAAATGCCTAAAAAAGGAATTTTATTTTTTCTTGCGTAACTAATAGCTGATATTTTTCCTTCTGTACCTCTTTTACCAAATCCACCGGGGATTAAAATACCGGATACATTTTTTAAAACTTTGTTTATTTGATTAGATTTTAATTTATCTGATTCAATTCTAATTAAATTAACTTTTACATTATTGCTTATTCCACCATGAATTAATGCTTCATCTAGTGATTTATAAGCATCTTTTAAATTTACATATTTTCCTATAATTGCAATATTAACTATTTTCTTTGTATTTAAAACAGTTTGTGTAATTCTTTTCCAAGGTAATAAATTAACTTTTTTTCTTGGCTTTAATTTAAAATATTTTAAAACCTGTTTGTCTAATTTTTCATTATAAAAACTTATTGGCGCCTCATAAATTGTTCTTACATCAACTGTTTCTATAACATTGTTTATATCTACATTGCAAAATAGTGATATTTTTTTTCTTTGGTCTAAAGGTATTGATTTTTGAGATCTGCAAATAATTATATCTGGCTGTATACCAAGGCTTCTTAGCTCTTTAACGGAATGTTGTGTTGGTTTTGTTTTAATTTCGTCTGATGATTTTAAAAAAGGAACAAAAGTTAGATGAATAAATAAACTTTTATTTCTTCCAACTTCATTTGAAAATTGTCTTATTGCCTCAACAAAAGGTAAGCTTTCTATATCGCCTACTGTGCCACCTATTTCACATATAACAAAGTCTTCATTCGATATATCATCTTTTATAAACTCTCTTATCCTGTCAGTAACATGGGGTATAACTTGAACTGTTTTTCCTAAATACTTACCTTTACGTTCCTTTTTAATTATATCACTATAAATTTTTCCAGTTGTAATATTGTCAGATTTTTTTGCTGATATATTTGTGAATCTTTCATAATGTCCAAGATCTAAATCTGTTTCGGCCCCATCATTTGTTACAAAAACTTCTCCATGTTGGAATGGACTCATTGTACCTGGATCAACATTTAAATATGGATCCATTTTTCTAATTCTTACTTTATAACCTTGCGATTTTAAAAGATAAGCTAGAGAAGCGGACGATAGTCCTTTGCCTAATGATGAAACCACGCCGCCGGTGACGAATATATATCGCGCCATGGAACTATGTTATAGACCGATATCTTATAATTTCAAAGTATTAATTATTATTTTCTGGAATTTTAGGTGTCTCTTCTTGATTTTCCTCTATTTTATCCAAAACTGAACCTGTGGGCTCTAGCTCACTTCTTGAAATTATTGTAAGAGACAAACTGCAAATTATGAATAATGCAGCAATTATTGCTGTAGATTTTGTTAAAAAATTACCTGCCGATCTTGAAAACATAAAATTATCTTGGGACAATCCAATCCCCAATGCTCCACCTTCAGATTTTTGTGTTAACACCAGCACTACTAAAATAGCCGCTAGAATTATGTTTATTACAAGTAAAGTATTTTCCATGCGAACTAATTAATTGTTTTTTTTATTATATCAATAAATTTTTTTGAGCTCTGTGAAGCCGATCCTATCAAAAAACCACTAATACCAGTTATATTTTTAAGAGATGTTATATTTTGACTATTAACTGAACCTCCATAAAGTATTGGTAATTTAAATTTAGTTTTTTTTGAAATTAATTTTCTAATTTTTCTCACATTAATCTCTAATGCCTCACTTTTAGGTATTAACCCAGATCCAATTGACCAAACGGGCTCATAGGCAATTAAAATATTTTGACAATTTTTCACTCCTTTTAAGCCACGATTAATTTGTTTTCTCAAAACAGAATGGGTAGCTTTTTTTCTTTTTTCTTTAAGAGTCTCTCCTATGCAAAAAATGATTTTTAAATTTTTGTTAAGCGCAGAACGAATTTTTTTATTAATAACATGATCGCTTTCGCCTAAAGTTCTATTTTCTGAATGACCAAGGATTACAAATTGACACCCCAAATCTTTTAACATTTTTGGACTAATTGAACCTGTAAAAGATCCATAATCCTCATGCTGATGACAATTTTGACCTCCTACAGAAATTTTTGATTTACTAAATTTTTTTATGAAATCATTAATCAAAGTAAAAGGAGGAAAGTATATAATTTTTGCCTTATTATATTTTTTTAATTTGCTTAAATTAATTAACTTATTCAATGAATTTAAAGATGATGTACTTCCATACATTTTCCAATTAGCAATAAAATATATATTATTTGTCATATATGATATTTTAATCTATAGATTTGTTTTTTAAAAAATCAATAGATAAAGATTTATTATTATGATTAGTAAATTTAGAAGCTTTACAAACTCTAAAATTTCCTGGGTTATAGTGGCGCTAATAGCCATTCCATTTGTTTTTTGGGGAATGGGCGATGTGTTTACTAGAGGAAATACAAATAATGTTGCAAAAATTAATAATAATACAATTTCAATTACTGATTTTATAAATCATGTTAACGATTCAGGTTTAGATGAAAATTTAATAAGAGAAAATTTAGATAAAAATATTTTTGAAGACTTGCTAAGTGAATTAATTTCACAAGAAATAATGAATATGGAGATTGAAAATCTTAATTTAAATTTTACAGACAAAACTTTGAAAGAAAGAATTATTAATAATAAAAATTTTTTTGATAATAAAAATAATTTTTCTAGAACTAAATATGAAAAATTTTTATTAGAAAATAACATTTCCGCATCACAATTCGAAGATAGATTAAAAAAGAATGAACTACAAAAAGTTTTGTTCAATTATATTAATGGTGGATTAATGATTCCAAAATTTTTAGTAAATAAAAAATATGCAAATGAAAATAAAGATGTTGTATTAGATTATGTAGGCTTGGACCAAAATTATAAAAAAAAATTTACAAACGATGAAATTAATAAATATATTAAATCTAATAGTGATGAGTTGAAAAAAGATTTCATTGATTTTAGCTATGTTAAAATTACACCTCAAAATTTAATAGATATGAATGAATATAATGATGAGTTTTTTAAAATAATTGACGATATTGACAATAAAATTCTAAATAATCAAAACATCAGGACAATCGCCAAACAATACAATTTAAAAATTAAATTTATTCAAAACTATTATCCATATGACAATAAATTTAATCTTGTTTATTCTAAAAAAAATAATACTGAACAAATCAATTTAGTAGAAAAAAATGACCATTACCTATTGTTTGAAATAAACAAAGTTGAAAATAAATTACCTGATATAAATTCTGATGAATTTAAAAAGCAAATTAATTTAGAACTTACAAATAGATTTAAATATGAATACAATAAAAAACTACTAGGAGATATCCAGAATAAAAATTTGCAATATGAAGATTTAAAAGATTTTGATAGTTTGAAAAAAATAGAAAATATTAAAGTAAATTCTATAAGAGACAATAATAAGTTTTCTTTAAACTCAATTAAATTAATTTATTCCCTTCCAGAAAAATCATTTATTTTAATTGATGATGATGAAAAAAAAATTTATTTAGCATTTATCAAAGAAATAATTTACGAAAATAAAATTACTGATGATGATTTCAAAAATTATTTAATTAAATCAAATAGTGAAATAAGAGATGCTCTTTATTCGAGTTATGATATTTTCTTGAGTAAAAAATATAAAATAAAAGTATTTCAAAGTTCTATTGAAAGATTAAAAAATAATTTTAGGTAATGCTAAATACATCTTTATCTCAATTCAAAAAAAAACATAAAAATAAAAAAAATCAAATATTATTTTATACAATAAAATCCAATGGATTGATTGAAACAGAAAATTTAATTAATAATTTTTTAATTGAAAAAAATAGTTTCATATTTGAGTCTGTAGAAAAAGGAAAAATAAAAGGAAGGTATACAATATTAGGAAAAAATCCTGATTATATTTGGGAATTTCAAGGTAATAAGTGTAAACAAATATTTAACAATCAAGTCCAAAATTTAAAAAGTTCTCCAAAAAGAATAATCGATAAAATTATTGAAAGTTTTAAATTTGATATACCTAAAGAGTTGCCAAACATTAGTTCAATTATTTCAGGTTATTTTTCATATGATATAATTCGTTATGTAGAAAAAATTCCTAATAATTGCAAAAATGATTTAAATATTCCAGATGTAAGATTAATCAGGCCTAAGTCTTTAATAGTTTTAGACAATCTTGAGAAAAAAATACATTTTATAAAAAATTTTTTTAAAGAAGAAAAGGTCGCTAATTATGCCAAAGCTTTAAATAATGTAAAATCAGAAATAGAAAATTTAATTTTACTTGCAAATAATAAAAATTTTTATGAAACCAAAGAAGTAAAAAAGAAGATAAAAATTAGATCAAATATAAGTAAACAAAAATTTTTAAATAATGTAATTAAAGCTAAAAAATACATAAAAAAAGGTGATATATTTCAAGTCGTTTTAAGCCAGAGATTTAATGCTAAATTAGAAAAAGATCCAATTGATGTTTATAAAAAACTTAGAGTCACTAACCCTTCACCGTTTATGTATTTTTTTAATTTTGCTGATTTTCAAATTATAGGTGCAAGTCCAGAGATATTGGTAAGACTGAGAGATGGACAAGTAACGATAAGACCAATTGCTGGTACTAGACCTCGTGGTAAAAATATGAAAGAAGATTTATTATTTGAAAAAGATCTTCTAAACGATAAAAAAGAACTTGCTGAGCACTTAATGCTTTTAGATTTAGGAAGAAATGATGCAGGAAGAGTTTCAAAAATCGACACAGTTAAAGTAACTGAAAAATTCAGAGTAGAAAGATATTCTCACGTAATGCACATAGTCTCTAATGTTGTGGGGAAATTTAATAATAAGTATAGTAAATTTGATACATTATTATCAGGCTTTCCTGCGGGAACAGTTTCTGGCGCCCCTAAAATAAGAGCAATGGAAATTATTGATGAATTAGAAACAACTAAAAGAAAAGTTTATGCAGGTGGTATAGGATATTTTACCGCTGCAGGTGAATTTGATACGTGTATCGCTTTAAGAACTGCAATAGTTAAAGACAATTACTTATATGCTCAAGCTGGGGCTGGAATAGTGGCAGATAGCAAACCTATTAATGAATATATTGAAACTGAAAATAAAGCTAAAGCTTTATTAAAAGCGATGGAGTAATATTTTGAAAAAAATTTTATTAATCGATAATTATGATAGTTTTACATATAATCTTTATCATTATGTATCATCGTTTGATAAAAATGTAGAAGTTAAAAGAAATGATAAAGTAAATTCTAAAGATATAATTAAAAATAAATATAAAAAAATAATTATTTCTCCTGGTCCAGGAAACCCTGATCAATCTGGAAATTGTTTGAAAATTGTAAAAGACTTTTACAATAAAATACCAATCTTGGGTGTTTGTTTAGGTCATCAAATAATAGGTCAAGTTTTTGGCTCTAAGATTATTCAAGCAAAAAAACTTATGCATGGAAAAACAAGTTTAATAAAAAATAAAAAGTTAGGAATTTTAAAAGATATAAAAAGTAAATTTACAGCTACTAGATATCATAGCTTAATTGTAGATAGAGCTACTTTATCTAAAGATTTAGTTGTAACGGCCACAACTGAAGGCAATATAATTATGGGATTAATGCACAACAAATATCAAGTTCATGGTGTTCAGTTTCACCCAGAGAGCATTAATACAAGAGTTGGCATGAAAATAATTGAAAATTTTGTTAAAATATAAAATGGAAAGTTCTTTAAAAAAATTAAAAGAAAAAATTGATCTTACTTTTGATGAAACTAAAAATATATTTTCAAAGATAATGAGCGGTGAAGCTTCTGAAATAGAAATGCATGATTTTTTGACCTTATTGTCTAGTAAAGGAGAAGTGTCTAGTGAAATTGCTGCTGGTGTTTATGTTTTAAGGGAAAAATCATCAAGGGTAAATGTAGAAAATGCAATAGATACATGTGGTACTGGCGGTGATGGTAAAAATACTCTCAATATTTCAACTGCATCCGCACTTCTGCTATCATCAATGGGAATTAAAGTTGCAAAACATGGCAACAAGGCAGTTTCATCAAAATGTGGATCAGGGGATGTGCTGGAAAAATTAAATATAAATATAAATTTAAATGCAAAATCTGTTGAGAACAGCATTAACAAATTAAATTTTGGCTTTATGTTTGCACCAAATTTTCATTCAGCTATGAAATATGTTGGTCCTGTAAGAAAAAAAATAGGTAAAAGAACTATTTTTAACATGATTGGGCCTTTAAGCAGCCCTGCCCTAGTTAAAAAACAAGTTGTTGGCGTTTTTGACAAAAAGCTTTTAGTTATTTTTGCTAATGCATTAAAGGATTTAGAAATTACAAATGCTTGGATTGTTAATAGCGAAGATGGTCTAGATGAAATTTCACCATATGCAATTACTAATGTTTGTCAGTTAAAAAATGGAGAAATATCAAATATTTTAATTGATCCAACTGAATTAAAAATAAACACTAAAGGTTTTGATGCTATCTTAGGTCATGATGCAGATTATAATTCGCAAAAAATTATTGAAATTTTTAAAGGTGAAGATAATGATTTTTCTATTGCTGTTTGTTTAAATGCGGCAGCTGGCTTAATAGTTTCAGAAAATAAAAACAATTTTAAAGAAGCTTACAATGAATCAAGAGATCATATTTTATCTGGAAAAGCTTTCGATCATTTAAAAAAAATTCAAAATGAAAACTAACTCACTAGATAAAATTATAAATTTAAAAAAAGAAAAATTAAGTTCATTAAAAAATCACTACAAAGTTGATGACCTTCAAAATAAAATAGATAAGTTCGATAAATACTTTAACTTTAAAAAATCAATTGAAACAAATATTTCACTAGGAAAAATTTCTTTAATAGCGGAAATAAAAAAAGCAAGTCCATCTGCTGGAATAATTTTTGAAAATTACAATCCGGTCGATATTGCATCAACTTATGCAAAAAATAAAGCCACATGTTTATCTGTTTTAACTGAGGAAAATTTTTTTTATGGTAATTTAGATCATATTGCTAAAATAAAAAAAAAAATTAATCTTCCAATTTTATGTAAAGATTTCTTTATTGATAAATTTCAAATCCCTCTAGCTAAAAGTTATGGTGCTGATGCTATACTTTTGATAGTTGCTGCGTTGAGTCAAGGCCAACTAGAAGAACTCTATAATACAGCATTAGAGTATAAAATGTCTGTGATCATTGAAGTCCATACTATCGATGAAGCGAAACAAATATCTAATTTTACTGATGCTTTAGTAGGAATTAATAATAGAAACTTAAAAACGCTCAAAACCGATCTGAACAATACTTATGAAATTCATAAAACTTTGAATAACTTTAAAGGAATCTTGATATCTGAAAGTGGTATAAAAAATAAAGAAGATATTTTGAAAATTACAAATAAAACAAATATTAAAACTTTTCTCATTGGTGAATCATTATTAAAAAATTTAGATAGCAACCCGATTTTTTCACTTCTATAGTCAAAAACCCTTAATTAATGGGCCTTTTTATGGTTGTATTTTAACAAGAACTTTTATAGAACATATATGTACTTGATTTGTTCTATGCTAACAAAAAAACAAAAAAACCTGTTACTCTTTATAAATAAAAAAATTAGAGGCACTGGTGTATCCCCCTCTTACGAGGAAATGAAATCTTCTTTAAATTTAAAATCTAAATCCGGAATTCATAGACTTATAAGTGCATTAGAAGAAAGAGGTTTTATTAAAAGATTAGCTCACAAAGCTCGTGCATTAGAGGTTGTAAAATTACCAGAAACAGCTTCTGCCAACGATATATATAATTCTTTTTCGCCTAGCGTGATTAAGGGCGGTTTAAGTGATACAAGTAAATTGAAAAAAAATGAAATATCCGTGTTAGGTAGTATTGCGGCTGGTACTCCCATTGAAGCGATTCAAAATGAAGTTTCTAGGGTACCCTTGCCACCAAACATAGAAAATAATGGAGATTTTTTTGGCTTGAAAGTTAAAGGTGACTCAATGATAGAAGCTGGAATTAATGAGGGAGATACAGTAATAATTAAAAAAGCTGACAGAGCAGAAAATGGAAAAATTGTAGTTGCTTTAATAGATGAGCATGAGGCAATGTTAAAAAGAATAAGAATCAAAGGTAAAACTGTTGCTTTAGAAAGTGCTAACAGAAATTACGAAACAAAAATATTCGGCCCAGATAGAGTAAGAGTTCAAGGTGTGTTAATATCTTTATATAGAAACTTCAACTAAAATAGTCTAGAAAATATCTATGAAAAAAGTTGCAACTCGTTTTGCACCTTCACCTACGGGTCCTTTGCATATAGGTGGTGTTAGAACGGCTCTATTTAATTGGCTATATTCAAAAAGTAAAAATGGATCTTTTTATTTAAGAATTGAGGATACAGATAAAGAAAGATCAAAAGATGTATATAAAGAACAAATTATAAAATCTCTTAAATGGATTGGGGTTGAAAATGATGGTGACGAATATATTCAATCAAAAAAAATAGATGATCATATAAAAGTTGCCAACAAATTACTTAAAAATGGTCATGCATATAAATGTTATTGTACAAATGAAGAAATTGAAGAACAAAAAAAGAGAGCAAAACAAAAAAAAATTCCTTATATATATGATAGAAAATGGAGAGATAAAAGCGAAACAGAAGCTCCAAAAGATATCAAGCCTACTATAAGATTTAAAAGTAAAATTGATGGAAGCAGTGTTTTAAAAGATTTAGTACAAGGAGATGTTAAAATAGATAATAATACCATCGAAGATTTTATAATCTTAAGAAATGACGGATCTCCAACCTACAACTTATCTGCTTCAGTTGATGATCATCAAATGGATATTACACACATTATTAGAGGAGATGACCATAAAATTAATACGTTTAAACAAATGCAAATTTATTTAGCTATGAAATGGGAATTGCCAACTTTTGCCCATATCCCTTTAATACACACTACAGAGGGAAAAAAACTATCAAAAAGAGACAAGGCATCTACATTAGATGACTATTCGACTATAGGAATTATACCAGAAGCCTTAAGAAATTACCTTTTAAGACTAGGTTGGTCATACAAAGACAAGGAAATATTTACTAAAGAAGAAAGTATTAAATACTTTAATTTAGAAGGTATTGGAAAATCGCCATCTAAATTAGATATGAGTAGGATTTTATCCATGAATGAGCACTATATTAAAAATATGAACGAAAATGATCTTTATAATCAATTAAGTAAGTATTGTGAAAGTTACAAAAGCAAGATCCCAAATGAAAAATCAGAGAAAATTAAAAAATCATTAAGTTTTTTAAAAAACAAAGCTAAATCATTAGAAGATATTCTTCATAACTCAAAATATATAATCGATGACGTGATTAATTTTAATAAAGAAGATTCAAAATTAATAGACGATAATGCAAAAAAAATAATATCAGAATTTTCAATCAGTATTTCAAAAATAGATAGATTAGAAAGAAATACATTAGAACCAATAATTAATGACTTAATCAAATCACATAACACAAATTTTAAAGGTATTGGTCAGCCATTAAGAATTACTTTAACGGGATCTAAATTTGGACCTGGCATATATGATATAATTACTTCACTTGGTAAAGAAGAAGTTCAAAAAAGATTAGCTGCTAAGATAGTTTAAAACTACCGCTGACGCTTCTTCAGATGATGAAGTTTTAGATCTAATTTCACTTAAAGTATTATTAATTTCATTAATTTGTTTACTCATGAGTTCTGGATTTTTTAGAAAATATACAACAGATCTAAAAATTTCTTTAGCATTGCACTCATTTTGAATTAGTTCAGGAATTATTTCCTTTTGATTTATAATATTAATAATATTTGCATGTTTAGTCTTAACTAAAAATTTAATGATAATATAATTTAATAAATTCATTTTATAGATGATAACTGATGGTACTTTTGAATTACAGATTTCAAGTGAAACAGTGCCAGATTTTGCTACAGCAAATATAGAATTGGATAGTATTTGAGATTTAATATTTTCATCCGATATTACTTCAACATTATCAAATTCAATTTTTTTTATTTCATCATTTATGTAATTTTTGTTTTGATCTGTTGCATGAAATACAAAATGATAATCATTAAACTTTTCATTCATTAATTTTATAAAATCCAATAATATTGGTAAAAGAATATGTGTTTCAGAAGATCGACTACCAGCAAATAAAGATATTATTTTTTTATCATTATTTAATAAATTTGATAAATCTGCTTTCACATTATTTATATTTTCAAGCAATGGATGCCCAACGAAAGTATTTTTAATATTTTCTTTATCAAAATATTTTTTTTCGAAATTAAATAATAAAAGAACATGATCTAGAAATTTTTTAAACTTTTTTACTCTTCCTTCTCTCCAAATCCATACTTGGGGGGCAACATAGTGTATTGTTTTTATGTTTGGATTGATTTTCTTAACTTTTTCAGCAACCCTTAATGTAAAATCAGGGCTATCTACACTAAACAAAATATCAGGTTTAAATTCAATTATTTTATTTACTGTTTCGTTTATTTTATTTTTAATTTTAAATAAATTAAAAACAACGCTTGTAAAACCAATATAAGTTATTTCTTTTAACTCAAAAATTGATTTAATACCGAGTGATTTTAAATGTGATCCACCTACACTTAAATATTCAATATTAGAATTGTTTTTTTTTAACTTAGAAATAACAGTAGAAGCTAATTTATCACCTGACGGTTCTCCAGTAAGTACAAATATTTTTTTCATTTAACAGTAATAAACATTTTATTTTTATTAGCAAAATTTACACATGATGTTTTTTCCAAAAAAATATTTTGTTTATTTTTAAGGACTATTCCTTTAAGTCCTGCTAATTTGCATTGTTTAAAAGTTTTTAAACCAACTGTTGGGAGATCTATTCTTAAGTCTTGTTTTTTCTTTGGAAATTTTACTAATACTCCTTTATTTTTAAATTTTTTTGTTTTACATTTTTTAAGCATTTGTTCAGTTCCACCTTTGCTTTCAATCGCAACAATTTTGCTATTTCTAACAATCATTCCTTGACTAAAATTATATTTTCCAAGGCCTAATAATATTTTAATTGCTTTTTGAATGTCTCTTTTATCTGCATTATTTGGTTTTGTTTTTGAATAATTGCCCTTTTTTAATGACAATTGAGGAGTATACATTAGTGAATTTACAGTTTTAATTTTTTGTTCATTTAATATTTTAATTATTTCTTTAAGTATTGCAGCATCACCTAACTTTGATGCTTTGATTATTCTTGGAATATAATAAATACCTTTTAAATCTAGCTTAAGTTTTGAAAAGTTTGGTTTTGATACTTTTCCCGCAAAAAGTACTTTTTTACAATTATTTTCTTTAAGTATGTTAATTATTTTACCAAATTGCCCTATAGAAATAGAGAACGATTTCCTATCTTTTTTAAATTTTTTAGACTTTGTTAAATCTATAACTAAATATTTTAATTTCTTTTTTTTTATTTTCTTTAAAATTTCTATTGGAAAGTCAGTTTCTCCAAATATTAAACCAATCATCCTACTCCTTAGAAAAAGGTGTACAAATAGATCTTTTTTTATCCTTTGTTATAAATTCAATAACATTTTTAACTAATGGATTTTCTTTAAATTCTCCATTTAATTTATTTAAATTATCTGTAAGATTTTTTGTAGCAAAAATTTCTTTATAAGCTTCTGTAAGACCTAAAATATCTTTGTTTTCAAAATTTGCTCTTCTTAATCCAATTAAATTAAGCCCTTGTAGATAATTTCTATTACCAATAGATAGACCGTAAGGAATAACATCATGTAAAACGCCTGTCATTCCACCAATCATTGCCATTTGTCCAATTCTAGTAAATTGTTGAACTGCAGAGTTTCCACCTATAACTACATTATCTTCAATAGTTACATGGCCACCTAATGGAACATTGTTTGCAATAATTACATTATTTCCCACATCGCAATCATGAGCTATATGGGATGAAATCATAAACAGGCAATTATCTCCAATTTTAGTTATTCCACCACCGCCTGAAGTTCCTGGATGAATAGTAACATACTCTCTTATTTTGTTATTATTTCCAATTACAAGTTTAGTTTCCTCTCGATTATATTTTAAATCTTGAGGATCATTTCCAATTGCTGCAAATGGGTAAATTTGATTTCTATCGCCAATTTTAGTGTTTCCTGAAATATTTACCTGTGAATGAATTATAACATCATCACCTACTTCAACGTTAGGACCAATTACTGAATAAGCTCCAATTTTTGCTGAACTTGAAACTTTAGCTTTGCTATCAACTATTGCAGTTTTGTGTATCATTTATTTTCTCTAATAAAATTTTTTAAATCTTTCGCTGGATAACCCATAACTTTAGAATTATCAGGAATATTTTTAATTACACCGCTACCTCCGGCAATTTGCACATTGTTACCTACTTTAAGATGTCCTGAGATGCCAGCTTGTCCACCTATCATTACATTATTTCCTAAAGTAGAGCTTCCAGCAAATCCAACTTGGCCAGCTATTATACAATTTTCACCAATTTTGACATTGTGTGCAATATGAATTTGGTTGTCTAGATATGTATTTTTTCCAATTATTGTTTTTGAAAGTGATCCACGGTCAATTGTTGAACCACAACCGATTTCTGCATTATCTTCGATAATTACAACTCCAATTTGCGGATATCTAAAATTAGAATTTTTCACGGGGAAAAAACCAAATCCTTTTTTTCCTATTACACAACCATCTAGTATGTGTACATTATTTTTAATTAATGAATTCCTTAAAATTACATTTGAACCAATAGAGCAATTATTTCCAATATTCACATTTTTTTCTATAATTGTATTGTGACCAATTGAGCAATTGTTCCCAATTTTTACATTTTTACCAATCAAAACATTTTTCCCAAATTTAACATTTTCCTTAAATTCTGTTTTATTTATATATTCAACTGTGCTGTCAAAATTATCAGTTATTGAGTCTGGATAGAAAATTTCTGTAATTTTGGCTGTATCCAATAAAACATTATCGGTAACTATTGGTTTGCACTTTTCAGATAAATAGGATTTAAGATTTTCTGTTGTAAGACAAAAAGATGCTTTAGTATTTTTTGCTAAATTATTATATTTTTTAGAGTGTAAAAAAGTAATATCTCCTTTTTTTGATGAAACAAGATCATTAATATCATTAATTTTTTCATCTAAAAACTTAAGATTATTTTTAAAATTAATCGATTTAAGTAAATAATTAATTTTGTAAGGTCCCGTATTTTTAAAAAAAGGGTTAGTCATTAATAAGTTAAATATCAAAACTTATTTTAAATGCTTATCAAGATTTATTGCTAATTATTTCCTATCAACAATAGTGGCTGACCATTGAGCGTCTGCCATTTTTTTTCCTTCAACAAACGCGTCTCCTTTATATTTCCACACTCTCCCGTGTGATCTTATGGCTTCAATATTTAATTCAAGTTTACAATTAGGTATTACGGGATTTCTGAATCTAGCTTTTTCAATACTCATCAAAAAAACTAATTTATTTTCGTATTCAGTTTTATCGATGCCAGCCGCTGTTAAAGCTGCGGCAGCTTGGCCAAAAGCCTCAACTATTAAAACACCTGGCATAACAGGTTCGCCAGGGAAATGACCTTGAACAAAAAAACTGTCTTTTCTGACATTTACAATAGCAGTTGCTGAAAACAATTTTTTTATATTAATTAATTCATCAATTAAAAGCATGGGATCTCTATGGGGCAATAAATTAATAATTTCTTGTTTATTTAGTTTGTCAGTCATTATTCAATTTTGAAGCCTTTAATTTTTTTATTTACAATGGTCAATATATCATTTGTAACATCTAAATGAGATTTTCCTATTATTATCTGCTTTGATGATAAAATTAAATCTATTTTATTTTGTTCAGCAAATTCACTTAAAATTTTATTTATTTCCTTTAAAAAAGACTCTAAGATTTTATCTCTATTTAATTTTAAATCATTTAATTTTTTATTATTAGATTCATTAAATAAATTAACTTCCTGTCTCAGTAGGTTTACCTTACTTATGTATTCATTTTCTTGTAAAATATTTTTTTGAGAAATTATTTTTTTTTCCTTTTCCTTTATTTTTTGTTCATCTGCTTTAAAACTTTCTAATAATTTATTATTTTTTTTTGCAAAATTTGAGATAATTTTTTTTCCAACTTCAGATGTATTAACAATAGTATCTAAATTCGCATAAGCAATATTTTCTGCATTACATGTCGATGCAAAAAAAATAAATATTAATATTGTTCTAAAAAATTTTAAATTGATCACTAAAATGTCGTACCGATATTAAATCTTATATTTTCTGTGACATCAGTTGATGCTTTTGATAATGGAATTGCATAAGATAAACTTAATGGACCAATCGGTGTAAACCAATCTAAGGCAATTCCTGTGGATGATCTAATTTTTGAATTTTCATCTATAGAAGAATCATAATCAACGCCCCATACGTTTGCAGCATCAATAAAATAACTAATATCTAAATTTTGCAAATCAGCAAATAAGTCTGGCAATGTAGAAGTAAAATTTATAGATGAACCATAATTGCCTCCTATATAATCGCTTCCATCTTTTGGTCCAATTTTTCCAGGCTCAAATCCTCTTAGTTTTCTCTGAGGAACATATATTCTTTTTGTAATTCTTGAGTCATCATTTGATAATGAGCTCGATGTAGCTGCAAAAATAGAAAATGAAAATAATAAATTATTTTTAGTTTCATAATAAGTTGTGTAATCAATATTATTGACTAATGTATAATCTTCAGAATAAAGAGGCAATTCTTGAGAAAAAGAAAATTTATAACCATCAGTAGGGTTAAAATTTTGGTTAAGTTTGTTCATAACTACATTGTAATCCAAAATTAAATCTAAGTAAGTGCCTTCTTGTTTCTTTTTAGCATTAGAGGCTTTGGCATTTGTTGTTATATCTTCATAGTTATTTTTTATTGTTGGAGAAAAGAAAATATCCTTAAATTGTTCATATGATGTACCAAAACTAAAACCTGTTTTTTCAGTTTTATAGCCAAAATTAGTTAAATAATCTACTTCAGATCGCTCAAATGAACGATTAAATGAACGATTTGAGTTTTTGTAATTTGGCTCTCTTAAAAATAATTTTCCTGTTAATGCTTCTTCAGAAATTGATACGTCTGTTCCTAACTTAACACCCTCTCCTAAATAGTTATTTTCAGTAATGCCAAAGCTTAGTGATGATCCGCTGGTACCTGTTCCAGCAGCTGCAAATATTTCGCCAGTCGGTTTTTCTTCGACATCAATATTTATAATCTTACTCTGTTTATTTTCTGTTGTTTCAACGTTATAATTAACTGACTTAAAAACTCTTAAAGATTTAATATTATTAATTGATTTGTTTAACAAAATTTCATTAAAAGCATCCCCTTCGTCTGATAAAAGTTGATTTCTGACAACTCTTTCTGATGTTATATTATTTCCAAATATATTAATTTTTTCTACGTAAAATTTTTCATTTTCTTTTAAATTTATAGATAAGTTAATTTTATTTTGATCTATAACTGTTTCATCATAAGTTACACTTAAAAACTCATAATTGTTGTCTAGAGCTATTTCATCAATTTCATCTAAAATATCTTCAATTCTATTCAATGAATAAGTTTTTTTTTTTAATTTACCTAATAAATTTTCAAGTTTAGCAAAATTATTTTGATTATATTCTAAAGGAATATTAAGTTTTAAATCATTAAAGAAAAACTTTTCGCCAGCGTCTATATTAAATACCATTTCAAAATGCTTGTCTTCAACAATCTGTGCAAATGAACTGTTTATTTTAACCTTGTAATATCCATTATTTTTATAAAAATTTTTTAGCAAATTTTCATCTAACTTAAATCTTTGCACATCTACATTTTTTTTGTTAGATAAAAATTTCCAAAATTTATCCTCTTCCGAAACTATAATTTTTCTTAATTTGCCATCCTTATAAATTTTATTACCTATAAATTTAATATTTTTAATTAAAGCCTTATTTCCAAGATTAATATTGTAAACTATATCAACAGTATTATTTTCATTTTCCTTAATACTGGTGCTTACCTCGGAAAAATAATAACCATTTACTCTTAGAGAATTGACAATTCTATTTTGATCATTTTTAATTTTACTCTCAACAAAAGAGGATTTTTCTTTTTGTAAAACGATTTCTTTTAATCTTTCTACCAAAGATTGTTTTTTGATTCCCACGATTTCTATTGATTGAATTAAAGGATTTTCGACTAAATCAATAAATATTACGTTATTATCTAAATTTATTGAAATATTTTTAAAAAATGTAGTTTCATATAATTTTTTTAAAGACTCATTTAATTGATTTTTGTTTATATCATCATTAATTTTTAAGCCACTAAATAATATTACAGTTTCACTAGAAATTCTTTCATTGCCAGTAATTTTGAAACTTTTAATTACTTCTGCTGAAGAAAAGTTTTGCAGAAAAAAAGTAGAAAATAAAGTTACTATAATAAATTTTTTAAACATTTTATTTAGTTTTAATATAATCATTAACAAATTTTTTAGTTAGATCCCTAACTTCGTATATTTGCTTAATTGATTTGGGTTTAATATTACAATACTTTTTAAATAATTTAAAATTAATTATTTTGATTAAATAAAATAATAATTTTCTAAAGTCTATTTTTCTACTTAAAAACATATTAACAAGTTCATCATTAATGGTAATGAATGCGGTTTCGAACAAACTATCTCTATGAGGAATTAATTTTAATAATTTTAAGGTTTTAAACTTACTAGTGTTTGGTTTTGAAAGAAATAGATTGTTAATTTTATCAATATTCAAATCTTTTGTTTTGTATAAATTTTTTTGCGAAGTATCATAAATCGAATTAAATATTGGTATATCCATATTTGTTTCATGAGCTAACATTTTTATTGTTCCATTTTTAAAA
The DNA here is from genome assembly GCA_003214525.1 of Pelagibacteraceae bacterium AG-414-M23. GTDB lineage: Bacteria > Pseudomonadota > Alphaproteobacteria > Pelagibacterales > Pelagibacteraceae > Pelagibacter. Next base: position 6,467 of record QCLN01000006.1, on the reverse strand, counting down.
ATAATTATTGCATGTAAATACGAATTTGGATTAATTAAAATATCTATTTTATTTAAATTTATATTAAAAATTTTTTTTGCTTCAACTACTTCAAAAACTTTGTTCATTAAAGTTGATGAATCAATTGAGATTTTTTTACCCATTCTCCAATTAGGGTGATTTAATGCATCTTTAACTTTAATTTTTTTTAAATTGTTTTTTTTATTTAAAAAAGGTCCGCCTGATGCAGTTATAATAATTTTTTTTATTAATTGTGAATCTTCATTATTAATAAGTTTAAAAATTGAAAAATGTTCAGAGTCTACAGGTATAAATTTAGTTTTATTTTTAATTAATTCTTTATTGATTAAATTCCATCCACATATAATTGACTCTTTGTTTGCAATGGCAATCTTTTTTGTAAATTTTATTATATTAATTGTTGGTTCTAAACCATCAATTCCTGAAATTGAATTTAACGTATAGTCAATTTTTTTTTTAAATACCTTTTTAAAATTTTCGAAATTGTAAAATATGTTAATTTTGTTTTTTCTAAATCTTTTTTTCCAAGAAAGATTTATTTTTTTTCCAGATATAATAATATTTTTAACATTAAATTCTTTAGCCTGATTAAAAATTTTATTTATGTTAGAATTCGTTGATAGTAAGGTAATTTTAAAGTTATGTTTATTTTGCCTTACTATATTAAGTGCAGTTAAACCTATCGAGCCTGTTGACCCTAAAATTGCAATTTTCATCATATTGATAAATTATAAATTAATGCATTAATTGGAACCGATATAATAATACCATCAACTCTATCTAATATACCTCCGTGACCAGGCAGTAAATTTCCTGAATCTTTAACTTTGGCAATTCTTTTTATATAAGAAAAAAAAAGATCTCCAAATTGAGAAAGTAAGCATACTGAAAAAGTAAAAATAGTTAATGAAATATAATTTAAAGTTAAGTTGTTGATAAATATATACATAACAAAAAATGAAAATATAAATGATCCATAAAAACCAGAATAAGTTTTATTGGGACTTATTTTGGTAAGCTTTTTTCCTTTAAAAATTCTACCAAAAAATAAACCACCTATATCAGTAGCAATGCAAATTATAATAAAATAAAAAATTATATTTTTGGATACATCAAGATTAATTATTATTATGTACGATGCTAATATTGAATATATTAATCCGAAAAATAAATAAAGTGATCTTTTTTTTTTTAATTTTTTAATCTTAAATATTAATTGACTATATTCAATTAAAGACATAAAAATTATTATAACTAATAAAGTTAGAAAAAAGTTATAATTTATGTATGAATAATATAAAGCTGACAGAAGAAATATTGACGTAAAAATTCTAAATAAAAATTCTTTCATTATCTAACTTTTCCAAATTTTCTTTTAATATTTTTGAAATTATTTATTATCAATGAGTAGTCTTTAGGCGTAAAATCAGGCCAAAATTTCTTAACGAAATAAATTTCAGTATATGATAGTTGCCATAAAAGAAAATTGCTTAATCTATGCGTATTTCCTGTTCTAATTAAAATATCGGGATCAGGAATATTTTTTGTATAAAGATTTTTTTCAATATTTTTAATACTAGGTTTCAATTTTTTTTTGATAATTAACTTTAAAGAATTTAAAATTTCATATCTAGAACCATAATTTAAAGCTAAATTTATTTGTAATTTTGAATTTTTTGATGTTAGTTTTATTGATTTATTTAACAATTTTTTGAGTTCTAAGGGTAACTTTTTAATGTCACCAATTATATTTAGTTTTAAATTATTTTTAGATAAATCGTTTAAATTTTTATTTAAATATTCAAATAATAAATTAAATAGATAATTAACTTCATGACTAGGTCTATTCCAGTTTTCTGTTGAAAAAGTGTACAATGTTAAATATGTAATTTTTTTTTTAAGTGAAGTTTCAATAATTTTTTCAATTGTTCTAACTCCCTCTTTGTGTCCTAATTTTCTAGAATTATATTTTTTTAGACCCCAACGACCATTGCCATCCATGATAATGGCAACGTGATTAATTTCGTTCATATATTCATTATTTCTTTTTCTTTAGAAATAACTTTCTCTTCTATTGATTTAATATTTGTATCGGTTATATTTTGAATAGATTTCTCAAACTTTTTTTCTTCGTCTTCAGATATATCTTTAGATTTAAGTAATTTTTTTAGCTCATCATTTGCTTCTCTACGTATATTTCTGATAGAAATTTTACACTTTTCTCCCATTGATTTAATTATTTTACTTAATTCTGATCTTCTTTCCTCATTAAGATCCGGTATTGGCAGTCTCATTAATTGACCGTCAATCATTGGATTTAATCCTAGTTCAGATTTTCTTATTGCAGAGTCAATCAAACTTACATTGTTTAAATCCCAAACTTGAACATTTATTGTTCTTGGTTCAGGAACAGAAATTGTTGCCAACTGGTTTATTGGCATTTTTTGACCATACACATCCACTTTAATTAAATCTAACATGCTTGCATTTGCCCTACCTGTTCTTAAAGAAGATAATTCTTTAGTGAATAGTTCAATAGTTTTATTCATTTTTTCTCTATAAGTCTGATCTTTGAACATTACTCTCCTATTTTAATTCTTTTAAACTCTTTAATTTTTAGGTTTGGTAGATTCATTTCTGATAAAACATCTTTAACTTTTTTTTTAGGTTCCATTACCCAATCTTGATTCATTAAACTATTTTCTTCTTTAAATTTGTTGATTTTACCTAAACTTATTTTTTTTGCAATTTCTTCTGGTTTACCTGAATTTTTAAGTTCTTCTGTTATAAGTTCCTGTTCTTTTTTAATAATATCTTTATTAATTTCATCAGAATTTAAAGCAATTGGATTTGAAGCGGCGATATGCATGGAAAGTTGTTTGCCAAACAAACTTATTTGTTCATTTTTTTCATTTGACTCTAAAGATACAACTACACCTAATTTTGAAACATTATCTTTTATGACGGAATGTTGATATGTAAAATTTTGAGAATTGCTATTTTCAATAGTTTGTACTCTCCCAATAGTAATTTTTTCACCAATTTTAGCAATTAATCCAACTAAATTGTCTTCAACGTTTTTACCATTTATCATATTTGATTTGCTCAACTTTTCTAAATTTGATGAGCATTTATTATTAATTTCACTTAATTCTTTTACAAAATTAATAAAATCATCATTTTTTGCAACAAAGTCAGTTTCACAATTAACTTCTATTATAGATGTTTTAACAGAATCGCCACTAATTACTATTACTCCTTCCTTGGCATCTCTTGACATTTTCTTTGATGCCTTTGTAATTCCTTTGACTCTTAGAATTTCAACAGCCTTATCTATGTCTCCATTAGATTCTTTTAATGCGGCATTGCAATCTTTAAATCCTGCTCCTGATGACTGTCTCAGTTTTTTAATTTTTTCAATATCGCTCATTTTTAAATTTTCAGTTTTTTAGATTATTAATTTAATTTATTATCTTTATTAACTGTCGATTTTTTACTAGCAACATCTATTTTTTTATCATCTGATTTGTTTTCAGATTTTATTTCAGCTTCATTAGGAAAATCTTTTTTTACATTATTAATTGTTTCTTTAATCAAGTTGCAATAGAGCTCTATTGATCTTCTTGCATCGTCGTTTCCAGGAATTGGAAAATCAATATTTTCAGGATTTGAATTTGTATCAAGAATTGCAATTATCGGTATATTAAGTTTAATGGCCTCTTTAATTGCTAATGACTCATAGTTGGTATCAATGACAAAAATTAAATCAGGGGTTTTTTTCATGTCTTTTATGCCGCCTAATGATTTTTGTAATTTATCTCTTTGTGAACTCATTTTTAATAATTCTTTTTTTGTAAACCCTCTATTTTCTGAAGACAGATTTTTGTTTAAATTATCTAATTTTCTTATTGAATTAGATATTGTATCCCAATTGGTTAACATTCCGCCTAGCCATCTATGATTGACATAGTATTGACCTGTATCTTTAGCAAGTTCAGCAATATTTTCTGAAGCTTGTTTTTTGGTTGACACAAACAATATTTTTCCTTTGTTAGAAATAGTTTCATACACTTTTTCCAATGCTTGTTTAATTAAATCTATAGTTTGAGTTAAGTCTATAATATGAATAGTATCTCTTCTTCCAAAAATATACTTTTTCATTTTAGGGTTCCATCTTAACGTTTTATGACCAAGGTGAACGCCCGCTTCTAAAAGTTGTTCGATTGTTATATTAGGTATTATCATATTCCTTCCCGGTTATTGCCTCCACAGTAATTGCCCATAGGGACCGGAGGTTTTTAAACCAAATACTGTGTGCGTGTTAATTTGAAAGGTTTTTACAATTATTTTAAATTAATACAAGTTTTTTTTTAGTATATTTTTAAAGCAACACCAGCATTTTTTAACTCAGATATTACTTTTTGGTCAATTTTTCTTTTTGAATTTAACTTAAAATGATGAACACTTTTTTTATTATTTATTTTTAATGTTACATCCGTTTCCCCTGGCAATGATATTAATTTTTTAATTTGATTTAATTTATCTAGATTTAAAGAATTTATTTCTATTGACTTAACAGGTAAGTTCATTAAATCATTAATTTTTGCTATAGATCTAACGTTAATTCTTGAATGGGCTCCATCAGTGGCGTTATTTTTAATTAAATTTAAAAAAACTGAATTACCTTCTTTTAAAATATCTCTTTTTTTTTCAAAAAGGTCGGAAAATAGAAAAAGTTCAAATACGCCTCCTAAATCAGTAAACTTAATAATGGCGTAAGTTACTCCCTTTTGATTTTTTTTCTCTTGAATTTTCAATATAGTTGACGCTATTAAGCCGTCTTTTATTTTATCATTACTATTAAGGTCATTAAAATTGATAATGTTATACTGAGAGAAAAAATCTTTAAACTGATTCAATGGATGGTCCGAAATAAAAAAGCCTAAAGTTTCAAACTCTTTTGATAATCTCTCTTCAAATATAAAATCTTTTGTATTTATAAGTAATTCTGAATCATTTTCTTCTTTATTGTCATCAAATAAATTTATTTGATTTATTGATTTATTTTCGTACAAAATTTTTGATTTTAAAATCATGTTCGGGATAGATTCGAATAAAGATTTTCTATTTTGATTTAATCTATCAAAGGCTCCGGCTTTAACAAGGCCCTCCAATTGAAGTTTATTAATATCTTTAGGATCTGTTCTATTTATAAAATCAAATAGATTTTTAAATTTACCATTTTTAATTCTCTCTTTGACTACATTCGATATAGACTCATAGCCAACATTTTTTATAGCACCTAGTGCATAATAAAAATTCTTATCATCTGAAGTAAAATCCACAAAACATTCATTAATATCAGGTCTTACGATATTAATTTTCATTCTCTTTAATTCCTCATAGAACTCACTAAGTTTTTTTTGATTTGAAAGCTCCATTGACATTGAAGCTGAAAAAAATTCATTTGGATAGTATGTTTTTAAAAAAGCAGTTTGATATGCGATCAAAGCATATGCAGCAGCATGACTTTTGTTAAAACCATATTCTGCAAATGGTTCTATTTTCATAAAGATTCCTGCTGCAACATCTTTTGCTATTCCTTTTTTTTCTGCACCGTTTATAAATCTTTGTTTTTGCTTTTCTAACTCTGCCCTCTTTTTTTTTCCCATTGCACGTCTAAGTATGTCAGCTTCACCAGCAGTAAAACCTGACAAAGCTTGGGCAATTTGCATTACTTGTTCTTGATAGATTATTACTCCATAGGTAGGTTCTAAAATTTCTTTTAGTTTAGGATGTAAATAATCAGGCTCTTTTCTTCCATGCTTGCAATCATTATAAACTGGTATATTGCTCATTGGACCCGGTCTATATAAAGCTACAAGCGCAATAATATCTTCCAATCTATTTGGTTTCATGTTTATTAAAGCATCCTTCATTCCTGAACTTTCAAGTTGAAATAGGCCAATAGTTTTACCTTCTGATAAAAGCTTAAACACATTTTGGTCTTCATAGTTAATTTTTTCAATATTAAATTCTTTATTTTTTTTATCTTTTATAATTTTTTGTGCACGGTTAATTACTGTTAGAGTTTTTAATCCTAAGAAATCAAATTTAACTAATCCTGCATTCTCAGCTGAATACATGTCAAATTGTGTTGAGGGCAATAAAAGATCAGATGATTGATCTTTATATAATGGAACAATAGAGTTTAATTTCTTATCAGCTATAACTACACCAGCTGCATGAGTTGCAAAATTTCTATTAAGTCCTTCTAATTTTAAAGATAAATCAACTAATTTTTTAACTCTATTATCTTCTTGGATTAATTTTTGTAAACGTGGCTCTAAATTAATGCATTCTTGCAACTTCATAGGTCTAGATGGATCAAATGGGATCATTTTACAAATTGAGTCAACGAAACCATAAGGTATTCCAAGAACTCT
>QCLN01000005.1 GCA_003214525.1 Pelagibacteraceae bacterium AG-414-M23 | reverse complement strand
CTGATGAAAGAGCGTAAATTGTCATAAAATAATTAGTATATTAAGTTCATATTCAAATTAAATAAATATATAATTGTCTAATGATTATATGGATTGCTTCTTATCCTAAAAGTGGAAACACTTGGGTTAGATCTTTTTTAAGTACGCTATTGTATAGCAAAAGCGGTGAAAACGATTTTTCAACCTTAAAAAATATCAAACAATTTCCAACCAAACCTCAATTTGATAACTTAATTAAAGATTTTAAGGATATCAACGAATTAGCTGTAAATTGGATTAAGGCTCAAGAAATAATTAATTTGGATGGTGAAATTAAATTTTTTAAAACACACCACATGAATTGTACTATAAATAATTGTAATTTTACCAATCATAAAAATTCTCTCGGTGTAATTCATGTTGTTAGAGACCCTAGAAATGTGATCACTTCAATTAAAAATCATTATTCATTTTCAGATATAAGTGGTGCAATAAAATTTTTATTTAATAATGATACATGGCTAGATTTAACAAAACAGGATAATAGAAGTGGAGGTCAAATTCCAACTCCATTAAGTTCTTGGAAAAATCATTACAATTCTTGGAAAAATAAAACTAATAACTATTTATTAGTCAGATATGAGGATTTAATTAAAAATCCAAATGAAAAATTTAACGAGATAGCTAATTATGTCTCAAAATTAACAGGACTCAAATTTGATATTCAAAAAATTAATAATTCTATTAATTCAAATTCTTTTGAATCTTTGCAACAATTAGAAAAAAGTGGAAAATTCTCAGAGTCAGTGCATGATAAAAGAGAAGAGAAAAAAATAAAATTTTTTAGTCTCGGACCGAAAAATAGATGGCAGGATATTCTCGACCAAGCAACAATTAAAGAAATTGAAGATAATTTTTCAAATGAAATGAGGGAGTTAAATTATATAGGTTAAATTATTTAATCTTTTATTTCTGAACTTAACCTGGTTTATTCATAGAGTTAAAAAACTCTGCATTACTTTTAGTATTTTTTAATTTTGAATTAATAAACTCTATTGCATCCATTGCACCCATTGGCGCAATTATTCTTCTTAGAACATTCATTTTTTGAAGATCATTTTTATCAAATAACAATTCTTCTCTTCTTGTTCCTGATTTGGTGATGTCAATTGCAGGAAATATTCTTTTTTCGGATATCTTTCTATCTAAAATTGTTTCACTATTTCCTGTGCCTTTAAATTCTTCGAATATAACTTCGTCCATTCTGCTTCCTGTATCAATCAGTGCAGTTGCAATTATAGTAAGAGAGCCTCCTTCTTCAATATTTCTAGCTGCCCCAAAGAATCTCTTTGGTCTTTGAAGAGCGTTTGCATCAACTCCACCTGTTAAAACTTTACCAGAACTCGGCACTACAGCGTTATAAGCTCTACCTAGCCTTGTTATTGAATCTAACAATATTACAACATCTTTTTTGTGTTCTGTAAGTCGTTTTGCTTTTTCTATAACCATTTCAGCAACAGCCACGTGCCTTTGAGCAGGCTCATCAAAAGTTGAACTTATTACTTCCCCTTTAACAGTTCTTTGCATATCAGTTACTTCTTCTGGTCTTTCATCAATAAGTAAAACCATTAAATAGCACTCTGGATGATTTGCTGTTATCGCATTAGCAATGCTCTGCAAAATCATTGTTTTCCCAGCTTTTGGTGGTGATATAATTAGTGATCTTTGTCCTTTTCCAATTGGGCTAACTAAGTCAATAAGTCTTGGAGTTAAATCTGGGCTTTTTTCAACTTTTGTTTTTTCTGTCTCCATTGCTAACTGACTGTTTGGGTACAAAGGTGTCAGGTTATCGAAAGCAATTTTATGTCTGCCTTTATCTGGTTCTTCAAAATTTATCTTACTTACTTGTAGCAAGGCAAAGTATCTCTCACCATCTTTAGGTGCTCTTACTGGTCCCTCCACTGTGTCGCCTGTTCTTAAACCAAATCTTCTAATTTGACTTGGACTTACATAAATATCATCAGGACCTGGCAAATAGTTTGATTCCATTGCTCTTAAAAATCCAAAACCATCTTGTAATAATTGCAGGACGCCCGCTCCCGTGATCTCTTCGCCTTTTTCTGCATGTTTTTTTAAAATAGCAAAAAGTATTTCTTGCCTTCTTAAAGTGCTAGCATTTTCAATGCCTAATTTTTCAGCATCTTCGATCAATTGCTCTGATGTTTTTCCTTTTAATTCTTGAATGTTCATGGGGATTTTGTTTAGATAGTTCTAATATAGTATCAATTTTTTAAATTACAAGCTTATAAAGGTTTAATAATTACAACAAATACTATCAATATTAGCAATACGGTTGGGACCTCGTTTAAATAACGATAAAATCTACTAGTTTTCGTGTTTGTACTATTTTTAAGTTGATTAAGACATCTTCCTAAGTATTCATGATAAACGGACAAAATGATTACTAAAGTAAGTTTGATTTGTATCCATAAATAAGTCAAAACATCAAGACCATTTAAATAAATTAATATAATCCCAAATATCCAGGAAAAGAGCATTGCCGGTCTCATAATGTAATTATAAAGGCGTCTTTCCATAATTTCAAAAATTTCGGTGGTTTGTTTCTTTTCAAAATTTTCTACGTGATAGACAAAAATTCTTGGCAAATATAAAAGTCCTACCATCCAAGAAATGATGGAGATTAAATGGAGTGCTTTTATTATTAAATAGAAGTTCATTAATTTAAATTCTTTACAACAAGGTATTCTAAAAGAGATATATGGTCGTCATTATCATTAAGGCACGGAATAAATCCAAACTTTTCTCCTCCTGCTTTTTCAAAACTTTCTCTTCCTTGGATAGATATTTCTTCAAGTGTTTCTACACAATCTGAAGCAAATCCTGGCGTTATCACTAAAACTTTCTTAATTCCTTCTTTAGGCAATTTTTCTAGGGTTTTGTCTGTATAAGGTTGAAGCCATTCTTCTGGTCCAAATCTTGATTGGAAAGTTGTAATTATATTAATTTTATTAAATTTTTCTGAAATTAATCTTGTGGTTTTTTGACAATAGCAATGATACGGATCTCCTTTTTCAAAATATTTTTTTGGAATACCGTGATACGATGCAATAATTAAATCTGGTTTCCAATCTATACTACTTAATTTTTTATTTACACTGTTCACAAGAGCATCGATGTATAGCGGTTCAGACTCGTAATGTGGTATTATCTGTATTGTTGGCTGCCATCTCATTTTCATTAATACTCTATACACTTCATCACAAACCGTAGCTGTTGTTGGTGAAGCATACTGGGGGTAGAGAGGAAAAATTATTATCTTCTCACAACCTTTTTTTTGTAAACTTTTAATTTTATTTTTAATGCTTGGATTTCCATATCTCATAGCAAAATCAATGATTAAACTATCTTTATTAATTTTTTTATTAAGTTTTTCTGTTTGTATTTCTGTATAAAATCTTAAAGGTGATTTATTAACATCCTTCATCCATATTTCCTTATAAGCTTTTGCAGTTTTTGAAGGACGAAATGTTAATATAAATAAATTTAAAATAATTTGCCATATAAATGGATTTACTTCTATTACTCTTCTGTCGGACAAAAATTCTTTTAAATACATGCGTATGTCCCACCAACTTGTAGAATTTGGTGTTCCTAAATTAATTAACAAAACTCCAGTTTTTCCAAAATTTATTTTTGGGTGATTATCATTCATTTAAAATCCTTAACAAATTCTACTAATATTTTAACATTTTCTGGGTTAGTTTCTGGGAGAACTCCATGTCCTAAATTAAATATATATTGATGATTTTTGAATGTCTCTAAATATTTTTTAGCTTTTATCAACATTTCTTTTTTATCTAGTAATAAAAATTTAGGATCTAATCCACCTTGAATTGGAATATTAATTTCTTTTGCAATTAAAGCTGGGTCTACTTCATAATCAATACTGATTACATTTGGTTTAACAATGTCACAATATTCTTTATAACAATTTATTCCTCTTGGAAAACAAATAACCTCTACATTTAAACTTTTAACATAATTTACAAGTTCTTGTGTTGGGTTATAAATATATTTATCATAATACTTATATTCCAATAAACCTGCCCAACTATCAAAGATTTGAATTATAGTTGCTCCACTCTCTACTTGATTTTTTATATGTAATTTTTGTGTATAAATAATTTTCTCTAATAAATATTTATTATTAACATTTTTGTAAATATCTGTGTTTAATGTTTTTTTTGGTGATTTCTGATTAACCATATAGACCAGTAATGTCCATGGAGCCCCAATGAAACCAATTAAATCTTTATTTTTTAAAATTTTATCTTTAGATGTAATATCTATAAGTTTATATACTGGTTTTAATTTTTCTAAAATTTCTTTATCAGATATATTAAGAATATTTTCTAGATTTAAATTTCCAAGTTTTGGGCCAAAGTTTTTTTCAAACTTTAAATCTTGTCCTAAAGCATAAGGTATTAAAAGAATATCAGAAAATATAATTGCAGCATCAAACAAAAAACGTTTTAATGGTTGAAGTGTTATTTCTTTAGAAATTTTTGGATTTAAACACAGTTCTACAAAATTTGGGTTTTTAGATCTTATCTCTCTAAACTCAGGTAAATATCTTCCTGCCTGCCTCATAAACCATATAGGAATAGAGTCAATATTGTTATTATTTATACAATCCTTAAGAATGCCCATATTAAATAAATAAATAGTTTTATATTTGTATATTATTACCCTGTTATTAAGTTGGATTAAAATTCATACAACTTTTTCCACATTTTTGTTAACAATAATATTGTCATAAAACAATTAATTTACTTATATTTTTATTTAAAATTAACAATTTTCTAACTATTAATATATTTTTTTTTACTTGTTTAAATGTGTTAATAACTAATTGTAAAATTTAATAATTTTATAGTTTTGCAAAATAAGGCAGATTTTGTCCAAATAACATAAAGTTAATACATGAAAAATACATATAATATTTATTTAATTTCTGATTCAACGGGCGAGACTTTGGAAAGAATATTTATGGCATTAAAAGCCCAGTTTAAAAATTTTGAACAGAGCCTATTTCATTATTCTTTTACTAGAACAGAAAATCAAATATTAAAAATATTAGAAGAAGCAAAAAAAAAAAAAAATTCTATAATTCTATATACAATTGTAGATAATAAACTTGCTAAATATTTATCACAAGAAGCAAACAAAAAAAACATACCTTGTTTTGGAGTGTTAGGTGATTTAATTCTTAATTTTTCAAAACTTTTAAATCAGAAAGCAACACATGTTCCAAGCGGCCAACATGCGTTGAATGAGGACTATTATAAAAGGATTGAGGCCATACAATTTACAATTAATCACGACGATGGAAATTTAAGAAAAGATGTGCACAAATCCGATATTATTTTATTAGGAGTAAGTAGAACAAGCAAAACGCCAACTTCAATTTATTTAGCAAACAGAGGATATAAAACTTCAAATATTCCACTTATTGACGACAGCTCAATCCCAGAAAAATTAAAAGAAAATCCCAAAGTCTGCTGTATAGTAGGTCTTATAGCGGAGCCAAAAAGACTTTACGATGTTAGAAAGAATAGACTTACAACAATTAAAGAACAGGAAACCATTCAATATACTAATCTAGAAACTATTCAAAATGAGATAGAAGAATCAAGAATCACATTCAAAAAGTATCAATGGCCCATGATAGATGTAACTAGAAAATCAGTAGAAGAAACAGCGGCATCAGTAATAAAAATGTATGAAATATTCTCCAACAGAAAATAAAATAATTTTAGCTTCCAAAAGTAAAGTTAGGAAAGACATTTTAGAAAAAAATAATATTAAATGTAAAGTGATTGCTCCAAACGTTGATGAAGAAATAATTAAAGAGAGTTTAATTAAAGAAGGAGCATCTCCAGAAATAATTAGTAAAAATTTAGCAGAAGTAAAAGCAACAAAAATAAGCAATTTACATCATGAGAAATTAGTTCTTGGAGCCGACAGTGTAATTGATTTGGATAATGAAATTATTTCTAAACCTCAAAATAGAGATAAAGCATTAGAAATACTTAAAAAATTAAATGGCAAAGAGCATTTTCTAATTAGCTCTGTTACTATAGCAAAAAACGGCTCTATGATTTGGAATTACACAGATAAAGCTATGCTTAAAATGAAAAAATTTTCAGAAGGTCAGCTCAAAACTTATTTATCAAAAATAAACGATGACGCTTTATATTCTTATAATGTCTATCAAATTGAAGGGGAAGGAAGATCTTTATTTTCTAGTATAGAAGGAGATGAAGACACAATTATGGGTTTGCCAGTTAAGAAAATTAAAGATTATTTAAGGAATTTTGAATGAAAAAATTTTTAGTTATTGGAAATCCAATTGACCACTCGCTGTCACCTAGATTACATAATTATTGGTTTAAGGAAAATAATATTGATGCTGTTTATGAAAAAAAACAGGTCAAAGAAAGTGATATAGAGGGAATAATTTCAGAAATGCGAAATGGTAAAATAGATGGCATTAATGTTACCGTGCCGTTTAAAAAATCAGTTATACCCTTTTTAGACAAGATAGAGATTCCAGAAAAAACTCAATCAGTAAATACTATTTATATAGAAAAAAATAAAATTACAGGTTCAAATAAAATAGTAGGTAGAAATACAGATATTCTAGGATTTAAATATTCATTAGAACATATTAAATATAGCGTAAAAGGAAAAAAAATTTTTATCTTAGGAGCTGGAGGTGTAACGCCTTCAATTATTTATGCTTTGGAAGAAATGAAGCCTTCCACTATTATATTGAGCAATAGAACTAAAGAAAAAGCTAAAAATTTAAAAAAATTATTTCCCCAATTAGAGCTTGTAGAATGGGGGGATATTAAAAATTTTGATATGATTATAAATACTACAAGCTTAGGTCTTAAAGAAAACGACAAAATACCAATAAATTATGATCAAATAGGATCAGGGAAGTTTTTTTATGATGTTATTTATAATCCTAAAAAAACAAATTTTCTTTTGGAGGCCGAAAAGCGTGGTCATCAGATTGAGAATGGTAAAATGATGTTTGTTTATCAAGCACAAGAAGCTTTTAGTTTATTTACAATAGCTCCCGATGTGTGGACGGGACTCAAGCCACCAGTTAATAAAAAAGTTCTTGAATTATTGGAAAATGATTAGAATAGGATTAATAGGAGAAATAGCATCAGGAAAAACTTTTGTAGGAAAATGTTTTGGTTTTCCAGTTTTTAATGCCGACATAGAGGTAAAAAAAATTTATAAAACTAATAAGAAATGTTTTAAAAAATTAAACAAAAAATTTCCTAAAAGTATTAAAAGCTTCCCAATAATTAAAAGTGAATTGAGAAAAATATTAAACAAAAAAAATATTAAAATTATATCAAAAATAGTACATCCATATGTAAGAGTTCAGTTAAAAAAATTTTTGAAAAAAAATAAATTTAAAAAATACGTGGTTCTTGACATACCATTGCTTATAGAAAATAAATTAAATAATAAATCTGATATTTTAATTTATATAAAAACACCAAAAAAAATTATTTTAAAAAGACTAAAAAAGAGAGCGAGCTATAATAGAAAAATTTTAAATATATTAAAGAAAAAGCAGACAAATATGAAAAAAAAATTAAAATTGGCAAATTTTATAATTTATAATAATTTAAATAAAAAAAATGTTTTAAATCAAATTAAGCAAGTCAAAAAAGAATTCAATGATTGAAGTAGTTTTAGATACAGAAACAACAGGTTTATCAATCGCTGACGGACATAGGATAGTGGAGATTGGCTGTATAGAACTTGATGATTTAATTCCTACAAAAAAAATTTTTCATTGCTACATCAATCCAGAAAGAAAAGTTTCTGAAGAAGCTTTCAAAGTTCACGGTTACACAGATGAATTTTTGTCTAAACAAAAAAAATTCAGTGAAATAGTGGAAGATTTTTTAAAATTTATAGAAGGAAAGAAGCTTGTAATTCATAATGCTGAGTTTGATATCTCTCACTTAAATAACGAACTTATGTTATTAAAAAAAAAAAAAATTGGATGTGAAGTAGTCGATACATTGCAAATAGCAAGAGAAAAATTTCCAGGTTCTGGCACTAGTCTAGATGCGTTATGTAAAAAATATAATATTGATAACTCAAGAAGAACAAAACATAACGCTGTTATAGATTGTGAACTTTTGTCGAAAGTTTATATAAATTTATTAGATCAAAAAGAGCCAACCTTTAAATTAAAAGTGGATATCCAATATAGTGATGAAAATATAGACAATACAAAAATTCAGCACTATAAAAAAATAGTTAAACCGACAGAAGAAGAATTAAAGCTGCACAAAGAATTTTTAAAAAGAGAAATTAAAAAAAATTATTTTAATTAAATTTATCATTATACAACTTTTCAAAATCTACTTTTTTATCAAAACTCATTTTTGGATATCCTGCATTTTTAATGATATCTAAAAATATTTTTTCTATTTTTGGATATACAATTTTTTGCAAATCACAAAGTACAATTTTGCTAATAATGTTTTTATCAGTCAGTGAGCTATCTATTGCGATTATAGAAGCGTATTTAATTTCAAAAAAAGCTTTATTTTTATTATCACTTTTATCTTGTAGAGTTATTTTTGTTGTTATTTCTAAAGATTTATTTTTTAGAATTAATGAATTAATGTCAATATCCATTTTATACTTTTCTAAATTATCTCTAACATATAACAATGTTGATGCTTTCGGCGTTTCAACGGAAAGATCTTTTATATATTCTAAAATAATTTTGAATTTTTCTTTTTTATTTTCAATCATCTAAATCTTTATATTCTCCTTCAATATAATCCTTACTTTTTAGATTATTTTTTGTATTTTTTTTAGAAAATTTATTAAAAATTAGTTTTCTTGTTGGTGAAAATATTATTAGAAAACCAACAAGGTCGGTTGCAAATCCTGGTATAATTAAAAAAATAGCACCTATTCCAATAAGAGCTCCGGATAATAGTTCATAAACAGGCATTTCATCTTTAACCATTTTTCTTAATCCTTGATTTAAAGTGTTTAAACCTTCAGCTCTTGCATAGTAAATTCCTATAAAAGCAGTAAAAAATATGAGTAAAATAGTATTAAATGCCCCAATAGAAGATCCTATTTTTATGAATAAATAAATTTCAACTGCTGGAATTAATATTATTGCTAATAAAAGTGAGTTCATTTGTCTTTAAATTCCTAAATTAAGATCATTGAAAAAGATTAACTAAGTAAATATTATAAATATATATAAAATACAATGAATTATAGTTTTGAATACATAGACATTATTTTGCTTGCAATGATTGCAGGATTTATCTTTCTAAGATTAAGAGGGATTTTAGGTAAAAAAACTGGTCACGAAGATGATATGGCACCAAGTTTTGCTAATGATTTTGATTTTAAAAAACCATTAAAGAAAAAAGAAATATATGAATTTAATGAAGATGCAAAAAAAGAATTCTTAAATGGTGCAAAAATTGCCTATGAAACAATCATCACGTCATTCGCAAAAGGAAAACTTACCGAAATTAAATCTTTGCTAAATGCCGATGTATACAAATTATTTAATGATGCAATTAAAGAAAGATCCTCGAAAGAATATAAAAATGAAACAACGTTTATTGGAATTAATTCTGCTGAGATTAAAAATCATAATCAAAACAACGATTTGTTAGAGGTAAGTGTTAGTTTTATAAGTGAAATTATCACTTGTATTAAAGATAAAGAAAATAAAATTATTTCTGGTGATCCTCAAAAAATTAAAAGAGTAAATGATACATGGAAATTTTCTAGAAATATTAGGTCAAAAAATCCAAACTGGCAATTAATAGAAACCGAAGTTTAATTGAATAAAAAAATATCAGATAAAGACATAAAGGATTGGGATAATTTTATAAATTCTAAAGAAAAGTTATTTAATAAAGATCAAAAATTAAGCAAAAAAATTTCAACATTTAAGGAAGAAACTATAGATTTACATGGTTATACCTTAGAAGATGCAAACACAAAGATTGAAAGTTTTATTTTGTCATGTTTTGAAAAAGGCGTAATAAAAATTAATATAATCACTGGTAAAGGTAGTAGATCAAAAAATTTAAATGATCCATATCAATCTAAAGATTTAAGTATATTAAAGTATTCTGTACCAAATTATATAAAAGAAAATAAAAATTTAATTAATAAAATATTAAAATTAGACTTTGATTCTGTTGAAAATCCATCCAAGGGAAATTTTGATATTATTCTAAAAAAAAAAAGTGGTTAAAAAAAAAATTTCTAGAAATATTAAAGCAAGGATCAGAAAAAGCAGAAAAGATCTAAACAAAAATATTAAAAGTTTTTTTGACTGGATCAAAGGTGCTGAGTTAGTTGAATTAAACGAATGTGAAAATGAAAAAGATCCAGTAAGACCTGAACTAGATAATTTTTTCAGAACAAGCTATGGAAGAAAAATATATGGCGTTAAATATAAAGATGAAATTCATGCAGTGATGTGTTTTGCTTTTACAAATCAAATACCAAAATCAGTATATGAATTAGATCTTTTTAGCAGAGATGCTTTTTTACAAAGTGCTACCAGAGATCAAAATGTGGGACAAATAGCAATTGCTTACACTGTTTGGTCAAATAAGAAAGGAGGTGGAAAATTAATTGTTAAAGAAGTTTTTAAAATGATAAAAAAATCCAACCATTTAAATAGATTAGTTACCCTTTCACCACTAACTGAGATGGCAAGGAATTTTCATCTAAAAAATGGTGCAGAAGAGGTTCAAGTGAATGAAGAAACTCAAAATTTTGAATATAAAATTATAAAATAAATTTTGATAAATCTGTATCCTTAACAAGTTCCCCGATGTGTTTTTTAATATAATCAGAGTCTACAGATACAGTTTCACCAGATTTATCTGATGCTGTGAAACTAATTTCATCTAAAATTCTTTCTATAATTGTGTGAAGTCTTCTTGCTCCAATATTTTCAACAGTATTGTTTACTTCGTTTGCAATATTTGCAATCAAATCAATACCATCATCACTAAATTCAAGTTCTACATTTTCAGTTTTTAACAATGCTTTGTATTGCTTTATTAAGCTGTTATCTGGCTCTTTTAAAATTCTTTTAAAGTCTTCACTATTAAGTGCATCTAGCTCTACTCTAATTGGCAATCTTCCTTGTAACTCTGGTAGTAAATCAGATGGTTTAGCAAGTTGAAAAGCACCAGATGCAATAAATAAAACGTGGTCAGTTTTTATAGGACCATATTTTGTATTGACCGTTGTACCTTCAATAAGTGGAAGAAGATCTCTTTGAACACCTTCTCGAGATACATCTCCTCCAACTCTATCTGTTCTTGCCGAAATTTTATCTATTTCATCAAGAAATACTATTCCATTATTTTCAGTTGAGTCCTTAGCTGATTTAATAATTTTATCTTCTTCAATAAGTTTGTCAGATTCTTCGTTAATTAATATTTCATGAGATTCTTTTACTGACATTTTTTTCTTTTTTGGTTTTTGTCCTAAAGATTTTCCTAGGGCATCAGAAATATTTATCATGCCAATATTTGCTCCAGGCATTCCTGGAATTTCAAAAGATGGCATTTGACTATTCTCGCTAATTGCAACTTCTATCTCATTGTCATCTAGATCTCCATTTCTTAATCTTTTTCTAAAACTTTCTCTTGTTGCGACACTTGCATTATTTCCTACCAAAGCGTCTAGAACTCTTTCCTCAGCAAGTTTTTGAGCTTTAGCATGTACTTCTTTTCTTTTTTTTGATCTCTCCATTGATATTGCAATTTCAATTAAATCTCTGATTATTTGTTCAACATCCCTTCCAACATAACCAACTTCTGTAAACCTAGTCGCTTCAACTTTAACAAAAGGCGCTTCAGCTAACTTTGACAATCTTCTAGAAATTTCTGTTTTGCCAACTCCTGTTGGCCCCATCATAAGTATATTTTTTGGAAGAACTTCATCTTTCATTTCACCTTCAATAGCTTGTCTTCTCCATCTATTTCTTAGTGCAATTGCAACAGCTCTCTTAGCTTTATCTTGTCCCACGACAAATCTATCAAGTTCAGAAACAATTTCTCTTGGAGATAAAGAATTTGAAAGATTGTTTTTGTTTCCTTTTTTATCCTTTGGGATTAGTGTTGTAACGTTTGATTTGTCCATTATATTTTTTCAGTTGAAATATTGTTATTTGTAAAGACACAGATTTCAGCAGCTGTTTCAACTGCTTTTTTTGCAATTTCTTCAGCAGACATATCAGAGCTCATTAGTACTTTTGCGGCTGCTAAAGCATAATTTCCCCCCGAACCAATTCCAATAACATCTCCCTCTGGTTCTAAAACATCGCCTGTTCCTGAAATTATAAAACTTTTTTCTTTATCAGCTACAGCCATTAATGCTTCCAATCTTCTTAGATATTTATCTGTCCTCCAATCTTTCGCAAGTTCAACAGCTGATCTAGATAAATTTCCTGCGTGTTTTTCTAATTTAGATTCTAATCTTTCGAATAATGTTAAAGCATCAGCGGTAGAACCGGCAAAACCAGCGATCACATTTCTTTTCTCAATTTTTCTAACCTTATTTGCAGTTTTTTTAATTACAGTATTTCCCATACTAACTTGGCCGTCACTAGCCACAACCACTTGATTATTTTTTCTAACTAAGGCTATCGTTGTCATAACTCTTAAGTGGATACTATTTTTTATAGTTCAAGTACCAAATTACAAATATTGATATAAGCAAATAATCTATATATACGTATATTTTATAATGAAAAGAAAAGCTAAAATTAGTAGAAAAACAAAAGAGACATCAATTAATGTTGAAGTAAATATTGATGGCAAGGGAAAATATAAAATTGATACTGGTATAGGATTTTTAAATCATATGCTTGAACAATTATCCAAACATTCTTTAATTGATTTAAATGTAAAAGCAAAAGGTGATACTCACATAGACCTTCATCATACAACGGAAGATACAGGTATTGCTATTGGGGAGTGTTTAAAAAAAGCATCTAATAAGTTTAAAGGAATTAAAAGATACTCTCATGCATTGATCCCTATGGATGAAACGCTTTCCAGAGTAGCTATTGATGTATCTAATAGACCCTACTTAATTTGGAATGTTAATTTAAAAGTTGAGAAACTAGGAGAAATGGACACTGAACTATTTAAAGAATGGTTCCAAGCTTTCTCACAAGCTGCAGGTGTTACTCTTCACATAGAAAATATTTATGGTGATAATAGTCATCATATAATTGAATCTTGTTTTAAAGGATTAGCTAGAACGTTGAGAACTGCTTTAGAAATAGATCCAAGAAACAAAAACGTTATACCATCTACTAAAGGCTCATTATAAAGTTTAATGAATATTACAATTGTTGACTATAAATCGGGCAACATAAGCTCTGTTATTAATTCTTTTACGGAAGTTGCTAAAGACAAAGTAAATATCAAAGTAACTTCAGATTTAAACAAGATTAAATCCAGCGATAAAGTAGTTTTGCCAGGGCAGGGTTCGTTCAAGAGCTGTGTTGATGCTTTAAACAACATCAATGGTTTAGTCCATACTTTAAATGAGTTTGCAATTGATAACAAAAAACCTCTTCTAGGAATTTGTGTTGGATTACAAATGTTTGCAGATATTGGTTATGAGGAAACAGAAACCAAAGGTTTAGGTTGGATATCAGGTAAGGTATCAAAAATCGATAATCAAAATGGCAAATATAAACTTCCTCATATTGGCTGGAACCAAATAAATATTGTTAAAGAAAGTAAGATTTTTAAAGATATAGAAAATAATTCTCACATGTATTTTGTACACAGTTATGAATTTATTCCAGAAGATAAAAATGTAATTTCCGCAACAGTTGATTATTCATCAAACATTGTTTGTTCAGCTGAAAAGGAAAATCTATTTGGAACCCAATTTCATCCTGAAAAAAGTGATAAAATTGGATTAAAAATAATTGAAAATTTTATTAAATTATAAAAATGAAAATATTCCCTGCCATAGATATTAAAGATAAAAAATGTGTTAGGTTAGTCAAAGGAGACTTTGATAATAAAACTGAATATGAAATGTCCCCAGTTGAACAAGCTGGAAAATATAAAGATCATGGTTTCAAAAATATACATATAGTTGATCTAGATGGAGCTTTAACTGGCGAAACAGTTAACTTAGATATTATACAAGAAATAGTTAGCAAATTTGATCTTAATATTGAAATTGGTGGAGGTATCAGGAGTTTTGAAAATATTCAAAAGTATACCGATGTTGGTGTTGAAAAAGTAATTTTAGGAAGTGCAGCCATAAAAGACAAAAACTTTTTAAAAGAAGCATGCGATAAATTTCCAAGTAAAATTGCTTTAGGCTTAGATGCTAAAGATGGATATTTATCAATATCAGGCTGGAAAGAAAATTCTAATCAACTTACTTTAGATTATTTAAAAGAAGTTAATGATTTTGGTGCAAGCAGATTGATTTATACAGACATTAACAGAGATGGAATGAAGCAAAGCCCTAATTTTGAAGAAACAGAAAAAGTTGCTATTAATTCTAAGTGTCCAGTGGTTATATCTGGTGGCGTTTCTTCAATTGATGATATTAAAAAAGCAAAGAGTTTAAAAAATATTGAAGGTATAATAGTTGGTAAAGCTATTTACGATGGAGATATTCAATTAGAAAAATTAGTGAAAGAAATAGATGCTTAAAAACAGAATAATACCTTGTTTAGATGTTAAAAATGGCCGAGTTGTTAAAGGTATAAACTTTGTTGATCTAAAAGATGCGGGTGATCCTGTTGAACAAGCTCAAATTTATAGTGATGGAGGAGCAGATGAAATTTGTTTTTTGGATATTACAGCATCAAATGAAAATAGAGATACAATTTATGATGTGGTAGAAAAAACATCTAAGAAATGTTTTGTTCCTTTAACTGTTGGTGGTGGCGTCAGAAGTATTGATGACATTAGTAAATTACTTAACTGCGGTGCAGATAAAGTTTCTATAAATACTGCTGCAGTTCAAAATCCTGAAGTTGTCGTAAATAGCTCAAAAAAGTTTGGTACTCAATGTATTGTAGTTGCTATAGATGCTAAGAAAAACGATGACCAATGGGAAATTTTTACTCATGGAGGAAGAAATAATACAGGTATTAATGCAATAGAATTTGCAAAAAAAATGGAAGACAATGGCGCTGGAGAATTATTAGTAACATCAATGGATAGAGATGGAACTCAGGTTGGTTATGATATTGATTTAATGTCTAAGATTTCATCAAAAGTAAACATTCCAGTAATTGCTTCAGGTGGAGTAGGTAATTTAGATCACTTAGTAGATGGAATTAAACTCGGAAATGCTAGTGCAGTTCTGGCTGCATCTATATTTCACTACGGTAAATTTTCTGTTAAAGAGGCCAAAGAATATTTGAACTCGAAAGGAATTCCAGTTAGGATTTAGTATGCTAGATACATTAGAAAGCCTGTTTAAACTTGCACGAGACAGAAAAAATAATCCTGTAGATGGATCTTATACTAATAAACTTTTAAGTAATAAATCTTTAAGTAAAGAAAAAGTTTTAGAAGAAATAAATGAACTAATTGAAGCTGTAGATAAAAATTCAAATAAAATACATGAAGCTGCTGATGTCTTTTATCATTTAATTATGTATCTAGAAGCAAATGATGTTAAAATTGAAGCCGTAATGGAAGAATTAAATAAAAGAAAAAAATGAGTTACGATGATAATAATATTTTTGCAAAAATTCTAAGGGGAGAGATTCCTTGTAAAAAAATTTATGAAGATGAATTTGTCTTATCTTTTTATGATATAAATCCCCAAAAAAAAATTCATGCATTAGTAATTCCAAAAGGAAAATATGAAGATTTAGATGATTTTAGCCAAAATGCATCATCAGATGAAATGGTCGGATTACTAAAAGGAATTAACACTGTTGCAAAAAAACTAGGAATTTCTGTTGATACTGGCAAAGGATACAGGGCTCTTGCAAATATTAGTGAAGATGGAGGACAAGAAGTTCCACATTTACATTTTCATTTATTTGGAGGGGAAAAAATTGGCAAGATGGTTCAATAGCCTTGAAAGTACATAGATATTATTTAGAGATAAATTCTTTAAAAAATTTAAATCAAGCTATATCTCCAGACCAGAATTTAATCTTAAAAAAAGTTGATCCTCCAGACATAGAATTAAATAAATTTTTTTATAAAAATGTTGGGAAAAACCATAGATGGGTTGATAGGTTAGTTTGGAACAATTTGAAATGGATGTCTTATTTAGAAAACAAAAATGTTCATACTTTCATACTAAAATTAAATGAAGAATTAGTTGGGTATTTTGAGGTAATTAATGATTTTTCAACAAGCAGCTCTGAGATTGCATATTTTGGAATACTTGATGATTATATTGGTAAAAAATTTGGATCATATTTCTTATCTGAAGCTATTAAAAAGTGTTTTGAACTTAATTCAAAAAAAGTATGGGTTCATACTTGCTCATTAGATCATAAGCATGCGCTTAAAAACTATCTAAATAGAGGAATGAAAATTTTTAAAGAGGAAACAATTAACTTAGTATAAAACTAATCAATTTTAGGAAGCTTAAATAATTTTTCATCAATTTTTCTATTAATAGATGTATTAAAAATAAATGTGACTGCTAAATTTTGATATATATCTTCAACTTGCCAACCAACTAAATTATAATTTTTTTTACTAAAAAAAATATTAATATTGTTATTATTTTCATTTATTTGAAAAAAAAAATATTCACCTTTCATTTCATTTATTTTTGATGAATTAATTTTATCTATCAAAAAATTTTTATCTAAAAGAAATTCAAAAGGAGTTTTTTTTATTGAATAACGATAATACTGACTATCATTTTTTATAACTAAACTTGAACCGTTTGAAACTAATATTTTATTATTTCTAGTATCATAATTACAAAATATTTTTTTTGGATATTTAATTATACATTCTCCTTTTTCATCCTTACCATTAATAGTTTGAATAAAGTTAAAACTTATATTTTCTGTTTTATTTAATTTATTAATTATATTTACTTTATTAGATGCAATCAAATTATTTTGAAGAAAAAAAAAAAATATAAAAATAAATGATATTTTTTTCATTTTAATATTTCTCTTTTACCCACATGATTTGCTTTACTAACTTCGCCATTTTCTTCCATCATATCAATAATTCTTGCAGCTCTATTGTAACCAATTTGAAGTTTTCTTTGTAAAAAAGAAGTTGATGCTTTTCCTTCACTTTTGACTAATTTAAGTGCACTTTGGTAAAGCTCATCTTTGTCATTCATTTCAGAATTATCTAAATTATTATTTACTTCTTCAGAAAATTCTAAAATTTCTTCAACATAATCTGGTTCAGCTTGTGATCTTAAAAAATTATTAATTTTTTCTATTTCATCCTCAGTAACAAATGGTGCATGTATTCTAGTAATTTTATTTGCTGAAGACATATAAAGCATATCACCTTTGCCTAAAAGCTGTTCGGCTCCTTGTTCACCAAGAATAGTTCTACTATCTATCTTCGATGATACTTGAAATGAGATTCTAGTTGGAAAATTAGCTTTAATTGTACCTGTGATTACATCAACGCTAGGTCTTTGAGTTGCCATTATAATATGTATTCCTGCAGCCCTAGCCATTTGAGAAAGTTTTTGAATATAATTTTCAATATCTTTTCCTGATACCAACATTAAGTCTGACATTTCATCAACTATTACAACGATATAAGGCATAAATGTTTTATGTTTAGAATTGTATCCGTCAATATTTCTCACACCAACTTTAGTCATTAGTTTGTATCTATTTTCCATTTCTTTAACTACCCATCCCAAAACAGATGCTGCTTTTTTTGCCTCAGTAATTACAGGGCATAGTAAATTGGGAATGCCTTCATAAGTAGACAATTCTAACATTTTTGGATCGATAAGAATAAACTTACATTTATCCGGTGTGTGTCTGTATAATAAAGATAATATTATTGTATTAATACATACAGATTTACCTGATCCAGTTGTGCCAGCAATTAAAAGATGTGGCATCGTACTTAAATCTCCAATGATTGGATTTCCTGAAATACTTTTACCTAAAGCTATAGGAAGTTTTATATCTTTCTTCTTAAATTGAGGATCTTTAATTACTTCACTAAGATATACATTCTCTCTTGTAAAATTTGGAAGCTCTATACCAATAGTATTACTGCCAGGTATTATGGAAATTCTAGCAGACTCAGAGCTTGTATTTCTTGCTATATCTTCAGATAAATTTATTATTTTTGAAACTTTAATCCCTGCGGCTGGTTCAAATTCATTTAGAGTGACAACTGGACCATAATTTATTTTTTTAATTTTCCCCTCAACACCAAAATCCATTAATACTTTTTCTAAAAAATCTTCATTTATATCTTCATTCTTTTTTGCTATTTTTTCATTTTTTGATGGAGATTTAAGTAATTTTAAATCTGGAAGAATAAATTTTTTAATATTCATATTAATTTTTTTATCAAACGGTAAACTATCTTGTATTCTCTTATCTTCATTTAAATTTTCAGACGCTATATTTTCATTAATTGCACTATCATTTTCATTTATGCTTGTATTTTTTTTAGATAGAAATAAATTTCTTATAAATCCTATATAATTTAAAATTTTTGATATCTTGAAATTAATACTTATCAAAAAAAGACAAAACGTAAGACTAATTAAAGTGTAATAAGAAACATTATGGTTTGTTTCTAAAATTGAAGATATAAAACTATCTTTAAGAAATAATCCAATAAAACCACCATTTCCATTTATTGTAAGAAAAAAAGATTGATCTTTAAAATAAGCAAAAAAAAGAGAGCCACAAATTATATAAAGTACACAAAAAAATAAGTTATCAATTAATATAATCTGTCTTTTGCTTAAGAATATATTGGCTCCTGAGAAAAATAAAGTAAATGGTATAAAGTAAGAAATTAGTCCAATTGATTGAAATAGAAAATCTGAAATAACACTTCCTCTAAATCCTAACAGATTTTGAATTTCATCAGCTTCACTTATTATAAAATTAGGATCATTAGGTGAGTAACTAACTAGTGAAATTAGTATAGAGAGTGAAAGGAATATAATTAACAAACCAAGCAATTCAGACATTCTCCTGAATAAAAATCCTTTTGTTTTTGTTAAGAAATTTGCAAATTTCATAAAAATGAATCAAATAAGTTGATTTGTACCATTTAATTATTATTGGTAAAATTAAAAAATTTTATGAAAATTTGCCTAATTGGAAATAATCTTACCAGCTTGGTTTTGGCCTGTATTTTATCAAAAAAAAAATTTCACACAGAGATTTATTCATTAAAATCTTCTAAACCTAATTTTAAAACACGATCATTGGGTATAACCGGTCATAACCTAAAATATTTAGCAAGCTTTTATAAAAATATTTCAAAAAAAACAAATTCTATAAGTGAAATTAAAGTTTTAATTAAAAATAATAAAATAAACGAGAAAATCTTATTTAAAAAAAATTCTAAGCCATTGTTAAATATGATAAAATATGAAAAAATAATTTCATTTTTTAGATCAAAGGCACAGTCAAATAAGTATATCTCTTTTAAATATTTAAAAAAAAACTCTGACTTTATTTTACTGACAAATCAAAAAAAATTTCAATTAATTATAAATTGTGAAAGTTCAAATATTTTAACAGAAAAATTTTTAAAAAAGAAAATTTATAAAAATTATCATAACAAAGCATTCACTACTATAATTAACCATACAAAAGTTATTAATAATAAAGCAGTACAAATTTTTACAGAATACGGTCCAATTGCCTTCCTTCCTTTATCAAATAAATCTACTTCAGTTGTTTTTTCATTTGAAATTAAGAAAAAAGAAAAAATATCAGAAAATGAAATTTTAAATTTAATTAAAAAATTTAATCCATCATATAAAATACTATCTCATGAGAAAGTTGAAAGTTTTAATTTAAAACTAAAATTACCTAAAAAATATTACTATAAAAATGTTCTTTTTTTTGGAGATTCAATACACTCTATACACCCATTAGCAGGACAAGGTTTTAATATGACCATTAGGGATATAATTAAATTTAATGAAATTTTAGATCAAAAGATAAATTTAGGATTGAGTATTGATAATAGTATTTACAAGGAATTTGAAAAAAAATCTAAAAGCTATAATTCAATATTTTCATTTGGGATTGATTTCATATATGAGTTTTTTAAATATAATAAAAATTTTGTTCCTAAAAATATTTCAGAAAAAATTTTTTCTTTCATTAACAAAAATCAAAAATTAAAAGAGTTAGGAATTAAATTTGCAAATCAAGGAAATTTAAATTACTGAACAGTTTTTATATTTGAAAAATCTGAACTATAAGTATTTAATATTTCCTTAAACTTTAATTGTCTTTCTTCAAGATTTTTCGTTTCTAAAAGAATTTGTTTTTCAAGAATTGAAAAAGGTGAAGCCATTGATAAGGCTGACAATGTTTGATAAACACTTTGTCCTTCTAGATCATTCCAGTTTATTTCGTATCCACGTTTTTTAAATAATAATTTCAATTCTTCTAAAATTTTTTCTATTTTTGAAAATTCAAAATATTCTTTTTCTGAATTTTTATCATTGATATATAAATTGTAATCAACATTCAGCTCTCTATATATTTTTTTGTTTTCAATCTCATTGATTTTTTTAAATCTATTAAGTCCTTTAAGAATAATTATATATCTTCCATCTTCTGTTTCATTAAAACTAACTATCTTACAAATACAACCTACATCGAATAAATCTGGATTTTTTGAGTCCCCAATTTTTTTTGGTTGTATCATTCCAATCAATCTATTGCTAGCAATAGCATCTTCGGTCATTTTTAAATATCTAGGCTCAAATATGTTTAATGGAACTGTTGTGTTTGGAAAAACTATGAAATTGGATAATGGAAAAACAGGTATTTTATTTGGAAACTGATTCATTAAATTTATTATAGATTATTTTATTTTAATTTAAATTTATAATTTTAATGTTGCTTGTAATTAATAAAACCTCTAACTATAATATCTTAATTAATAAGCGGGCATAGCTCAGTGGTAGAGCGTCTCGTTGCCAACGAGAAGGTCGTGGGTTCAAGTCCCATTGCCCGCTCCAGTTTATTTTTAATATGGAAGAAGATTTATCAAAAAAAAAATGTATACCTTGTGAAGGTGGAATTCCTGGTTTTGATATTACTGAAATACATAAATATCTAAAAATGGTTGATGGATGGGAAGTAAAGGCAGATGATGATAAAATCTTTTATTTAATAAAAGAATTTAAATTCAAAAATTTCTTAGAAAGCCAAAGCTTTATCAATAAAGTTGGAGAAATAGCTGAGAAGGAAGGCCATCATCCTGATATATGGTTTGGATGGGGGTATGCTAAAATTAAAATTTTTACACATGCAATTAAAGGATTGCATGAGAGTGATTTCGTTTTAGCTGCAAAAGTAGACAAAATAGACTAGTGTCTGAAATGTCTTGATTTAGAAAATATTAAGACAATACCCATATCATTAGCAAATTTAATTATTTCTTTATCTTTTATAGATCCATGTGGTTGAATGATAGCAGTTATGCCTGATTGAACAAGACTTTCAATTCCATCAACAAATGGAAAAAAAGCATCAGAGGCGGCGACTATAGGATTTTTGTTATTAAATTTTTTGAATTTTTTCATCTTTTCTATAGCAATTTTACAGCTATCTAACCTACTAGGCTGGCCCGATCCGATACCTAATGTTTTGTTATTTTGAGAAATTACAATTGCATTAGATTTTACTGAGCGACACACATTAAATGAGAATATTAGTTGTTCCATCAATTTTTTTGATGGTTTAATTTTTGAAACAACCTTAAAATTATTCTTATCAAAGACTTCATTATCATTTGTTTGTACCAATAAAGAATTCATTGTAGAAACTATCTTATTATATTTCTCAGACTTAACTTTAGTTGCATCAATTAATCTAAGATTTTTTTTGTTTTTTAATAATTTTATTGCTTTTTTATCAAAACCATTTGCAATAATTACTTCGTAATAATTCTTTATTATTTCTTTTGCAATTTTTAAGCTTACTTTATAATTACAGGCTACAATCCCTCCAAAAGCACTTATAGGATCACAATACATTGCAGAAAAGTAGCTTTTTAAGTGATCATTTTCTATTGATACACCTGATGGATTAGCATGTTTAACAATCACAGTGCCTCTATTTTTTGGTAATGTTTTTGCTAAACTCAAACATGCAAAAATATCATTATAATTATTGTAGCTTAATTCTTTTCCATGCAATTTTTTTATTTTAAATTCCTCTTCATTTCCATAAATAGCTCCAAATTGGTGAGGATTTTCACCATACCTTAATTTGTGAATTAAATTTGCCTTAACAAATAATTTTTCAGGAATTTTTTCTTCTGAAAATCTACTAAAATAATTAAAAATTATTGAGTCATAACTCGCTGTTTCAAAAAATGCTTCTTGAGACATTTTTTCTCTAAATTGCAATGAAGTTTTACCTTTAAAGAAATTTAATTCATCAACTAATTTTTTGTAATGTTTAATTTTTGTAATAACAACAACATCTTCATAGTTTTTTGCAGCAGCTCTTGCTAAAGTTGGGCCACCAATATCAATATTTTCAATAATTTTTTTATGATTTCTAGTTTGCTTAATTGTTTTATCAAAAGGATAAAAATTTGTAACAACTAAATCTATACTTTCAAAATTAAACTTCTTTATTACTTTTTTATGACTTTTTTTTTGTCTTTTATAGAGTATCCCAGAATGTATTTTGGGATGCAGAGTCTTTACTCTTCCATCTAAAATTTCTGGAAAACCTGTAAAATCTGTAACTTCTACACATTTATATCCAAGTGACTTAATTTTTTTATAAGTTCCTCCTGAACTTATCAATTTTATATTAAATTTTTTTAATACTTTTAAAATATCATTAAGTTTTTCTTTATTTGAAACAGAAATTAAAGCCGATTTAATTCTCATATCTTTGCTATTTCCCAAATAATATTTTGTTCCTCTGGAAGAGTTAAGCCAGACACAAGTATGTTTTTATTTTCTAAATACTTATTTTTCATTCCAAAATATAATCCTGTTTCAATATCTATATTATGATTTTTACAAGTAAATTTCCAACCTGCATTATTACTTTCAATTAATATACTCTCATTATTTAATAATTTTGTTAACTTTGTATTGGGCAGCAAATGGAATCTTAATTCAAAATTACTAGACATAAAATTTTTAGTTTTTATTAGTTTGTCGCAACCTTCTAGCTTATTATTATTATGAAAGTATTTAAGTTTTCTTTCATGTAACACCCCATTAGATTTAGAATAAGCATCATGTGAAGCTTTTATTAACCAAAAGTTTTTTTCAGATATAATTTCTTTATTTAAAATTTTAAAATTTTTACTTACCAGCATATTTCCATTTTTATTTCTCTCGAATCTTACATTAGAAGTATTATTTAAAATTAAGGTTGAATGAGAGGCGGTAGACTTAGATATAATATTCAATTGATGTTTATAATCTTGAAAATAACCAGAATTTGTAATTATTTTTTCTCCAGAATAATTAAATTCAAAAGAAAATACTCCGGCCTGATAATCTTTGGAAAATTTTTTTTCTGGAACCTTTCCAAGATCAATAGCTAATGAGGATTTTTTATTTTTTAAAACTACATAACCACCAGCTTCATTGGAATCATCTTTAAATTTATATTTATGAAAATTTAAATAATCATCAAATTCTTTATTTGAGTCTTGAAAATTACCATTAAATAACATTCCATTTTTTTTATTTCCACATAACAAATTGTATGATTTTCCAAGATAAAAAATTGCTTCATCTAAAAATTCAGGAATATTTGTTTGAGATTCTTTAAAAAGTTCTCTAATTATGATCAAGTATTTCAAATATAAAACTAATTGTCTTAAATTTCTAGATTTAGGAAAATTATTGGAGTCCAATGAGAAACTTAATATTTTTTTTAAAAGATCAATCCCAAACTTGAGAAAATATAAATCACCATAACTCAAACCAACTAAAATTATAGCAGTACTAACGATTATCTTATCATCTAATCTTTCTGATCTTTTTACTTCGTTTATTAAATGATTTGTTTGTTTTTTAATTAGACTGTTAAAATGTAATTTATATTCTGTTTCAGAATTTTCATAAGTTAACTTTGAGTTTGAAATCCAAGCAATAATTCTTTTTGATAAGATATCTAAATCCCAAATATACTGTTTATATTTATTATTTTCGCCTATCCAATTTGAAATAATGTTTTGAGTAATTTTTTTTGAAGATTTAAGGTCTAATGTAAATAGCCAAAAAAAACTATGAAGTTTTTTAAAATTTTTATTATTTAAGTTTGTAGAATCTTTCCATACAGAATTTAATGAAAAATCTTCAATGTTATATTTTTTTTTGTCGAATTTAATTAAGCAGTTCAAAATACTTTGGCTTGGTTTGTATATGATAATTTTATCGTCAATTTTTGATATTTTTTTATTATAAATAGGCGAGTTTAAATAAAACTTTCTTATTTGGTTTAAAATTTGAAAAAACATAGAACCAAAGTTTAAAACGGCACTTTTTATAAACATTTAGATTTGTTTCAAGGTTTTGATATTTTTTTTTAAATCTCCGTTATTTTCTTTAAATATTGTGGTGCCCGAAACTAAAATATCTACACCTGCATTAATTGCTATTTTAGAAGTTTCAAAATTTATTCCACCATCAATCTCAATTTTAAAGTTTAACTTACGTTCTTTTCTAATTTTATCTAAATCTTTAATTTTTTGAATGACATCACTTATAAATTTTTGACCACCAAAACCTGGATAAACACTCATTATTAGAATTAATTCAATTTTGTCTAAATATTTTTCAGCTGCTGCTATTTCTGTATCTGGATTTAAAGAAACTCCAACTTTCTTATTTAATGATTTAATTAAATTTATTGTTTCAGAAATATTTTCAGTTGCCTCTGGATGAAAAGTTATAATATCAGCCCCAGCATCACTATAGTCCTTAATATATTTATGGACCGGGTCTATCATTAAATGTACGTCGAAAGGTAACTTTGTATGTTTTTTTAAGCTTTTAATTACAGGTGGTCCAATTGTAAGATTTGGAACAAAATGACCATCCATTACATCAACATGTATCATGTCGGCTCCACCTTCTTCAAGTCGCTTAATTTCATTGCCTAACTGACTAAAGTCAGCTGATAAAATTGAGGGTGATATTTGTATTTTTTTCATTGATAACTAATCTACTAGTATCAATTTTATTTTTTAATTTGAATTAATTTTTACTAAAAATTCGATAAATTTCTTGAGCTATTTCACTTTCTAAAGGAAAAGACAGCATACCCATAACAGAATAACCCAAAATATATGGCATTAAATAAAATCTAATCATATAGAAGAACCATGCAACATATAGTGGCACCAAAGGCTTTATAATAAATTGTGGGGTAATAGGTCTAAATAGTCTGATTAGAGGATTGGTCAGATTTACAAAAACTTTCATAAAAAAAAATTGTGAATCTTCCCTTTGAAAGATATTCATTGCCACTCTTCCTATAAGCGTCCACATTATAACACCTAAGATATAATCTATAATATAAACTAAAGGATGGAAATTTGCAGACATACTAAAAGGATTTAAATTTAAATTAAAAGGGGCGAAATGTTATCGCCCCTTAAAATTATATTTATTTAGTGTTGTTTACCAAGTACTGTTTTACCACTTGGAATACGAACCTCATCTACCATCTTTTGAGTAGCAGAGTCTGGCGCTTTAGTCGCTAAACTAACAACAACCATTGACACTAAGCTAGCTAAAGCTCCATGTATACCGAATGTAAGTTGAGTTACACCCCATATTGGAGTTCCACCTGTTCGTACATGAATTAAGTACCAAGTACCAACAGCTAATCCAACAAGCATACCTGCAACAGCACCCTGTGCATTTGCTCTCTTCCACCATACACCTAATACAAGTGGGAAGAACAATCCTGACATCGCAAAGTCAAAAGCCCATATAACTGAACCTAAGATGCCTTGAATCTCAAGAGCTGCAATTGTTGCTCCAGCAAAACCAATTATTACAAGTAATACCCTTGCAACAATTAATCTTTTTGCAGTTTCTGCTTTAGGATCAATAATCTTGTAGTACAAGTCATGAGATAAAGCATTTGCAATTGCTAAAACTAAACCATCCGCAGTAGACATGGCAGCAGCCATACCTCCGGCAGCAACTAATCCTGAAATTACATAAGGTAATCCAGCGATCTCTGGAGTTGCTAACACAACGGCTTTACCACCCATGAAAAACTCATTTAAGTCTAGAGTTCCATTTCCGTTAAAGTCGCTAACAAACATTAAGTTTGCTTGGTTCCAGTTTTGGTACCAGTCTAGTGCTTGAACTTCAGATATTGATTTACCAATAATTCCTGTTGCCAGGGTTGGATCCATCAATGATAGTTTTGATAAAGTAGCTAACATAGGCGCAGAAGAATAAAGTAGGAAAATAAAGAATAGTGACCAACCTACTGATCTTCTAGCTGCTTTTACACTTGGAGTAGTAAAGTATCTCATCATAACGTGAGGTAATGATGCTGTTCCAGCCATCATACAAACCGCTAATGAAATAAATGCCCAAGGTGTTGCATTCACTGAAGAGTGAGCCTTAGTTATACCTGCTAAGCCTTTTGGAACTGTAGCTAAATCAGCTGCAGTGTTTTTAACAGTTCCTAAGCCAAACTGAGCTTCTAACTCAGCAATTCTAGCAACTTCATCAGCTAACATTAAGTGTGGAAATACACCAGCACCCATTTTATTACTGATCCAGAATACAGGTAATAAGTATGCTATAATCAATACGATGTATTGAGCAACTTGTGTCCAAGTAACCGCTCTCATTCCACCAAGCATCGAGCACATTAATATACTTGCTAATCCAACGTAGACAGCTATTCCAAATGGAATATCTAATGCAACTGATGCAATAGTTCCTGTCGCGTTAATTTGTGCCGTCACATAAGTGAATGAAGCAACCGTTAGTACTAGTACAGCAGATAATCTTGCTAGGTTTCCACCATACCTTGTTCCTATAAAATCTGGAACTGTGTAGCATCCAAATTTTCTTAGGTAAGGTGCTAGAAGCGAAGCAACTAATACATATCCACCTGTCCATCCAACTAGAAGCGCCATATATCCGTAGCCTTTAAAATAAATTCCACCTGCCATTGCAACGAATGATGCACCAGACATCCAGTCTGCTGCAGTCGCCATTCCATTAAATACAGTAGGAACTTGTCTTCCTGCTACGTAATACGCATCTACTTGAAGTGTACGAGATAACCATCCAATTATTGCATAGATACCAACAGTGAAAGCAACGAAAAAGATACCTATCAATTTTGCTGACATTCCTGCTTGTTCTGCTATTGCCATTAAGATTATGAATACAAGGAAACCTCCTGTATATAATCCATAAACTTGTGGCAAATTATCTATAAATTTACCTTTAATCATTTAGTCATCCTCTCTTTCAGAGAAGCCAAATTCTTCATCTATTTTTTCTTGTCTTCCCGCAAACCAAAAGATTAGTATTACGAAAATTCCCAGTGATCCTTGACATGTCATATAATAAGATAGAGGGTATCCAAGAGGTCTAAAGCTAGATGCTTCCATTTCAGCTCCAAAGAGAAAGATGCCTATTGAGAACACAAACCAGATTGCCAATGTAATAAAAAGCAAATTCCTAGTTTTATCCCAATGTTGTTCTTGTTTTGACATTTTTAATCTCTCCTATAGGTTAAAAAAAGAAACATTACCTATAATGACGAATATTGAAACCCTAAAAAATGCTCCAAATAGTTGATTTTTTATAATATAAAACAACCAATACTAGAGAAATGGCTTTAAAATATAAATTCAATTTAAAGGATATAAGTCTTGCAGATTTTAGACTTTATTTATTTTCGCTATTCAAAGCATTTATACCTAAAAAAAAAATTAAAAATATTAATGATTTAGAGTCATTTATTCAAAAAAAGTCTGCATGGGTATCCCAGGTAACTTTATATAGTTATCTCAAAACAAGAATGGGCACAAAGTACGTTCTGCATTTTGATAATGAGAAACTTCTGACTTCAATTAATAAAGCGAAATGGAATATTTATTCAATAGCTTTACAAGATCTTACTTTCTATACACTTTCTTATCTCAATGTTTTTTCTAATTATAATGAAATGGATCAAGCAAAAATAATTTATGAGAAAATTTTAGACAGTGAAATATCAAATGGAATGCCAGAAGATATTATTAGCAAGGGAAAAATTTCTTTTGGTGATAGATTACATAAAATAAATTGGAAAACCTATTATAATTCTTGGCCGTTTAATGAAAGTGCTCTAGCATTATATGAATGGGCGCCTATAGCCGATGAGTTAAAAACTTTAGACAGAAAGATTGTTCTTAACTCAATGATATTAAAATGGGATAATATTAAAGAAGAATTTAAAAAATTAATAAGTATTTAAATATTTTTTCTATTGTTGACTAAGCTTTTCACGACGCTTGGATCAGCTAAAGTTGTTGTATCACCAAGTTGATCATGCTCATTAGCGGCAATTTTTCTTAAAATTCTTCTCATAATTTTTCCTGATCTTGTTTTAGGAAGACCAGGTGCAAATTGTATAAAATCTGGAAAAGCATGTGCACCAATTGTTTTTTTTACATGAAGTTTTAATTCTCTATCTAGATCACCGTCTTCTTTTTCTCCAATATTTAGAGTTACATAGCAATATAAACCATTTCCTTTTATGTCATGGGGATAACCAACCACTGCAGCTTCAGCCACTTTTGGATGAGCTACAAATGCACTCTCGATTTCAGCAGTTCCAAGGTTATGTCCAGATACAATAATTACATCATCAACTCTTCCTGTGATCCAGTAGTAACCATCTTTATCTCTTCTACATCCATCACCTGTAAAATATTTTCCATCAAACTGTGAAAAATAAGTGTCTATAAATCTTTGATGATCTCCGTAAACTGTTCTCATTTGTCCTGGCCATGATTGAGAAATACACAATCTTCCTTGACCCTCTCCCCTAATTTCATTACCACCCTGGTCTACTATACATGGTTTAATTCCATAAAAAGGTTTTGTTGCAGATCCTGGTTTAAGGTCAATTGCTCCAGTTTGTGGTGCAATTAAAATACCGCCAGTTTCGGTTTGCCACCATGTGTCAACTATTGGGCACTTGCTTTCACCTACGGTTTTATAATACCACTCCCATGCTTCCGGATTAATTGGTTCACCTACTGTACCCAATAACTTTAAAGTTTTTCTTGATGTTTTTTTAACTGGGCCCTCACCTTGAGCCATTAGAGCTCTAATTGCAGTTGGCGCTGTATAAAAAATATTTACTTTGTATTTGTCAACTATCTGCCACCATCTGGAAGAATCTGGATAAGTCGGAATACCTTCAAACATTATAGTTGTTGCACCATTTGCAAGAGGTCCATAAATTATGTAACTGTGTCCAGTAATCCATCCAATATCAGCGGTACACCAATAAATATCTTTTGGTTTATAATTAAAAATATATTGATGTGTCATTGAAGCATAAACCATGTATCCGCCAGTTGTATGAAGAACACCTTTGGGTTTTCCAGTTGAACCAGATGTGTATAAAATAAATAAAGGGTCTTCTGCGCTCATCTCTTCCGGCTCACAATGAGTTGATACATCTTTAATCATCTCATTATACCAAACATCTCTTCTTTCATCCCAATTAACTCTATTTCCTGTTTTCTTTATAACAATACATTTTTTTACATTTGGACAATGTATTAAAGCTTCATCAGTAATTGATTTTAAATGAATAGTTTTACCACCTCTTAATCCTTCATCTGCAGTTATAATATAATCTGACTTACAGTCGTTTATTCTTCCAGCTATACTATCAGGAGAAAATCCACCAAAAATTATTGAATGAACAGCACCAATTCTAGCGCAAGCAAGCATAGTATATGCTAACTCAGGTATCATTGTTAGATAAATTGTAACTCTATCTCCTTTTTGAACACCAATTTTTTTTAAACCATTTGCAGCTTTTGAAACTTCATCGTGTAATTGTTTGTAGCTTATTTTTTTTTGTACTTTTGGATCATCACCAACCCAAATAATTGCAGTTTTGTCTTTATTCTTTTTTAAATGTCTATCTATACAGTTTGCAGATGCATTTAGAGTTCCATCATAGAACCATTTAATATTAACTTCTGTTTTGCTATAAGTAACATCTTTAATTTTTGAGTAAGGTTTAATCCAGGTAATTCTTTTCCCTTCTTTTGCCCAAAAATCATTATTGTTTCTAATCGATTCTTTATATTTTTTTTCATACATTGATTTATTAACCAATGCACTTTTGATCCATTCTGATTTTGTTTTGTAAATTTTTTCGGTTGGTTCCTTTGATTTATTTTTAGATTTTCTTTTTTTTACTCTTTTTTTAATTTTTCTAACTTTTCTTTTATGATTTTTTTTAGATTTTCTTTTTTTTAAAGATTTTTTCTTAACTTTTTTTCTATTTTTAATTTTTTTCTTTTTTTTTGGCATGTTTTATTTAACTATTTTACTCATGTTCAAAATATTTTTCCAGTGTTTAGTACCTACGGGCATAACTGATAGCCTACTCTGTTTTATTAATGGTAAATCTTTTAATTCTCTAGTTTTTTTAATACTTTCTAGGCTTACAGGGTGTTCCAACTTCTTTTCAAACCTAACTTGGACAGCAACGAATTTTTTTGTTTTATCAGTTGGGTCTGGATGTGCTTCTTTTATTATACTTACTATGCCCACTATTTCTTTTCCGATATTTGAATGATAAAAAAAACAGAGATCTCCTTTTTTCATTTTTTTCAAATTATTTGCTGCCTGATAATTTCTTACTCCATCCCACATAGATCCCTTTGTTCCACATTTTATTTGTTGATCTAAAGACCAGACATCTGGTTCTGATTTAAGTAGCCAT
The DNA here is from genome assembly GCA_003214525.1 of Pelagibacteraceae bacterium AG-414-M23. Classification (GTDB taxonomy): domain Bacteria; phylum Pseudomonadota; class Alphaproteobacteria; order Pelagibacterales; family Pelagibacteraceae; genus Pelagibacter. The sequence continues at coordinate 50,918 of QCLN01000005.1, read as the reverse complement.
TTTTTTCCCATAATTTATAGGATAAATTTTTTTTTAAATTAAACAATACTTATCATAATTCTCTAGAATCTTTTTGAAATTTCTAAGTTTGCAGCATACTCAGGTATTTCACTCATCAAACTATAATTTGAACCAAATGTAATATCAAAACCATTTATATTTCTTTTATAATTAAAAAAAACTTTATCATCATCTTCTAAGGACATAGCATATTCGATATCTTCAGAAGGTATATAGCCAGCTCCTAAATATAAAGTGTCACTATGACTATTGTCACTTTGATTTCTTTCATAGTTAGTCATCAACGAAAAACCATTCTTCATTATTAAATCAAATCCAAGATTTGCTTTTATATTTTTAGAGTCTTGCCCAATAAATGAAGTATAATTTGTATTTGGATCCGTAACATAAGAAACTGTAGCAGCTGAAGAAGGACTAAAGTCTAATCCAAGCTCCAAACCTCCACTTGGTTTAAATGTTATATTATTATATTTAATAACATTACTTAATGTAAAGCCCGCAGATATCATACCTGTTTCTATTTTTTGTTTATCATAAATGAGAGCAGAAGTTCCTATTTCGCTATATTCAGATAATTCTGTATAACTAAGATCAACTCTTGCACTTGGTGTAATGTCAAATTTATCTTTATTAAATGTTGTAAGATAATTAATCGATCCAAATATCTGTCTGCCGTTTCTTTCGCCTGTTCTATTAGTGCCCCCACCTTGTGTAATATGATCTGTCTTCAGCGCACTTATTCCAAGAATACCTTCAACAAATTTCGTATCATCGTGGGGAAAAGTTCCATAAGCAGATAAACTATAAGAGCTAGTATCTAAAGAAGTAAATTTACCTACATCAACATCATCTTTGCCAAATCGAAGAGCGTATCCATACAATTTGTTTTCATTAATTTTCTTATCAATACCAACTGTAATACCATTGCTATTTATATCTTTTGAAGATGACAATGCTGTATCTCCAACTTTACCAACACTAACACTACCTTCACTCCAAAATGACCAATTATCAGATAAATTTGAAGCCTCATTTACTTTGGCTGCCACTGGCATAACTTTTGATAGGGATGCGAGCATTTCATTTGAAAAATTAAATTTAATATTTTGATTGGTTAAACTATCTTCTTTTCTATGTCGTCTTAGCCAATCCATACGATTAAGTACTGGAGTTGTAACATGCTGAACAATTCGTCTTGCTGTTTCCGTTTGAGCTTCAATTGATCCTAGAACATTCTTTAAAGTAGTCGGATTAGAACAATTAACAACACCATAGTAACAAGATAAAGTATATTCATTAACATCTTCACCAACGCCACCCACAACAAACATCTTAGTTCCATCTGAACTAAATGCTAAAGCTGCTGGGTCATCATCTTCAGATTCTACACTAAAACTACCTTCAAAAGAGGCGGTGGAGACATCAAAAGCTGTGCTTAAAGTATATTCATTTATGTCTTTTCCACTCCAGCCAACAATATACATTTTAGTTCCATCTGAATTAAAATCTATATCTATTGGTATAGTCTCTTGACCTCTAACAAAAACCCTCTCACCATCGCCTGCATATACTGCTGTTGAAAGATCAAAACCTTTACTTAATGTATATTCATTAACATAGTCAGCATCTTCACCCACAACATACATTTTGGTTCCATCCAAATTAAATGCTAAACCATTTGCATCTATCTCTTCAGAAGTTACGCTAAAATTATTAATAGAAGAGGAAGTTGAAATATCAAAGGCCGTACTTAGTGAGAAAGCATAAACTTTATCACTACCTCTACCCAAAACAAACATTTTAGTTCCATCTGGGTTAAATCTTACATCTCTTCCATCGGCGTCTATACTGCTTGTACTATCTACAAAAGAGGCTGTAGAGACATCCCAAGCTGTACTTAATGTATATTCATTAACATCATCACCTCTCCAGCCAATAATAAACATCTTAGTACCATTATTGTTAAATGTTATTCCTCTTGGTCTATCCTCTTCAGAGTCTACACTAAAACTATCAACGAATGTAGGTTCAGCAAAAGCTTTAGAATACAATAAAACTAGAAACAAGATTAGTAAAAGTTTTTTCATTTAAAATTATTAATCTAATTTAAAAATGTACTACACCGCGCAAAGCACATCTATGTTTTTTAATTAGCTTTAATCAACAATTTTAATTGTAAAGATAAGTAAAAGGTAAGCAGGAGTTTTATCGATGTATTAAAAGCTTTGGTTTAAGTAACCAATAATTCATAATTAAATTTTTACACCAGCACCTTTAAGGAATTGTGCCTTTTCATCCAATTGCCATCTTGGATTAACTTTAAAATTTAATTTATCAAATAATTTTTTCTTATATTTTTCTAAACCTACTAATGCAATCATCGCTGCATTATCACTGCATAAGCTGATATCAGGAAATATACATTCAAATTTATTATCTTCTGATAATTTTGTTAATTTATCTTTTATACCTTTGTTTGCAGCAACGCCTCCAGCTACTACAAAAGTTTTTTTAAAATTTTTGTTTTGATTTAAATACATTTTAAATGCTATCTTAGTTTTTTCATAAAGAATTTTTTCAACAGTTTTTTGAAATGAAGCTGCAAGATCAAATTTATCTTGTTCATTTTTTATTTCTGATTGTATTCTTAGTATTGCTGTTTTTAATCCTGCAAATGATAGATTACAACCACCTCTATTTAATATTGGTTTGGGCAAATTAAATCTATTCCCATCTCCTTGTTTTGCATACTTTTCTATCTTAGGTCCACCTGGAAATTCAATTCCGATAATTTTTGCAGTTTTATCAAATGCTTCTCCCAAGGCATCATCAATTGTTGTACCTAATCTTTTATAGTTTCCTAAATTTTCAACAGACAAATATTGTGTATGTCCACCAGAAATTAATAATAACAAATAAGGAAATTTTAGATTTGTATTTAATTTTGGACTTAAAGCATGACCTTCCAAGTGATTTACAGCAATAAAAGGTTTACTTAATGATGCTGAAATTGTTTTTCCAAAATTTAATCCTACGGTTAAGCATACTATTAATCCTGGTCCAGCAGTTGCAGCTACCGCATCAATATCTTCAATATTTATTTTGCTTTCAGAAATTGCTTTTTCAGCAATTAAATCGATTTTCTCTACATGTGCTCTAGCCGCCAACTCAGGCACAACCCCTCCAAACTCCCTATGAATATCAAATTGACTAGATACAATATTTGATAAAATCTTTATTTTTCCATTTTCTTCTTGGACTATTGATACAGCGGTTTCGTCACAACTTGATTCAATGCCTAAAATTGTAATTTTTTTATTCATAATTTTTTAGATAGTACAAATAGATTATAAGATTTAAATATAAAACAATTAATGAAAAAAAATAAAATATTAATTGGATCCAGGGCAAGCAAATTAGCTATGATTTATGCTAATCGAGCTAAAAATGAAATAAGCAAAGTTTTTCCTGGCGAAATAGAGATCGTAAAAATAACTACCGATGGTGATAAAAACCAAAAAGATAGATTATCTGAAATTGGTGGGAAAGGTCTATTTTCGAAAAAGATAGAAGAAGAGCTAATTGATAAAAAAATAGATCTTGCAGTTCATTCTTTAAAAGATATGCCATCCGAGGAAACTTTAGGACTAATTTCAAATTGTTTTCTTAAAAGAAACGCTCCTGAAGAAATACTTATATCAAAAGAGAATAAAAAATTTAGCGAGTTAAATTCAAATGCCATTATAGGAACTTCTTCTTATAGAAGAGAGTTTCAACTTAAGAGAATTAGAAATGATTTAAATTATAAAACTATAAGAGGAAACATTGATACAAGAATATCTAAAATAAACAATAAAGATTATGATGGAATCATTCTTGCTAAAGCAGGAATAAAATCTTTAGACTTAGATCATTTAATTTCACAAGAATTTTCAACTCAAGAAATAATACCAAGTGCAGGCCAAGGAATCGTTTCTATTCAATGTAGAGAGGACGATAAAGAAATTATAAAAATACTAAACAAAGTTAATGATAAAATTTCCAACATATCTGCTCAAGCAGAACGTAAAGTTTTAAAAATTTTAGAGGGTGATTGTCATACAGCAGTAGGTATTTTTTCTAAGATTAACAACGATGATTTTGAAATTAGTGGCGAACTTTTTTCATTAGATGGTAAACAAAGGTTTTTTAAAATAATTAAAGATAAAATTTCAAATTTCTTGAAAGTAAGTATAGAATTAGGAAATTATCTTAAAAGAGAGTCTAAGGACAGTTATAAAAAATAATGCATATATTATTAACAAGACCATTAGAAGACTGTGGAAATTTATTGATTAAGTTTAAAGATTTAGGACATGTCGTTTCTCATTTGCCTGTAATAAAAATAAAAAAAATAGAATACAAAGAACCAAATTTTAATGATTATTCTGCAATTATTTTTACTAGCTCAAATTCAATTAAAAATTTAACTATAGATTTAATCAACAAGACCGTTAAATGTTTTTGTGTTGGGTCTGCAACAGAAAAGTTTGCGAGAAGCTTAGGTTTTCAAAATGTAATTGCTGCGGATGGAAACGTAAGGGCTCTTAAGGAATTAATTTTACAAAATCATCATAAAAAAGATGGAAAAATTTTATATATTAGTGGTGAATTTATATCTTCTAATTTAGATAAAGAACTTACTAATGAGGGATATAATATATCTAGGATTATTAATTATACAGTTGAACATATTGGTGAATTTCAAAATAATGTTATTGAGGAACTTAAAAAAAATATTCCAGATATTGTTTATGTTTATTCTGAAAACAGTGCAAAAAGCTTACTAAATATAATAAAAAAATATCAATTAATTGACAGCTGGATGAATACCAATTTAATGTGTATAGGAGAAAAAACATCTTCTGTACTAAATGAAGTAAAGTGGAAAAAAATTTTCTTATTTAGTCCAGGAGAGGAGGAATTTTTATTATATAAAATTTAATATGGATATTTTTATAAATTTTAAAGATTTGTTCTTATCAGTTTGGGATAAAGGAATCCTAGGTATTGATATTTTTGAAATATTAATTGGATTAGGAATTTTTTTAGTTTTTTTAATTTTCAGAGGATTAATTAGTAGACTTATAATCAAAAAATTAGAAATAATATCAAAAAGAACTACCAATAAACTTGATGATACTTTTGTAAAAGCGATGGTTGGTCCCGCTAGATTTTTGCCTATAGTTTTAGGTTTTTTTATTGCGAGTTATTATATGTCCTTTTCAGATGAAACCAGAAATTTTGTGGATAATATAAACAGGACTTTAATTACAATATTAATTTTTTGGATTATTCACCAAATTATAGAACCAATTTCATATATTCTTAGTGGTCTTGGAAAAATATTAACCCGAGAATTAATTGGATGGATAATTAAATCATTAAAAATATTAATTTTTATTTTAGGAACCGCAGCAGTACTTGAGTTGTGGGGAATAAAAATCGGACCAATTATTGCAGGACTTGGACTTTTTGGTGTAGCTGTAGCTTTAGGGGCTCAAGATCTTTTTAAAAATCTTATTTCTGGAATTTTAGTTTTAGTTGAAAAAAGATTTAAAATGGGGGACTGGATTTTAGTTGAAGGAATCATTGAAGGAATAGTAGAAAAAATTGGATTTAGATCTACTGTTATAAGAAAATTTGATAAATCAATTGCTATTATTCCAAATTTTCAATTTGCAGAGAATGCAGTAATAAATATAAGTCAAACAACAAATTGGATTATTAGTTGGACAATTAATCTGCAATATGACTCAACAATTGAACAACTTAAAACAGTTAGAAATGAAATTGAAGATTACATAAAAACTAATGAGGACTATAAACCTGAACTTGGATATGCAGTGAGGGTTGATAGTTTTGCCGAAAGTTCTATTGATATGTATATTCGTTGTTTCACCAAAACAGATGATTGGGATGAATGGTTAGCGGTTAAAGAAAGACTAGCAATTCAAATTAAACAAATTGTTGAAAAAAATGGGGCCTCATTTGCTTTTCCTAGTCAATCTATTTATGTAGAAAAGAAATGATTGCTATATTTTATTTAATTCTACAAATTTTAAAACTTTATTCATATGTAGTTATTGCAAACGTTATTATTAGTTGGCTTATAGCTTTTAATATTTTAAATACATCAAATAGATTTGTTTATGCAATATTAGATTTTACTTACAGGTTAACAGACCCTTTTCTAATCAGAATAAGGAGATTTTTACCAAATCTTGGTGCTTTTGATATCTCACCGATTGTTCTTCTTTTATTGATATGGTTTATAGAAATGTGTATGAAGCTTTACTTGGCACCAATAATATTTAATTAATCCATGATACTAATAGACGGAAAAAAAATAGCAGCTGAATTAAGAGAAGAATTAAAAAAGGAAGTTTTAAGTTTAAAGGAAAAACACAATAAAATTCCAGGACTTACGGTAATTTTAATTGGAGATATGGCACCAAGCCAAATCTATGTTCGTATGAAAGAAAAAGCTGCTAATGAAGTAGGTTTAAAATCAGAAGTAATTAATTATCCAGAATCTGTAGAAGAAAAAACAGTTTTAGATAAAATTGTTGAACTTAATAAAGATCAAGGCGTATCTGGTATTTTAGTTCAACTACCTTTGCCCAAGCATATTGATAAGCAAAAAGTTATTGAAAAAATTTTACCGAGCAAAGATGTTGATGGATTTCATCCAATAAATGTTGGAAATTTATCTTCAGGTTATCATAGTTCAATTCCTTGTACGCCGCTTGGATGTTATTTATTAATTAAAAAGATTGAACCTAATTTAAGTGGAAAAAAAGCGGTAATAGTTGGTAGATCAAATTTAAATGGCAAACCTATGGCGCAACTTCTTTTAAAAGAAAATTGTACAGTTACAATTACACATTCTAAAACAAAAGACCTAAAAGCCGAGTGTTTAAAGGGTGATATTGTAGTTGCTGCAGTTGGAATACCTGAGCTTGTAAAAGGAGATTGGGTAAAGAAAGATGCAATCGTTATTGATGTAGGAATAAATAAAACTGAAAAAGGTATTGTTGGCGATGTTGCATTTGATGAAGTTTCAAAAGTTGCGAAAGCTTTAACACCAGTTCCTGGCGGCGTTGGTCCAATGACAATTGCATGTTTATTAAAAAATACTATTGAGTGTTTTAAAAGATCTTAAAAATAATTAATAATAACCACCACCCATTTGCTTATATTTTTTTGCTAGTAGTTGAGCTTTTCTGGCTGACCATTGACCCGCCTTTGTACCGTGGGTTTTAGATGCTTTAATTTGTAAAAATAATTTTTTCCTTAAATATGGATGGGTATAATTACCAGTTTTTTTATCTGCTACTTTATATTTAAATTCATTTCTATATTTTCTAACTTGTTCAACTATAAATTTTGGTTGCTTAGAATATTGTTTTCCTTTTTTTAAAGCTTTAATTTTTAAATGTGAAGTAACTTTGTAATCATTTTTTGCTAGTGCTTTTATAGCTTTTTCAGGCAAATATCTTTCTCCGGTTAATGAAGATTTTTTTCCAGATTTAGTTTTCCATTTTTGTTTTATCCAAGCTATTAAATTAACTTGTTTTTGACTTAAATTTTTCTTCATAATGTAATAATCATATATATATTTTAAATTTAATTTTTTATTTTATAATTAAATAAGAAATTAAAACTAACCAGAAAAATGCATAGTAGTAGTAAATATATTTACTAGCAAATTTTGATGATATAGAACTTTTATTTTTATTTTTTTTCATTAAATAGAAGACCTCCCACCATCTACTCCAATTATTTGTCCAGTTATCCATGAACTTTCATTTGTAAGTAAAAACTTAGCCATTGCAGCAGCGTCCTTTCCTTCACCAATTCTTTTCATAGGATGAGCTTTTGCAATGCTTTCAGCAATAATAGTATTTTTTAACAGTGGTTGAGCAATTTTTGAATTTGTAAGGCTTGGAGCTATACAATTTACTCTTATGTTTGGAGCAAACTCAGCCGCAAGAGAAATGGTCAAACCTTCAACGGCAGCTTTAGTTGAAGCAATAATTGAATGGTTAGTAAAACCCCTTTTAACAGCAACAGTAGAAAATAATATTATTGAACCTTTGTTTTTTTTTAGACTATCTTGATAAGCTTTAATTACTTCAACAGCAGAAAAAAGGTTCAATTTCATACATTTTTGAAAATCATTCTCATTGACCATTCTAAGAGGTTTTAAATCAATAGAACCTACGCAATAAGCAATTCCTTTTATTTCATTAATTTCAGATTTTACTTTATCAATAAAATTATTTTCCAATACATCTGCGACTGAATATGAACATTTTAATTCTTCCGAAAGAGATTTTAATTCTTCTTCATTTCTGGCCACAAGATGAATATCCTGGTCTGCGTTGTATAATTGATTTGCCAAATTAGAACCAATAGCACCAGTTGCTCCAAAAATTAAATATTTAGCAGTCATTTTTAATAAATTTAGTTACGAATTTTTTTTGGCTTAATTCCAAGTTTGTCGCTATGTCTTAATCTTAAAATTACTATAGCTGATGCAATAAGTACTATAGCTACAGCCTCATAAACTAAACCAGATGGATCCATCTCTTTACCTTGTAGTATTATAAATCGTGATAATGCAGTTATTGCAATAAGCAAAGGCAAGGTAATACTTATTGACTGTTGATGCCAAAAAATTCTAACCATTGCCAATACTTCTAAATATAGAAACATCAACAACAAGTCAGCTAATGTAACTGATTGATTTAAAAACATTGTTTTTATTTCAATTCCAACAGCAATAATTGTACTTAAAAGAATTATTGATAGTAAAATTAGTTGTAGGTTTTTAGTAATATTTTCCATACTCATTTACTACCAGTATTTTAAAATTAATTTTCAATCTTTGTTATTTTTGTCGCAGACTAAATCAAATACATTGTATTCCTCAAACTGCGACAAAATATTAATGTAAAAAATTTTGAATAAATAAGAAACCATTATAGTTAACTCTCATCAAATGTTTAAAATTATAATTATATATGAATTATTCTTCTTTTTATTTTGGAATATAATTTATTTCGGAGCTGACCTTAAAGAATTTGCAAATAGTGAGTCTCTGGCGTTTATATACTACATTTTAACATCTATGGCTTTAGGCTGGGTATTAATTTATGTCATGAGGTTTACATTTGGTGAAATTCCTGACCCAAGAGAAGTTGCTAAAAAAAAAAATAATACTTTATAATTATTTAATTTTTTTTTATAAGAGTTAATTATGTCAAATTCAATTAAGTGGATTATATTTGTTACTGGATGGATGACATTCAGAGCAATTGGTTCTAGTTTATTTTTATTTTGGAACATAACTGGACATGAAAGAGGAGCACCTTCCGAATGGGTTTTGGCATTAATTGGAGATTTTATAATTGGTACAACAGCATTTTTTTTGGTTTATGCAATATTAAAAAAACCCTCTTCTTTAATTTGGGGTTTGTTACTTTCTTGGAATATTTTAGGGCTTATAGATTTATTTGGTGCTATAATAACCAGTTTATTAGTTCCTTATGAGCCAATACCAGAAATAGGTTTAACAAATTTAGGTGTGAGATTTGTTTTGATTTTAAATACTTTTTTACAAATATCCTGCATATATTTATTATTTAAAGACAGCGTTAGGAATTATTTTAAAAACTAATTATAAAATTTACTGTATTTTTTTTTATAGTTTTTTCTTGTGAACATTAATAAATCTTTCAACGTTTGATTTATTGAATGTTTTATTTTCTTCAAAAGAAACCTTTTTCATCGAATAAGCATTACTTTTGGTTTGTCTAGACATAATTGTAATATTTCCTTTGTATAGTTTTAGTTTAACTGATCCATTTACTTTGTCTCTTTTTTGATCAACAATTTTTTGAAGTTTAAATCTTTCTTTTGAATACCAATAACCATTGTAAATGAGTTCTGCATATTTTGGCATTATTTCATCTTTTTTGTGCATAGTTTGTTTATCTAATGTAACTGACTCAATTGCCCTATGTGCGTTTATTAATAAGGTCCCACCAGGAGTTTCATAAACGCCTCTTGATTTTATTCCGATAAATCTATTTTCTACAAGGTCAACTCTCCCAATTCCATTTTTGCCAGCAATGGAATTTAATTTTTCTAAAAGTTTTGAAGGAGATAATTTTTTACCGTTAATATTTATTGGGTCACCATTTTTAAATCTTATAGTTACAAAAGAAGGCTTGTTAGGTGCTTTTTCTGGAGAAGTTGTTCTTTGAAAAATAAACTCTGGTGCAGAATTTTTAGGGTTTTCTAAAACCTTACCTTCAGTAGATGTATGAAATAAATTATCATCTATAGAAAAGGGTGGTGCACCTTTTTTATCTTTTGGAATTGGTATTCCATGTTTTTTTGCATAATTAATTAAATCTGTTCTTGATTTTAAATTCCAAATTCTCCAGGGAGCAATTATTTTTATTTTTGGTCCAAAATAATGATAACCTAATTCAAATCTCACTTGGTCATTTCCTTTTCCAGTTGCACCATGAGACACAGCATAAGCTTTGTATTTTTTAGCAATTCTTATTTGATCCTTTGCAATTAATGGCCTGGCTATCGATGTGCCAAGTAAATATACGCCTTCATAAACTGCATGACCTCTTATCATTGGAAAAACATATTCTTTAACAAATATGTTTTTTAAATCATTAATTATTATTTTTTTTACGCCAAGTTTTTTTGCATTATTAATTATTTTTTTTTTATCTATTTCTTGTCCTATATCAGCAGTGTACGCAATAACTTCAGCACTATAATTTTCTTGAAGCCATTTTAAAATTATTGAAGTATCAAGGCCCCCCGAATAAGCGAGTACAATCTTATTTGACATTTATTTTAAGAACAATTTTTTTTTGCAGAATTATATGCTTTCGTAAATCCTAAAAGTGAATAATGATCTATAGTTTGTGATCCAGATTTATTATATCCTGTAACCATAATTCTGGAACCTTTCTTAAGAGTTTTAATTAATTTTTTTTCGACTTTATTTTCTGATATCCAGGCAAAATTTTCTTTTGCTAAATCAAATTTGTATTTTGATTTGCCTGAAATTGCTGTAATTGAGTTTTGATTATTATATTCATAACCAGATGTAATACTTACTTCGTCTGACACCTTATCGTTCGGTCTAAAACTGACAAATAGTCTTGCATCTCTTTGGTTTTTTTTTGGAGCTTGTAAGACGGGAATTGATTGAGCAAAACAAACTTTGTTTTGACCTTCTATAAAGATTATTGCTTCCCAATCTTTATATTTTCCTATTTTTTTTACTTCTTGCGAATAAGCATGAGAACTTAAAATCATAATTGAAGAAATAAATAATAATGCAATTTTTTTAATCATGGACAAGGGTTTGGGTAAATTTTTTGTATATCATTTAAATTTTTTATTAATTCTTCAGACAATTTTATATTTACACTTTCAATATTTTCTTTCAACTGTTCCATTGTAGTAGCACCAATTATAACTGACGTCATAAAAGGCTGGATTTCACAAAATTTTAAAGACATTTGAGTAAAATTGACATTATATTTTTTAGAAATCTTATAATATTCCTCAACAGCATTTTCCATGTTAGGTTTTTGATACCTTGTCCAAAAATCGCCGTCTCTCTCAATTCTTGAACCTTTAGGTAAATTTCCATTTAGATATTTACCAGTTAGGTAACCCGACGCCAAAGGTGAATAAGCCAAGCATCCTATTTCATCTCTAATTGAAATTTCAGCTAAACCAACCTCATAAGTTCTGTTCAATAAATTATATGGATTTTGAATAGACATCATTCTTGGTAGATTAAGTTCTTTAGATAATTGTAAAAATTTATTTACTCCCCATGGAGTTTCATTGGACAAACCAACGTATCTTATTTTTCCAGATTTAATATATTTTTGTAATTCTGATAATACATCTTCAATTTTATTCCATTTGTCCTCATCATCTTTATGTGCATAACCAAGTTTACCAAACATATTAACATTTCTTTCTGGCCAATGAAGTTGATATAAATCTATGTAATCTGTTTTTAGTCTTTTAAGACTATCATTCAATGCTTCCTCAAGATTTTTTCCAACAAAACTATTTTCCCCATTTCTTAAATAATTTCTTGCCGGTCCAGCAACTTTAGTGGCCAATATTATCTTGTCTCTTTTTTTATTTTTTTCAAACCAATTTCCAATTATAACTTCGGTATCACCATATGTTTCAGCTCTAGGTGGAACCGAATATATTTCTGCCGTATCCCAAAAATTTACACCTTGATCTAGCGCGAAGTCCATTTGTTCAAAACCCTCCTGCTGAGTGTTTTGTTCACCCCAAGTCATGGTTCCAAGACAAATTGTACTTACTTCTAAGCCAGTATTACCTAATTTTCTATAATTCATTAAATTTTAAATATTTTTAAAGGTTTTTATGATATCTTGAATAAATAGTAAAAGGCTATTATATAAATGCTATGGAATTTAATAAGCAAAATATATTTAACAAAGCAAAAGTAGCTCAGCAAACCACTGTAGTAATGGATGAAGGCCTAAGAGCCTACATGCTAAAAGTCTACAATTATATGGCAACAGGAATTTTGCTAACTGGAATTATAGCCCTTATTACATTTAAAATGTCAGTAGTAACTGATGCAGGTGGAGCAATTGTAGCCTTAACAGCATTTGGAAATGCTATTTATTTATCTGGTTTAAAATGGATTGTAATGCTGGCACCATTAGGAATCGTATTTTATATGAGTTTTGGAATTAATAAAATGAGTTCAGCTAAAGCTCAAACTACGTTTTGGATATTTGCAGCTTTAATGGGCCTATCATTGTCTTCGATATTATTAGTTTATACTGGATTAAGTGTAACAAGAGTATTTTTTATAACATCTGCAACATTTGGAGCAATGAGTATTTATGGTTATACGACTAAAAGAGATTTAACCAAACTTGGTTCTTTTCTTTTTATGGGCTTAATTGGAATAATTATTGCGTCAGTAGTAAATATTTTTCTTAAATCTTCTATGATGTATTTTGTAATATCAATTTTAGGTGTTTTAATATTTGTTGGCTTAACAGCTTACGATACTCAAAAAATTAAAAATATGTATGCTGCTTCAGACAGTGGAGAAGTTATTGGTAAAAAAGCTGTCATGGGAGCCTTAACTCTTTATCTAGACTTTATAAATCTATTTATAATGTTGCTAAGACTTTTTGGCCAAAGAAGATAAATATTAAAGTTTTTTCCAGTTAGTTTTTTCAAGCAAACTTTCGAGTATATAAGAATTTTTTAAAATTCTACCTTTGGTATCTGTGATTAAATATTTTAAGTTTTTATTCATTGGTTTAAAGTCTTTGCAGATATTGTAAACTGCATTTTCTGATGAATTTTTAAAGACACTGAAGGCTACCTGTTTACTAGATATTTTTAAACCGTAATCTTTCCATGAACCATTTGAAACCATTTTTGCATACAAGTCTAAAATTATTTTAAGTTCATATTTTTCAAAAAAATATTTCTGTTTTTCATTTGAGAATGAATTATTTACTACTAACTTTAAATGTTTATTCATTTGTTTTATATTTATTTATTAATTTAATTTGAAAAGCTGTAAAAATAAAAGTAATTGGCAGAAGCCCCCAAACTTTAAAATTTACCCAAAATTCTTCTGATTGAGTTCGCCAAACTATTTCATTTAATAATGCTAATAAAAAGAAAAAATACATCCATCTATTGTTTAATATTTTCCAACCTTCCTCGCTTAACTCTAATGCATTTCCAAGTATTTTTTTTAATATAGGTTCACTTGTAAAATGTTTTCCAAATAATAAAACCAAACCAAAAAGAATATTAATTATTGTGGGTTTTACATAAATAAAAATAGGATTGTCAAAATAAATTGTTAACCCCCCAAAGAAAGTTATAAATACACCACCCAGCAAAGGTACTATAGGAACTCTTTTTTCAAAAAACCAAACTATCCCTAGAGCTATAATAGTAGCTATAATAAATGGAATAAGTGCGACTTTAATGTCTTTACCACTACTATAATATATGTATAAAAATATAGCTAAAGGACCAAAATCTGTGAGGAATTTTATAAAAGATTTATTCACTGTAAATTTATTAACAGCTTAACAAATCATTAATATTTTTTCTATTGATTTTTTTTTTCAAATATCCATACTAACCTTGTGCCAATTCAAAAAGCAAAATTTTCAATAGGAGATGTTGTAAAACATAGACACTTTGATTTTAGAGGTGTTATTTATGATGTAGATTTTGAGTTTAATAACTCTGAAGAATGGTATCAATCAATCCCTAAAAATGTGAGACCTAGAAAAGATCAGCCGTTCTATCATCTCCTAGCAGAAAATGAGGAAATAACATATGAAGCATATGTTTCTGAACAAAATTTATTACCAGATGATTCTGGAGAACCAATTCAACATCCATTAATAAATGAGATTTTTAGTGGAAAAAAAGGTTCAGGTTACTTTAAGCCATCAAATTAAATAAAAAGCCAATATTTAAACACATTTAATACAAAAGTTAGACAAACATTAAGTTTACTATGATTATACTTTGATCAGGAGTTCATTCATTCCCAATTTATCTCCCTCAGAACTCTTGGTCAAAGTGATTTAAAATAATTTTCATAAAAAATATGCTATAAAAAATTATGTTTGAGTATTTTAATCCTTATAGAATTTTTAAAATTAATTCTAATTTGCAAAAAATTATTTTTTTTTGTTTTATTATAGTTCTAAGCATTGGTTTGTTAGAAGCATTATTTTTATCACCCGAGGATTATTTGCAGAAAGATTCTGTAAGAATTATGTATGTTCACGTACCTTCTGCCTGGATTTCTGTAGGTATATTTTCTTTAATAGCAATATTATCTCTTTCAGTTTTTTTATTTAAAAATAAAAATTTAATTTTGATTTCAAAAAGCTTAGCTCCATCAGGCATGTTGTTTACTTTAATAGCTTTAGTAACAGGTTCAATTTGGGGAAAACCTACTTGGGGAACATGGTGGGCATGGGATGCGAGAATTACTTCTATGTTAATATTATTTATTCTTTATGTTCTATATATTTTGACTTTTAGAATTTTTGAAGACCAAGATAAATCAAACAAAATATCATCAATAATTGCAATTATTGGGGCAATAAATATACCAATTATAAAATTTTCAGTTGATTGGTGGAATACACTTCATCAACCAGCATCGATTAGTCTAACTGAAAAATCGGCAATAGATTCCTCAATGTTAATACCATTAATAATAATGACTGCGGCATTTGCTCTATTCTCTTTTTTGATTTTTTTGATGAAATATAATACAGAATTGATAAAAGTTAAAAATAAAGGATTAAAACGACTATGATATCAGATCTTATCTCAATGAATGGATATGGAGCATACGTGTGGTCTGCTTTCGCTTTTACACTAATTAGTTTTTCAAGTTTATACTTCATTATAAAATTACAATTGAAAAAAGAGCAAAAAAGATTTGAAGAAAATTTTTCAGCGCTTACTGAAGAAAAATATAACGTTGCTATTAGTCAAGAGATTTATAAAGAGATTTTAAAAAATTCAAGCGCAAAAATTTAACTTTAATATTTCATGTATGGTAAAAAAGTTAAATTAAGGTTCTTATTCCTATCTTTAATATTAATTGTATTAATTCTTACTGTTTATATAGTTTTAAAATCATTGGAAGATAATGTTGTTTATTTTATTTCTCCAACTGAAATAAAAGAGCTTGGAGAAATTGACCATAATAAAAAATACAGAGTTGGTGGTATGGTTAAAAAAAATTCCATTTCTATGAACAGTGATCAAATAAGCTTTATTATTACTGATTTTAAAAATGAAATTAATATAAAATTTTCTGGCGTAATACCTAATCTTTTTTCAGAAGAAAAAGGTGTTGTTGCGGAAGGTTTTTTAAAAGATAGAAATTTTTTAGAAGCATCAAAAATTTTAGCAAAACATGATGAAAATTATATGCCCCCTGAAGTCAGAGAAGCATTAAAGGACAAGTAAAGTGTTAAATTTAATAGGAAATTATTCTTTAGTTTTTGCTTTATTTGTTTCTTTAATATTAATTATTGTTACTTTTATAAATTTTAAATCAAATAAAATTTTAAATTTTAATATATTTGGAACAGTAGTTTTACAATTTACATTAATTTGTGTTAGTTTTTTTGCATTAGTTTTTGCTTTTATATATTCAGATTTTAATAACGCAGCTGTTTATTATAACTCGCACACTAGCAAACCATTATTTTACAAAATTTCTGGAACATGGGGGAATCATGAAGGAAGTCTCTTGCTTTGGTTGTTGGTGTTGAGTCTTTTTACTTTAATTTTTTTGTTTAGGTCAAAAAAGCTTTTAATATCATTTAGAATCTTAACAATTTTTTTTCAACAAATAATTATATTTGGTTTTCTTTTATTTATTATTTTAACATCTAATCCTTTTGAATTGATTTTACCAACTCCAATCGAAGGATTAGGATTAAATCCAATATTACAAGATCCTGCTTTAGCTATTCATCCACCAATTTTATATTTAGGTTATGTTGGAACTTCTATAATTTTTTCATCTTCTCTGGCAGCGTTAACTTGTAAATATGTAAATAAAGATTGGGCTACTGACATAAAAAAATGGTCATTAATTTCTTGGATTTTTCTAACCATTGGTATCATGTTGGGATCTATTTGGGCTTATTATGAATTAGGTTGGGGAGGATTTTGGTTTTGGGACCCAGTAGAAAATGTTTCTTTAATGCCTTGGTTTTGTTTAACAGCACTATTGCACTGTTCTTCAGTTTTGGAAAAAAGAGCAATTCTTAAATCATGGACTATAATTCTTGCCATATGTACTTTTATTTTAAGTATGAGCGGAACATTTTTGGTTAGATCTGGAATTTTAAACTCTGTGCATACTTTTGCAAACGACCCAGAAAGAGGAGTATTTATTTTAATATTTTTAACATTTTTAGTTTTAATCTCTCTTTTTTTATATTTTAAATTTAATGAATTTGAGTCAAAGTCTAAATCTTTTTTTCTTAGCAGAGAAACCGCTATAATAATGAATAACTGGTTTTTGATGTATTTTCTTGCTGTAGTTTTAGTTGGAACAGTTTATCCAATTTTTTTAGAAGTAGTTGCGGGAGCTAAGATTTCAGTTGGGCCACCCTATTTTAATCAATTAATAATTCCTTTTTTAATTCCTTTTTTATTTTTAATGGCTCTAGGAACCAAGTTAGATTGGATAAAAACCAAAAAATTAAAATTAAATTTAAATATAATAGCTATATTAATTTTATCTATATTAATTTCTTTTTACATTGTCAGAAATTCAAATACTAAAATATTATTTTTATCTGTATTAATTTCAGCATCTTTATACTTATTTTTTATTTCATTAATTGATTTAAAAAATCAAAAATTAAAGTGGTCTCAAAAGATTTCTCACTTAGCGTTTAGCACTTTAGTAATTAGCATTATTTTAAACAGCATATTTAGTGAGGAAATTTCAGTTAATATGAAAGTAGGAGAAGAAAAAATAATATCAGACAGTATTATAAATTTTGAAAAAATCTCGAAACGCGAGATAGATAATTATACATCTATAATAGCTGAAATAGAAATTAAACAAAATGAAAATAAATTAAAATTTTATCCAGAGTTAAGATTATATAAGACCCCAGAAACAATTACTAGCGAGGCAGATATAAAAACAAACTTATTTAATGATAATCTGTTAGTTGTAAATTATCTAAAAAATACTGATTATTTAAATATTCGATATCAAAAAAAACCTTTTATGTTGTTGATTTGGTTTTCTACTTTAATGCTTGGTTTAGGTGGGCTACTAGGTCTGAGAGATAATTTAAAATGAGACTTAGATTACCTTTTATTTTATTGTTTATTTTGGTTTTATTTATCGCGGTGATTTTTTACCAAAGTTTATTTGAAGAAAAAAACTATATTCCAAAAAATATAAATAATAAAATTGAAAATATTTCAATTAAAGAATTTAATACAAATAATAATTTTTTTTTAAAAAATTTAATTGAAGATAAAAAATTAATAGCAATAAATATATGGGCATCATGGTGCATGCCATGTAGGCAAGAACACGAGCATATCAAAAAACTTTCTGACATTGATAATTTAAAATTAGTAGGTTTAAATTATAAAGATAAAATACAAAATGCAGAAAATTTTTTAAAAGAATTTGGAAATCCATATGATACAATTCTATCTGATGCAGATGGAACAAAATCTATTTTTCTAGGCGCCTATGGGGTTCCAGAAACATTAATTATAGATAGAGAATTAAAAATTTTAAAAAAATATATTGGACCTATAAATTCTCAAATAGTAGGTGAAATTAAAAATTTAGCTAATTGATTATGAAATCATTTAAAATAATTTTATTTTTATTATTTTTTATTTTTTTTAACTTTATTAATGTTTTTGGAGAAAACACAAAAGTAGATGAAATTTCAAAAAATCTTAGATGCTTAATATGCCAAGGACAATCAGTATACGATTCTCAATCCGAGTTTGCTTTGAGTGTTAAAACTTTAATATTAAATAAACTAGAATCAGGAAGTTCAGAAAAAGATATTTATGATTTTTTGAAATCAAAGTATGGGAATTGGATAGTTTACGAACCTGAATTCAATAATTATACTTTAATATTATGGATATTACCTTTGTTTTTGTTTATTTTTGGAGGCTTTTTAATTGCAAGAAAAGTAATTATAAATAGAAAAGAAAAATGAAACATATAAATAATTTGTTAGTAATTTTACTGTTTTTAACTTGCTTTAATTCGAATGCATTAGCAGAAGAAAAAAAAGCAATTGTTAATGATCATGAGTGGAATTTTTATTCTGGCATGTTTGATTTCAGTGACGATGGAAAGAAAGCCAGCCTTTTTGGCATCCAACATCAAAATGAAAATCTTACAAGACAAAGTTTTTTAGGTACTATTTCACCTGTGACTGGTTTTATGATTACAGCTGATAGTGCAACTTATGCATATACTGGCGTTCAAGCACAATATAAAATTGGTAAATTAAATATCATTCCAAGTTTTACACCAGGATTATATGGTGAAGGTAAAGGTAAAGACCTTGGTCATATTGTTGAATTTAAAAGTGAAGTTCAATTATCTTTAGATATATTTTCTAACAGTGAATTGGGTTTTTCATATAATCATATTTCCAATGCAAGCTTAGGTAGCAAAAATCCAGGTGCAAACAGCTATATGTTTAACTTTTTAAAAAGATTTTAAAAAATAATCAAGATAAATATGAATTTAAAAGATTGTCATAATTTTAATGATTTTAGAAAATTAGCGAAAAAAAAATTACCCTCACCAATATTTCATTATATAGATGGTGCTGCTGACGATGAAATTACATATCAAAGAAATACAAGTTCATTCAATGATGTTGATTTAGTTCCAAATATATTAAGAGGCGTTGAAAATATTGATTTATCTACAACAATTTTTGGAAAAAAAATTGATCTTCCTTTTTATTGTGCGCCAACTGCTTTACAAAGATTATTTCACTATGATGGAGAAAGAGCAGTAGGAAAAGCTGCTCAAAAATTTAATACCATGTTTGGAGTTTCAGCTTTAGCTACTGTAAGTGTTGAAGAAATAGCTTCATTAATTGATACACCAAAAATGTTTCAGTTTTATTTTCATAAAGATAGAGGTTTAAATGATTCTTGTTTGGAAAGAGCAAAGGCAGCAAAGTTTGATGTTTTGGCTTTGACAGTAGATACAATAACGGGAGGAAATCGTGAAAGAGATCTTAGGACTGGGTTTACATCTCCTCCTAAACTTACATTATCAAGTTTATATAGTTTTGCTACAAAACCAATGTGGGGAATAAACTATTTAACAAAAGGTAAGTTTGAATTACCCCATCTTCAAGATTATGTAAAAGAAGGTACTAGCACGAATACTTCTATTGGTAATTATTTTTCTACTATGTTGGATCAATCTATGGATTGGAATGATGCTGAAAAATTATGTTCTCAATGGGGAGGTCATTTTGCACTTAAAGGAGTGATGAGCGTTGAGGATGCTAAAAAAGCAGTTGATATTGGATGCACAGGAATAATGGTTTCAAATCATGGAGGAAGACAACTTGATGGATCAAGATCACCATTTGATCAATTAGCAGAAATTGTAGATGCGGTTGGCGATAAAATAGATGTTATTTGTGAAGGAGGATTCCAAAGAGGAACTCATATGCTTAAAGCTTTATCTATTGGTGCTAAAGCATGTTCTGGTGGAAGACTCTATCTTTATGCTCTAGCTGCAGCAGGCCAAGCTGGCGTTGAAAGAGCTTTAGGACAGTACAAGGCTGAACTCGAGAGAGATATGAAACTTATGGGCTGTAAAAAAATAAGTGATTTAAATAGAAACAATTTAAGGTTTAGAAAAGTATGAATCTAAATGATTGTCATAATTTTGATGACTTCAGAAAATTAGCAAAAAAAAAATTACCATCTCCAATTTTTCATTATATTGATGGAGGCTCAGATGATGAAACAACCTTAAAAAGAAATACAGAGTCTTTTAATCAGTGTGATTTAATTCCAAATGTTTTAGCTGGTGGTGGAAAACCAGACATTTCAACAGAAATTTTTGGCAGAAAAATAAGTATGCCAATTTTTTTATCTCCTACAGCTATGCAAAGATTGTACGACCCAGAAGGAGATAGAGCTTCAGCAAAAGCAGCTGAAAAATTAGGAACAATGTATGGTATGTCTACTATGGCCACATCATCCATTGAAGAGATAGCAAATGTTTCAAGTGGTCCAAAATTATTTCAACTTTATATTCATAAAGATAAATCTATTACAGACGATTTGATTGATAGATGTAAAAGAGCAAACTTTGATGGCTTATGTTTGACAGTTGATACAATAGTAGCCGGTAACAGAGAGAGAGATCATAGAACAGGTTTTACTACTCCTCCAAAACTTACGATAAAAAGTTTATTTGAATTTGCAGCAAAACCAAGTTGGGTATTTAATTATTTAACAAATAAAAAATTTGAGCTTTCAAACGTTAAACATAAAACTGATAAAGGAACTAATATAACTAAATCAGTTATAGAATATGTGAACGAACAGTATGATCCAGGAATGAACTGGCAAGATGCAGAATACTGTATAAAAAAATGGAATGGTCCATTTGCGTTAAAAGGGGTAATGTCAGTTGAGGATGCAAAAAAAGCAATTGATATTGGATGTACTGCAATATTTCTTTCAAATCACGGTGGAAGACAATTAGATGGATCAAGATCTCCATTCGATCAACTTAAAGAAATTTCAGATGCAGTTGGTGATAAATTAGAAATTATATTAGATGGTGGAGTTAGAAGAGGAACTCATGTTTTAAAAGCAATTGCAGCAGGTGCCAAAGCTTGTAGTTTTGGAAAAATGTTTTTATTTTCTCTTGCAGCAGGCGGTCAAGCAGGCGTGGAACGTGCATTGCAAAATATGCAAAAAGAAATTGAGAGAAATATGTTATTAATGGGCTGTAAAAATTTAAAAGAATTAAATAGTTCAAAAATTATTTTTAAGAAATAATAATTATGAAACTTGCAAAAAACCTTGAAAGATTAGGTACAGAGTCGGCTTTTAAAATTCTAGCAGAAGCAAAAAAATTAGAATCAGATGGAAAGAAAATAATTCATTTAAGTATAGGTCAACCAGATTTTAAATCGCCAAAACACGTTGTAGAAGCAGCAAAAAAAGCATTAGATGATGGTCATCATGGATATGTTTTACCAAATGGAATAATCGAATGTAGACAAGCTGTTACAAGAAAAATAAAAAAACTTTACAATGTAGATATTGATCCTGAAAGAGTAATTATTATGCCTGGTGGTAAACCAACAATGTATTATGCAATTACATTATTTGGCGAACCAGAAGCTGAAATTATTTATCCAGATCCAGGTTTTCCAATTTATGAGTCTATGATTAATTATACTGGAGCAAAAGCAGTGCCAATTAATATGCTTGAGAATAAAGATTTTTCAATAAATCCTGAAAAAATATTATCGTTAATTAACAACAATACTCGATTAATTATATTAAATAATCCTAATAATCCTTCGGGTGCTTTTACAGAGAAAAAACAAATAGATAAATTAGCAGAAGGTTTAAAAAAATTTCCGAATGTTGCAATTTTAAGTGATGAAATTTATAGCAGGCAAATTTTTGATGGAAAAAAAATGCCAACTTTTTTTAATTATCCAGAATTATATGATCGATTAATAGTTCTCGACGGATGGAGCAAAGCCTATTCAATGACTGGTTGGAGATTAGGTTGGTCAGTATGGCCAGAAAAATTGGTAGAACATGTTATAAAGTTTTGTGTAAATAACCATTCATGTGTAAATGCAGCTATTCAATTTGGAGGAATTTCTGCTCTTGATGGTACAGATGAACCAATAAATTTTATGATGGAAAAATTTTCTAAAAGAAGAAAATTAATATTTAATGGACTAAATAGCATTAATGGAATTGAGTGTAGTTTACCTGGTGGAGCATTTTATGCATTTCCAAATGTTATAGGAACCGGAATGAATGGAGAAGAATTTGCAAAAAAATGCCTTCATGAAGCTGGAGTAGCAATTATTCCAGGTACATCTTTTGGTAAAAAAGCTGTGAATCATGTAAGATTTAGTTTTGCAGCTTCTCAAGATAATATTTCTCAAGCCTTAGAAAATATTAAAAAAATGCTAAGTTAATATAGTATATTTTATTATATAAATTTTATATTATCTTAAAAAAAATGAACGAACAGGTACAAAAAGAATTAAAAAAAATTTTTAATGGTAGATTTTCAATGTCCGAGTCTACAAGAGCAAACTATGCTCGAGGCGAGGATACATATGATCCAGTTTTATCCCAAGCGGTAGTTTTTCCAGAAACAAATGAAGAAGTTTCAAAAATACTAAAGTTATGTAATGATCACAAAATTCCCACTGTTCCATTTGGAACAGGAACTTCTCTTGAAGGAAATGTAGTAGGTAATGAAAATGGTATTACAATTTCTTTAGAAAAAATGAATAAAGTTTTAAGTGTTAATGCAGCTGATTTTGATTGCAGAGTTCAAGCGAACGTAACAAGAAAACAATTAAATGAATATTTAAGAGAAGATGGAGTTTTTTTCCCTATTGATCCAGGCGCTGATGCTGCTCTCGGTGGAATGGCAGCAACTTCTGCTTCAGGAACTATGGCGGTAAAATATGGAACAATGCGAACAATAATAACAGGATTAACAGTTGTTTTAGCTAATGGAGAAATTATTAAAACAGGAGGTAGAGCAAAAAAATCTTCTGCAGGATATAATTTAACTAATTTGTTTATTGGTTCTGAAGGAACACTAGGAATTATAACTGAAGTGCAATTAAGGCTATCTCCAATTCCAGAAAGTATTATGAGTGCTGTTTGTTATTTTCCTGATCTAGACTCGGCAGTTTTAACATCCCAAGAAGTAATTCAATATGGAGTTAATATTGCAAGAATTGAAATGCTAAACAAAGATCAAATGGAAATAAGTATTAAATATTCTAAATTAGAAAATGTAAAAGCTTCTCCAACTCTTTTTTTTGAATTTCATGGAAGTGAACAGTCAAATAAAGAGGCAATAAAAATTGTTGAAGAATTATCGAAAAATAATGGAGGTGGTGATTTTAAATGGGCTGAATCAATTGAAGAAAGAAACAAGTTATGGCAGGCAAGACATGATGTTTATTATTCAGTCAAAGCTTTAGGTAATAATATGAAAGTATATTCAACAGATATATGTGTTCCAATTTCAAAACTTGTAGAATGTGTTTCCTGGGCTGAAAAACATGTTAAAGATAATGGTTTAATTGCTCCAATGGTTGGTCATGTTGGAGATGGTAATTTTCACTCTATTATACTGTATGATCCTAATGATGAGGAAAAACAAAAACTAATAAGAGATTATAGTGACAAACTTATTCAAAAAGCTTTAGAGCTAGAAGGAACAATAACTGGGGAACACGGCATCGGTTTACAAAAAAAACATTATTTATTAAAACAACATCCTGATAACTTGCCAGCAATGAAATCCATAAAAAGAAGTATGGATCCAAACAATATAATGAATCCAGGAAAAATTTTTGATCTAAATTAAAAGTTTCAATTCTAGATTGTAATTTTAATTAATTCATATCATATTTTTCTATTAATCTATTTACTGCGTAAAATTTTTAAAGGACTCTCTCATTATAATGTGTTTAACTCTAATTAGTTAATTAACAAAAAGAGGAGAGAAAATGATTAAAGATAAAAAAGTTTTGAAGAAAACTCCTTCAAGACGTAAGTTCTTTAAAGCTGCTGCTGCAACTGGTGTTGCTGCTGTAGCCGCATCATCTTTAGCTGCTCCAGCTGTTGCTGCTGAAAGAATTGAAGCTGCAATGGTGGCTACTTGGCCAAGAGATTTTCCTGGTCTAGGTACTGGCGCGCAAAGATTTGCAAAAAGACTAGCAGACATGAGTGACGGACGTATACAAGTTACTTATTATGCTTCTGGTGAAAGAGTAAAAGCATTTGACTCATTTGATGAAGTTGCTTCAGGTAACTCACAAATGTATCATGCTGCCGACTACTACTGGGTTAAAAAACACCCAGCTTTTGGATACTTTACAGCTTGTCCATTTGGTTTCACTTACTCAGAAATAAATGCTTGGATTCACCATGGTGGAGGACAAGCTCTTTGGGATGAACTAACGGATGATTATGGAACTCAAAGCTTTATTGCTGGTAATACAGGAGTACAAATGGGTGGTTGGTTTAACAAAAAAATTAGATCAGCTAATGACTTTAAAGGTTTAAAAATGCGTATGCCTGGATTAGGCGGACAAGTTCTTGGAAAACTTGGAGGTTCTCCAATTTCACTTCCTGGTGGACAAATTTATGAAAACCTTGTTTCAGGTGCAATTGATGCAACTGAATGGGTAGGTCCTTGGAATGATGAAGCTATGAAGTTCCATGAAGCTGCTAAATACTATTACTATCCTGGTATGCACGAACCTGGTTCGATGTTAGCATGTGGTGTAAACAAATCATGGTTTACAAGTTTGACAAAATCAGATCAAATAACAATTAAAACTGCTTGTGCTTGGGCTGATGAAATTACAATGGCTGAGTACAATGCTAAAAACGGTGCTGCATTAGCTCGTCTAGTAAATGATCATGGTGTTAAACTTGAGAAATTTAATGATAAAGTTTATGACGCATTTGCCAAAGGTGCTGCAGAAGTTTACGAAGAAGTACAACAGCATAGTGCGCTTGCAGCTAAAACGCACGCAGCTTTTGTTAAAGCTCGTAAAGAAATTGGTGCTTGGACAAACTTGTCCGACTCACCATATATTGCACAAAGAAATAGAGCTTTAGGACTATAAATAGTACTTAAAGTTAGACTAAAATTTGATATAAGGGCCCTTTATTTAGGGCCCTTTATTTTAGAGGGTTTTAAAAAAAATTTTTTTTCGTTTTATGGTTACAAAAAATAATTTACCAATATTAATTAGAATTTTTAGCTATTCAATATTGGCAATTACTTTTGTTTTTTTAGTAAACAATATTTTAACAGTTTGGTTTGACTGGCCTGGTATCAAGCAGCTATTTGCACAATATGGTTTATTTGGATTTAAAAAATTAAGCAAACCTTTAGAAGGATCAACATTATCTTTTGCTTTTATTCAATTATTTTTTTACCTTATATCCTTATTTGTAGTAGTTTTTTATGTTTTAAAATCCATTAAACAAACATTAGAATCTGATGCAAAAATTCTTACCAATTTTACTGCTTATATTATTCGTTCATCTTTTTGGGCAGTTTTGATCGTTGGAATTGCAGATGCAATAGTTTCATTTATGGTTGTTGAAAAATTAACTGGCCCAATTTTAGGTGAATATTTAAAAGTAAAATTAGTTGTTCCTAACTTTAGAATTACGTATGTTCATTTTCCTTTAATATTAATTTCATTTGTCATTGGATATTTTACAAGAACAGTAGGATTTATTTGGTTGGCAATTTTAGTTGTTGCTAGTGAATTTGCAATTGTTCTATCTAGATTTATATTTGAGTATGAACAGGCTTTTCAAGGAGATTTAGTTCGTTTTTGGTACTCCGCACTTTATCTTTTTGCTAGTGCATACGCTTTAATGCATGAAGGTCATGTAAGAGTTGATGTTTTATACACTGGTTTTAGTGAACGGAAAAAAGCTTGGACAAACTCTATGGGATCATTGGTATTAGGAATTCCTCTTTGCCTTATAGTTATATTTTTAGGAATGGGAGGTAAAGCAAGTATTATTAATGGCCCAGTTATTTCTTTTGAAATTACTCAGCAGGGATCAAATGGTCTTTATTTACTTTATTTGATGGCAATATATTTAGCTGTATTTGCTGTATCTATGTTAATCCAATTTACAAGTTATTTTATGAGCAGCAGTCATAAACTTTTAAAAAATTAAATTATGGAACATCTATTTTTAACAATACTTGTATTAATAATGATAGCAGCATTAGCTTCTGGTTTTCCAGTTGCATTTGCACTACCGGGTTCAGCAATTATTTCAATAGGTCTTGCTGCTATTTTTGGATATCTTTTTGAAGGAAATGTAAGCGCATATTTTGCAACTGATGGACCTATAGAATGGTTAACAGCAGGTATTACTAATTTCCGGAGCAACTATTGGGATGTAGAAACCGATACTTTAATTGCAATACCTCTGTTCATTTTTATGGGTATAATGTTGCAAAAATCTAAAATTGCAGAAGATCTTTTGGTAACGATGGGACAGTTATTTGGTCCTATCCCAGGTGGATTAGGTATTTCAGTAATTTTTGT
Organism: Pelagibacteraceae bacterium AG-414-M23; assembly: GCA_003214525.1. Classification (GTDB taxonomy): domain Bacteria; phylum Pseudomonadota; class Alphaproteobacteria; order Pelagibacterales; family Pelagibacteraceae; genus Pelagibacter. The sequence continues at coordinate 23,865 of QCLN01000005.1, read as the reverse complement.
TGGCGCATTGCTTGCAGCAACTACAGGTATAGTTGGAGCAACAGTAATTGCCATGGGTCTTATTTCATTACCAACAATGTTAAATAATAAATATGACAGAAGTCTTGCAAGTGGAATTGTATGTTCTTCAGGAACATTAGGTCAAATAATACCTCCATCAATTGTTTTAATTATTATAGCAGATCAGTTAGCAAGTGCTGCTGACGTAGCAAATACAATTAGACAAACAGATTATAAATTAATCACTGGAGAGTTTAATATGCCTGGTGAATTAAGAGTAGGATCAACAAGTGCTGGAGATATGTTTCTTGGAGCATTACTACCAGGCCTAGTATTAGTTGGGCTGTATATGATTTATGTTTTTATATATGCAAGATTAAATCCAAAAGCAGCTCCACCAGTTCCTTTTAAAGGTGAACTAGATATTAAATTTTGGACAAAAGTTGTTATGGTAATAATCCCTCCACTCGCATTAATTTTTGCAGTTCTTGGATCTATATTAATGGGTATAGCAACTGTAAACCAAGCTGGTTCCATTGGAGCTATAGGAGCAACTTTGATGGCAGGTTATCGTCTTCACCAAGGAAAAAAGGATGCTTTTTATCCATTAATAATAACCATAATATCTATAATTCCTATTTTTATAATTTCAAATAATTATAATTTAAACGTTAAAGCTTTAGAAACTAGAAATTTCACTGCAATTCTAATAACTGCTTTTTTTACCATTACTTTCTTAATTGGACTTTCCTGGAGTTTTTGGAGAGCTTATAAGGTTGATAATGTTTTAAAAGAAGTTGTTACAGAAACCTGTGTAACTACTTCGATGGTATTTATAATTCTTCTAGGAGCAGCAATGTTAACCTCGGGCTTTAGAGCTTTTGGAGGAGAAGAATTAGTAAGAGAATTTTTACTAGATTTACCAGGGGGATTTTGGATACAGTTTATTGTCGTTATGACAGTAATATTTTTGTTAGGATTTTTCTTAGATTTTATAGAAATTGCTGTTGTTGTTGTTCCTATCGTTGCACCAATATTGTTAGCTGAAACTGGCGCTAACGTTAGCGCTATTTGGTTAGGTGTAATGATTGGTGTAAATTTACAAACTTCTTTTTTAACCCCTCCATTTGGTTTTGCTTTGTTTTATTTAAAAGGTGTTGCTCCTAAGTACGTTACAACTTTAAATATTTGGAAAGGTGTTGTTCCATTTATAATTTTGCAATTAATAGGACTTGGAATTGTAGGTTTTTATCCAAGTTTAGTAAACTATTTACCAGCAAGAACATACTTAACATCTGATGTAGCTCCTCCACCAATGAATCCTAAGCTACAACATTGTTTGCAAGAATATAAGTTTGAGATTTATAATAATAATGAACAAAATATTAGAGCTGCCATCTTAGAGTTTCAAAAATCAGTACCTACTAATCTTCCCAACGATAAAATGGATATTTTTGAGGAACATTTTGATAATGCATTAGGAACTTTTGCTTTAGTTAAAAAACTTCAAAAAACTGAAAAAGAATACAATTTATTTGTTCAAGATTATAGAGATCTTCATTTTGGCGTAAGAAAAAAAGAGAAAAAAATTAGAAAATTAAGTAACAGAATAGAAAAATTAGAATCTGAAATTAGAAATTTAGACAAAGATAATGTAGCTGATAAAAATAAAATTGAGTTAAAGATTGAAGATTATAAATTAAAAATTGAAGATATTACTAAACAAATACCTGAAAATTGGAAATCTAAAAATAAAGAATTTGAAATTATCAATAAAGCAAAAAATACGCAGACAAAAAGATATAGAAAAAATGTTGATGAAGCATATGATAATTTAGATCAAATTGCTTTATTTATAATTGATCATGACAAGTTAAGTGAACTTGCTCCAGTCATTAGCAATTTAAAGAAAAATATAACTAATGAAGATTATCAGAATTCACTTTCAATGATTGATAATCTCTTTGAAAAACTTGGTGAAATTTCAGGAACAGAGGAACTTGCAAATAGACTAGACGATTTATACTCTTCAATTGATAGTGAAGAAATAGATGCTAACAAGATTGCTGATACAGGCTCAGAAGTATTTACGTTGTTTGATAAAGAGTTGAATTGGAGAAAAGATGCTTCAGTAAATTTAATGCCAGCAATTGAAAAATATAATTTAGTAATAAAACATAATATAGGTTTAAGGCTCCAGTCACGTTTAACCAAAGATCAGGCCAAGCTTGTTGCAAAATGTAATTCTGTACATCGAGATATATCTTTAAACTTTTAATATAAATTAATGGAAAAAAATATCTTACCGATTAAAAAAGCGGTTATAATTTTTTCTGTATTTGCTTGTGGATATTTTATATCTTGCCTTTTAAGAGCAATTACCGCAACTTTATCACCATTATTAACCTCAGAGTTTAATTTACTAGCTGGAGATTTAGGACTTTTAGCTGGAGGATATTTTTTAGGATTTGCGTCAATGCAAATACCTCTTGGATATTTACTTGATAGGCATGGACCTAAAAAGATTGTTTCTTCATTTTTATTAATTGCAATAATTGGTACAGCAGCTTTTGCTTTAGCTCAAAACTTTGCTGGTTTACTTATATCAAGAATTTTAATTGGAATTGGAGTTAGTGCATGTTTGATGGGTCCTTTAACTGGATATAGAATTTGGTTTGCCGATGAATATCAGCAAAGAAGTAATTCATGGATGCTAATGATAGCTTCGACAGGATTTGTTTTTTCAACACTGCCAGTCCAAATTTTATTACCTGTTATTGGATGGAGATGGATTTTTGGAGGAATAACTATTTTAATATTTTTTGTTATAATTTTAACTTTACTTTTTATTCCACAATGGAAAAAAAAAGAAGAAAATAATAATGAAAAAAATATTGGATCTTTAGCAGACGTTTGGAAAAATAAATTTTTTAGAAGCACTATTCCTCTTGGACTATTTAACTATGGAGGAATCATGGCAGTTCAAACTTTATGGGCCGGTCCATGGATGGTTAGGGTTGCTGGCTATGAACCTTTAGAGAGTGCAACAGGTCTTTTTTGGATAAATATGACCATGTTAATAGCATTTTTTATTTGGGGTTATATTTTGCCTAAAATTAATAATTTAGGCATAGACGCAATGAAATTAATGAAATTTGGATTACCAATTAGTTATTTATCTTTGTTTGTCATTATTATTTCAGGTGAAAATGCAGGAGCAATGCATTTTATAATTTATATATTTACTTCAATTGTCTTAACACTTACTCAGCCTGCAGTGGCTATGCGTTTTCCAACTAGTCTAGCGGGTAAATCACTTACATCATTTAATTTACTTATTTTTTTAGGTACTTTTATTATGCAGTGGGGAATAGGTTTGATTATTGATTTATCACAATATTTGGGAAAATCAGAAACACAAAGCTTCCAAATATCATTTTTTGTATATTTATTAATTTGTATCGTTTGTTATTTATATTTTATTAAAAATAGTAAAAATTTACATGAAAATAAATAAGATGAGTGTTGGGTATATTTTTTTATCCTTAATTTTAATTTATTTTATAATCTTAACTGTAATTTATTTTGCACAAAGATCTTTAATGTATCATCCTAGTGAAAATAATTTTTTAGATGAAAATAAATTAAATCATAAAATTAAAGAAATAAAAATTTCATCAGATAATGAGCTCACTTCCTGGTATTTTAAAAAAAACGAAAATTTCAAAACTCTATTATTTTTCCATGGAAATGCAGGCAATTTAGAAAATAGAATTTATAAGTTAAATGATTTGTCTAAATTAAATTTAAATTATTTAATAGTAGCGTATAGAGGATTTAGTGGAAATGAAGGAATTCCAACTGAGTTAGGAATATATAAAGATGCAAGAGCTGCTAAATATTGGTTAAATTTAAATAACATAAGTGATAAAAATATTATTCTGTATGGAGAGTCTTTAGGAACTGCAGTTGCGATAGATCTTGCTAAAGATCATAAATTTGCAGGTGTTATCTTAGAGTCACCCTTTACATCGATGATAAAACTGTCAAAAAAATATTATCCTTGGGCACCAACTGGATTATTATTGAAAGATAAATATGAAACGGATAAAAAAATAAAGAAAGTTTTTTCACCAATACTAATTTTACATGGAAGAGAAGATAAAATAGTACCATTTGAAATGGGTCAAGAATTATTTAAAAAAGCAAATAATCCAAAATATAATTATTTTATAGATAACGATGATCATATGGTGGATTTTAATGAAGAATTAATTAATTCAATTAGAAGTTTTATATTGAGCTTAAAGTAGACACAATTTCAACAAACCATTTACATTAATAACATTTAAAATTTTATATGAGGTATTTAATTATTTTTTTATTTTTTACTTTTAATATTGCTTTTTCAGATTCCAAACATAACGAAGATGAATATTTTTTTATAGGTAAAATGGACTCTTACAATAAAGATTTTACTTTGTATTTTAAGACTAGAGATAAGGCTATTTTGTCAAGAGGAGAGAGTTATAATTATATAACCGATTATCCTCAAGACTTATATATATATAACCATAAATTAAAAACTGATGAACCCTTAATTACATACGAATGGTTTCCTTCATATGTAAAAAAATTATCCCAAAATTATGACTATCCAGTTTTCCCAGAAGATTTTGCATATTATCTAATGGAAGATAACAACACTTTAATTTTAGTTAGTGCCAATAAAAATTTTTTTGAAAATTTGAAATTTGATATTGCTTTAAAAAAAATAAGTAAAATAAAAGAAAAAGGAAAAATTAGTTTCATAATTTCTTCATATGTTAAAAATTGTGGTTTTAAAGACACTTCAAGCACTCTCAACTGTAAAATTTATAAACCTTTAATTTCAACTAATTTAATTAATTAGAACTTATAAAAGAATTAGAAAAAATTTCTGAGTCAAATAATTCAAGATCATCCTCTTTTTCTCCAAGTCCAAGAGCAACAATAGGTATTTTAAATTTCTTTGCAGCAGCAATAAGAATGCCACCTTTTGCTGTACCATCCAATTTTGTCATTATTATTCCAGTTAAAGGAATAATTTTATTAAATTCTTCAATCTGATTAATAACATTCTGACCCGATGTTGCATCTAAAACCAATAACACTTCATGTGGAGCATTATCATCAAATTTTTTTATAACTTTTGCAATTTTTTTATATTCTTCCATAAGATTTTTTTTATTCTGCAATCGACCAGCTGTATCAATAATTACTTGATTGTAGTTATTTTTTTTAGCTTCTTCTAAAGATTTATAAGCAACAGATGCAGGATCTGAACCTGGATTTGATTTAACTATTTCTACGTTAATTTTATGTGCCCATTTTTCAAGTTGATCAATAGCAGCTGCTCTAAATGTATCACAGGCAGAGAATAATACTTTGCTATTATTTTCTTTTAATTTTTTTCCAATCTTTCCTATAGATGTTGTCTTACCTACTCCATTGACACCAGAAACTAAAATTATATTTAATTGATCTTTCACAATAAAAAAATCTTTTCTTTCCAATGGTTTCATTAAATCTAGAATATAATTTTTTAATAAGTTATTAACTTCATTAAAAACATCTTTACCAGGGTCAATTTTTTTTTGAGAAATTATATCTTTTATTTCAGCAGCCGCATCTACACCAACATCAGAAGAAATTAAAAAATCTTCAATTTTATCTAAAGTTTTATCATCTATCTCCTTTTTAATAATAATTTCTTTTAGTCCAGATGCCAAATTTGAAGCACTTTTTTGAAATCCAAACTTAAATTTTTCAAATATACCCATTATAAATTTACTTTTATTTCTTCTATATTAGAAACTGGACCCTTCATAAAAATTGAATTATCTTTATCAATTCTGATTGATAATATTCCAGTAGTAAATTTTATATCTACATTGTCAGATGTTTTTTCAGTAATAAGGCCTGCATAAGCTGTTGCGCAGGCCGCAGTTCCGCATGCTTTTGTTAACCCCGCTCCTCTTTCCCAAACTTTAACATTTATTAAATTATTGTTTTTAATTGTTGCTATAGTCACATTACATTTTTCTGGAAAATATTTATGTTGTTCGATCTTTGGCCCAATATTTTCTATTTCAAAGTTTTCATTATTTTCAACAAAAAAGATTATATGGGGATTGCCAACATTAACTGCTATACCTCCAGCAAAATTATTTTCGTTAATATCCCTTATTGATATTTGTAAATCTTTGGTGTTCAAAGCTTTAATTAAAGGAATTTCGTTCCATTTCATTGTAGGTTTGCCTATGTTGGTTTCAACTACATTTTCTTCTAGTATTGATGAATGTAAAATTCCCGATGATGTCTCTAAATCTATTTCTTGATTTTTATATTCTTTTGATAATAGTTTAGCTACACATCTTGTGCCATTTCCACATGCTCCAGAAATACTTCCGTCTGAGTTATAGAATGTAAGTTTATCTTTATTATCATTATTTTTATGAATATAAATTAACTGATCACAGCCAATAAAATCTCTACTACAAATTTTTATAATATTCTCTTTGCTTAAATTTATAGTTTTTGTTCTTTGATCAATGATAACAAAATCATTTCCCAAACCATCCATCTTAAATGCATTAAATTCCATATATTTTAATATTTATCTTATTTGTTGACATTTTGAACCTCTATTATAGGTTATCGCAATTTCCGCAAATACAGCATTTTGCGGTGTCTTTGGCAACAAAGAGATCGACACCAGTCTGCGAGGGTTCGCCCACTGGTGCGATTGCTGCTGTGTAAAAATATGTTTGAAAATTTAACTAATAAATTCGAAGAAATTTTTTCTTCTCTGAAAAAAGCCCCTTCTTTAAATGAGGCACAAGTAGATGAAGGACTGAGAGGCATTAGGCAGGCTTTATTGGAAGCAGACGTGTCTCTAGATGTAGCTAAAGAATTCGTAGAAAAAGTTAAACCCAAGGCACTTGGGCAAGAAATAGTCAGATCAACATCCCCAGGCCAAATGGTTGTCAAAATTGTTTATGATGAGCTTGTTAATCTTTTAGGAGAAAAAAATATAGAAATAAATTTAAATGCCGTGCCACCAGTCACAGTTATGATGGTTGGACTTCAAGGCTCTGGAAAAACTACATCCACAGCTAAACTTGCAAGTTATTTAGAAAAAAATAAGAAAAAAAAAATAATGATGGTCAGTTTAGACATATACAGACCGGCAGCCCAAGAACAATTAAGACTTTTAGGTGAACAAAATAATATAAATACTCTTCCAGTAATTGAAGGACAGTTGCCAGCTGATATTTGTCAAAGAGCAATTAATGCCGCAAAACTCAACGGAAGTGATGTAATTTTATTTGATACTGCCGGTAGAACACAAATTGATTTGCAAATGATGAGTGAGATAAAGCAGATTGAAGGTATAATCAATCCAGCAGAAGTAATGTTAGTTGCAGACTCTTTAACAGGACAAGTTGCAGCAAATGTAGCAAAAGAATTTAAAAATACAGTTAATTTAACTGGAATTATTTTAACTAGATCAGACGGTGATGGTAGAGGTGGAGCAGCATTAAGTATGAAATATGTTGCACAAGTACCAATCAAATTTTTAGGAATTGGAGAAAAAATAGAAAACCTTGAAGTATTTCACCCGGACAGAATAGCAAATAGAATTTTAGGAATGGGAGATATCGTTTCTCTTGTTGAGAAAGCTTCCGAAGATCTTGATCAGGAAAATATTAAAAAGACCGAGGAAAATTTAAGTAAAGGACAATTTACTCTTGAAGATTATTTATCCCAACTAAAGCAAATGAAAAAAATGGGAGGCATAGAAGGAATTATGTCATTTTTACCTGGAGTTTCAAAAATTAAATCTCAAATGGATCAAGCGGGAGTTGATGAAAAAATAATTTCAAAAAATGAAGCAATAATTTTATCCATGACTAAGAAAGAAAGAGCAAACCCAAAAATTATTGATGGCTCTAGAAAAAAAAGAATTGCTAATGGCTCAGGAACTGACATAGCCACTATCAATAAATTGTTAAAACAATTTAAAATGATGTCTGAAATGATGAAAAAGATGTCCAAAGGAAATACAAAAGGAATGGCAGACAAAGGAATACCGCCAGAACTTTTTAATCAATTAAAATAAAAAGGAGAACAAATGTTAAAACTTAGATTGTCAAGAGGAGGAACAAAAAAAAGACCTGTATATAAAATCGTTGTTGCAGAAAGTAAATTTGCAAGAGATGGAAGATTTATTGAAAAATTAGGCTTTTTTAATCCTCTATTACCAAAAGAGAAGAAGGAAAGAATAGGATTAGAGAGCGAAAGAATAAAATATTGGCTCAGCCAGGGAGCACAACCTACAACTAGAGTTGCTAGAATATTAGGAGAAAACAATTTTATTCCAATGCCAGCTGCAGGGAATAATCCCAACAAAGCTATTGCTAAAAAAGATCGAAAAAAAGAAGAAGCTCCCAAAGAGAATGCTGCAGAAGCAAAACCAGCAGCAGAAGCTAAAAAGGAAGAAGCAAAACCAGCAGCAGAAGCTAAAAAGGAAGAAGCAAAAAAAGAATAAAAAAAATGTTTAAAGTTAAAATTTTCACTTTATATCCAGAATTTTTTCCAGGACCTTTTGAAAAAGGTATTTATGGAAAAGCAATTGAGAAAAAAATTTGGGATATGAGTGTTATTAATATTAGAGATTATACAGAGGATAAGCATAAAACAGTCGATGATACACCTTATGGAGGTGGGTCAGGAATGGTAATGCGAGCAGATGTAATTGCCAACTCATTAGACAAAAATTTGGAAACAAATGAGAAAGTATATTATTTAAGTCCAAGAGGAAAACTACTGAGTCAAGATATTGCAAAAAAAATATCAAATGAAAAATGTTTGAATATTTTATGTGGTCATTTCGAAGGAGTTGATCAAAGAGTTCTTGATAATAGAAATATCGAAGAAATAAGTATAGGAGATTATATTATATCTGGTGGTGAAACTGCTTCCTATATAGTTTTAGATAGTGTTCTAAGATTATTACCTGGAGTTTTAGGAAATAAAGACTCCATAGTTGATGAAAGTTTTCAAGACGGACTTTTGGAATATCCTCAATACACAAAACCTCAAATTTGGCAGGAAAATAAGGTTCCAGAGGTCTTATTATCAGGAGATCATGCTAAAATTAAAGACTGGCGTTTATCTCAATCTGAGGCTATAACACGCGACCGTAGACCAGATTTGTGGCAGAAACATAACAAAAAAAATTAGAGAAATGAAAAATATAGAAGAAATAAATAAATCAAAAGTAAAGGAAGTAATAGCTCAAAAAAAACATCCTGAATTTTTTCCTGGAGATATAATTAAGGTTGGAGTTAAAATTACCGAGGGAAAAAGAGATAGAATTCAATATTTTGAGGGTGTTTGTATTGCAAAAAAAAATAGAGATATAAATTCTTCATTTACAGTAAGAAAAATTTCTTTTGGTGAAGGAGTAGAAAGAACTTTTGCGCTTTATAGTCCAGCTGTCAGCACAATAAAAGTAATTAGATCTGGCCAAGTAAGAAGAGCTAAACTTTATTATTTAAGGGATAGAACAGGTAAATCTGCAAGAATTTCAGAAAAAATTAAAAAGAAAATTGGAATTGACTTAGAAACAAAAGTTCAAGAAGTAACAGAAGAAAATTTAGCTGTTCCAGAAAATGAAAATATTAAGGCAGAAGCTAAACCAACCACAGAAGCTAAACCAAAAGTAGAAGCTCCAAAAACAGAAGCTAAACCAAAAGTAGAAGCTCCAAAAACAGAAGCTAAACCAAAAAAAGAAGCTGAGCCAAATAAAAAAGAAGAACCAAAGAAAGAAAATCCCAAAAAAAAAGAAGAAAAGAAATAATCTTTTTCTAAATGTCTAAGACCCTTTACGATAAAATATGGAATGAGCATCTTGTTCATCAGCAAGAAGATGGAACTTCTTTATTATTTGTTGATAGACATTTAATACATGAAGTTACTAGTCCACAAGCCTTTGAAGGATTAAGAAATTCAAAAAGAAAAGTAAGACAACCAAGTCTTACTTTAGCTGTTGCAGATCATAATGTTCCTACAACCGATAGATCAAAAGGAATTTCAGATGAAGAGTCAAAAATACAAGTTGATACACTAGACAATAACTGTAGAGAATTTGGTATCCAAGTTTTTGGAATGAATGACAAAAGACAAGGTATTGTACACATTATTGGACCAGAACAAGGTTTTACTCAACCAGGAACCATAATTGTATGTGGAGACAGTCATACAGCAACACATGGTGCGTTTGGAGCATTAGCTTTTGGTATTGGAACATCAGAAGTAGAACATGTTTTAGCTACTCAAACTTTGGTTCAAAAAAAATCTAAAAATTTTAGAATTAATGTTAATGGAAATTTGCCTATTGGGGTGACTTCCAAAGATGTAATTTTACAAATTATTGGAAAAATAGGAACGGCAGGTGGAACTGGTTATGTGATTGAGTATGCTGGAAACTTGATATCTTCGTTAAGTGTAGAAAATAGAATGACCATATGCAATATGACTATTGAAGGTGGAGCTAGAGCTGGATTAATTGAACCTGATCAAAAAGTTTTTGATTATTTAAAAGATAAACCGATGTCACCAAAAAAAGAAAATTGGGAAAAAGCTTTAGAATATTGGAATACTTTAAAATCAGATAAGGAAGCGCAATTTGATAAAGAAGTTAGCTTGGATGGAAAAGATATTAAACCAATGGTAACTTGGGGAACATCACCACAAGATGTATTAACTATAGATCAAAATGTTCCAAGCCCAGAAAATGAAACAGATCCAGATAAGAAAAATTCAATTGAAAGATCATTAAAATATATGGGTTTAAATCCTAATACAAAGATAAAAGATATAAAGATAGATAAAGTTTTTATAGGCAGTTGCACAAATGGAAGAATTGAAGATTTAAGAGAAGCAGCAAAAATTTTAAAAGATAAAAAAGTTGCAAATCATGTTAATGCAATGGTGGTTCCTGGTTCAGGCTTGGTTAAACAACAAGCAGAACAAGAAGGACTAGATAAAATTTTCATAAATTCAGGTTTTGAATGGAGAGAGCCAGGTTGTTCAATGTGTTTAGCAATGAATGCTGATAAGTTAAAACCCGGAGAGAGGTGCGCATCTACTTCGAATAGAAATTTTGAAGGCAGACAAGGAAGAGGTGGAAGGACACATTTAGTTAGTCCAGGAATGGCTGCGGCCGCTGCAATTTCAGGAAATTTAGACGATGTTAGAAAGTATCAAAACTAATGCAAAGATTTAATAAATTAAAAAGTATCCCCGCATATTTACCAATAATAAATATTGATACGGACATGATAATTCCGAAGCAATTTCTTAAAACAATAAAAAGAACTGGTCTTGGTAAAAATTTATTTTTTGAGATGAGATATGATGATCAGGGAAGCTTTATAAAAGATTTCATTTTAAATCAGGAACCATTCAATAAATCTAGGATTTTAATAACAGGTAAAAATTTTGGATGTGGTTCTTCAAGAGAGCATGCACCTTGGGCATTATTAGATTTTGGGATTACGTGTGTAATTAGTTCAAGTTATGCAGATATTTTTTATAATAATTGTTTTAAAAATGGAATCTTACCAATAGTTCTAGATGAAGAAAAGATAAAAGCAATTTCTGAGTATTCTAATAGAAAAGAAGAAATTGAAGTTAATTTAGAGAGTCAAAAAATTATTTTTGGAAATAATGAAATTAAATTTGAATTAGATTCATTTAAAAAAAAATGTTTGTTAGAAGGTTTAGATGATATTGCATTATCTCTAGAGAAAACAGATAAAATCATATGTTTTGAAAATAATTTAAAAAATTTAAAGCCATGGATATTTAATGATTAAAATAAAAAAAAGAAAATTTTTACTGTTACCAGGAGATGGTATTGGACCAGAAGTTATTGGTGAGGTAAAAAAAATTATTCAATGGTTTAATAAAAATAAATCATTGGATTTTGAAATAGAAGAAGGTTTAGCAGGCGGTATTTCTTATGATAAACATGGAACACCAATAACTGATGAAGTTTTTTATAAAGCATTGGAATGTGAAGCTGTAATTTTAGGTGCTGTTGGTGGTCCAAAGTGGGATAATGTTGAATTTTCAAAAAAACCAGAAAGAGCTTTATTAAAATTAAGAAAAGAGCTTAAGCTATTTGCCAATTTAAGGCCCGCTATATGTTTTAAACAACTAGTTGAAGCATCTACTTTAAAGCCAGAAGTTGTCTCAGGTTTAGATATTATGATAGTGAGAGAACTTACTGGAGGGATTTATTTTGGAGAGCCGAGAGGTATTAAGCCAATAGACAATGGTGAAAGAAAAGGAATTAATACACATACTTACACAACAAGTGAGATACAAAGGGTTGCTAGAGTAGCTTTTGATCTAGCAAAAAAAAGACAAAATAAAGTTACTTCATGTGAAAAATCAAATGTCATGGAAGCGGGATTACTTTGGAAGGAAGAGGTTCAAGATCTCCACGATAAAGAATTTAAAGATGTTGAACTTAATCATATGCTCGCGGATAATTGTGCAATGCAACTTTTAAGGAATCCAAAGCAATTTGATGTAATTGTTACAGATAATTTATTTGGCGATATGCTTTCAGACCAAGCATCTATGTTGACCGGTTCTTTAGGTCTTCTTCCTTCTGCATCTTTAGGTGCAAAAAATAAAGAAGGGCAAATGAGAGCTATGTATGAGCCAATTCATGGATCTGCCCCAGATATTGCTGGCAAAGGAATTGCAAATCCTATAGCAACGATATTAAGTTTTGCTATGGCTTTAAAATATTCTCTTAATTTAGATAAAGAAGCAAATGCCTTAGAAAAAGCTGTTCAAGACGTTTTAGACGAAGGTTTAAGAACAAGAGATATTATTTCTAAAGGTAAAAAAGAAATATCCACATCACAAATGGGTGATGCGATAATTTCAAAATTGCAATAATTAATCATTTATTTTAAAGTTTTAAAATGCCAAATTATACTGCACCAGTTGATGATATGATGTTTCTTTTCGACAAGTTAAGAAATAATAAAAATTATAATGAAATTGAAAAATATAAAGATGTCAATTCTGAATTAGTAAAAAATATACTTGATGAAGCTGCCAAAATTAATGAAAATATAATTTTACCTTTAGCTAAATCTGGAGATGAAAATCCAACTATTTTAGAAAATGGAGTTGTAAGAACTCCTCCTGGATATAAAGAAGCTTATGCTAAATTTATAGAAGATGGATGGACATCGCTTTCTTGTGATCCTAAATATGGAGGACAAGGTATGCCAAAAACAGTTAGTGCTTTTTTTGAAGAAATGCTTTCGTCTGCAAGTCTATCGTTTAAGCTATATAGCGAATTAAGTATAGGAGCATACAATTGCATTCATCATCATGCAACTGAAGAAATAAAAAATAAATATTTGCCAAAAATGGTTGAAGGAAAATGGAGCGGAACAATGTGCTTAACGGAACCAGTTTGTGGAACAGATTTAGGATTATTAAAAACAAAGGCGGAGAAACAACCTGATGGAACATTCAAATTAAATGGTCAGAAAATATTTATTACTTCAGGAGACCATGACTTAACAGAAAACATTATTCATTTAGTTATAGCAAGGGCAACCGACTCTCCAAAAGGTACAAAAGGAATAAGTTTGTTTTTGGTCCCTAAGTTTAAAGTTAACGATGATGGATCAATAGGATCTAAAAATGGAATTTCTACAGGATCGATAGAAAGCAAAATGGGAATCAAGGGATCTGCAACATGTGTATTAAACTTTGATGATGCAGTTGGTTATATGATTGGACCAAAAAATAAAGGACTTAATGCTATGTTTACAATGATGAATTTAGAGAGAATTGTTGTTGGAATACAAGGCCTAGGTATTTCAGAAATTGCTTATCAAAATTCAGTAAGTTATGCAAAAGAAAGGAAACAGGGAAAAAAAAATAACAGCAAATCTACTAATGGTGCTGATTATATAATTGATCATGCAGACATTAGAAAATCTTTACTAAATATGAAATCAATAATTGAAGGAGAAAGAGCACTTTGTTTTTGGCTGTCACAACAAACAGAAGTTAGTCTTAATCATAATGATGAAAAAGTTAGGCAAGAAGCATCAGATTTTGTTTCTTTAATGACTCCTGTAGTTAAAACAATGTTTACAGATTTAGGAATGGAAATAACAAGTGATGCAATGCAAGTTTATGGAGGCTATGGTTATACAAAAGATCAAGGTATTGAACAATTATATAGAGACAATAGAATTACTCCAATTTACGAAGGAACAAACTCTGTTCAGGCTGCAGATTTAGTATTTAGAAAATTAGTTAATAAAAATGGCGATATAATTGATAAATATTTAAATATGATTCAAAATGACTGCAATATTAAAGACGAAAAAATCAAACCTTTTGTTAAAGATTTAAATGTTCACATAGAAATACTAAATAATTTTACATTATGGATCAAAGAAAAATTACAAAACTCTAAAGATGACGCCAGCGCTGCATGTAATGATTATTTGAAAGCATTGGGATTTGTTTCTATAGCACATGCATGGATAAAAGTTTTGGAGGTTAGCTTTAGAGATTATGATAGTAATAAAGGATTTTATGAAGATAAAATTCAAACTGCAAAATTTTATTTTAAAAGAGTGTTGCCAAGGATGGAAAATCATTTTAAAACTGCCGCTACAGGAAGTGAATACATAATGAATTTTAAATTTAAATAATATGAATCATTACGAAACAAATCTTGATAAAAATGATGCAAATTTTGTTCCACTAACACCATTAAGTTTTTTGGAAAGAGCAAAAGACATTTATCCGAACTATGAAGCTTTGGTATATGAAAGCAGAAGTTACACTTGGACCGAAGTATATAAAAGATGTACAAAGTTTGCTAGTGCTTTAGAGAAAATTGGTATCGGTGAAGGCGATACGGTATCTGTAATGGCGTTTAATACTCCTGAAATTTTTGAAGCTCATTATTCAGTTCCAATGGCCGGAGCAGTATTAAATACGATTAATAGCAGAGTAGATGCAAAAACTGTTGCATATATTTTAGAACACAGTGAAGCAAAGGTTTTAATTGTAGATAGACAACTTCATTCAGTTATTGAAAAGGCGTTAAGTCAAATCAAATCAAAACCAATAATTATAGATATTCAGGATAATTTTGCAGATCAATCTGCATTAAAAAAAATTGGTGATAAAGAATATGAAGATTTTTTAAATTCTGGAGATGATAACTATATTTGGAAAAGGCCAAAAGATGAATGGCAAGCAATCTCTCTAAGTTATACCTCAGGAACAACTGGAAATCCTAAAGGTGTTGTTTATCATCATAGAGGTTCATATTTGATGTCCACTGGCAGTGCAGTGGCATGGAACATGCCGAACAGATTAAATTTTTTAACAGTTGTACCAATGTTTCATTGTAATGGGTGGTGCTACCCATGGACAATTCCAATGTTAAATGGAAAAACAATATGTCTAAGAGCAATAGATATAAAAAAAATATTCGAATTAATAGAAAAACATAAAATTACACATTTTGGTGGTGCCCCAATTGTTTTAAATATGATAACAGGAGCAGCAGAGTCTAATAGAAAAAAATTAAAGCATAAAGTTTATGTTTTGACAGCAGGTGCGCCTCCTCCAAGTATAATATTCAAAAAAATGGAAGCTTTAGGATTTGATGTAATGCATGTTTATGGACTTACAGAAACTTATGGACATATTTTACAATGTGCATGGAATGACGAATGGAATTCTTACGATGAGGATAAAAAAAACGAAATAAAAGCTAGACAAGGAGTAAGGTACCCAAATACTGAAGATGCTATGGTTATGGATCCCGAAACAATGAAACCCGTTCCAATGGATGGAAAAACAATTGGAGAAATCATGATTAGGGGCAATATCGTAATGAAGGGCTATTTTAAAGACAAAGAAGCGACAGAAAAAGCAATGTCTAATGGTTGGTTTCATTCTGGCGATTTGGCAGTTACAAATCCAGACGGTTACATAAAAATAAAAGACAGATCTAAAGATATAATAATATCAGGTGGTGAAAATATTTCTTCAATTGAAATTGAAAATACTTTAGCTAAGCATCCAGGTGTATCTATTGCTGCAGTTGTTGCAAAACCAGATGAAAAATGGGGAGAAGTTCCTTGTGCATTCATTGAAAAAGTTAAAGATAAAAATGTAACTGAAGAAGAATTAATAAGTTTTTGTAAGGAAACTTTAGCAGGTTTTAAAGTTCCTAAAAAAATTGAGTTTTGTGAACTCCCAAAAACATCAACAGGTAAAATTCAGAAATTTGAACTAAGAAAAAAGGCTAAAGAATAAATAATATTTAAAATATGAAAAATTATTCTATAGCAAGATCTAGAAGACTTAGAAGCACACCTTACACTTCAAGAATTGAAAAGCAGGGTGTGACTGCTTACACATCTTATAATCATATGCTTTTGCCAGCGGCATTTGGATCTTTAGAAGATTCCTATCATCATCTAAAAGAAAATGTACAAGTTTGGGATGTTGCTGGAGAAAGACAAGTTGAAATCTCTGGGAAAGATTCAGGAAAATTAGTACAACTAATGACATGCAGAGATCTATCAAAATCCAAAGTAGGAAGATGCTATTATTGTCCAATTATAGATGACAAAGCAGGTTTAATAAATGATCCAGTAATTCTAAAACTTGGTGAAGAAAGATGGTGGATTTCAATTGCGGACTCCGATGTAATTTTATTTGCAAAAGGATTAGCAATAGGAAACAAGTTCGATGTTAAAATATTTGAACCAAACGTTGATATATTAGCGGTACAAGGCCCAAAATCCTATAAACTTATGGAAAAAATATTTGGAAAAAAAATTATTGAAATGAAATTTTTTGGTTTCGATTATTTTGAATTTTCTGAAGCAAAACATTTGATTGCAAGATCAGGCTGGTCAAAACAAGGTGGTTACGAGATTTATGTTGAAAATACAAAATCTGGTCTAGCTTTATACGATAAATTATTTGAAGTTGGAAAAGAATTTAATGTCAAACCGGGATGTCCAAATTTAATTGAGAGAATTGAAAGTGCCTTGCTATCTTATGGAAACGACATGGATAACAATGATAACCCACTTGAGTGTGGCTTAGATAAATATGTAA
The DNA here is from genome assembly GCA_003214525.1 of Pelagibacteraceae bacterium AG-414-M23. Taxonomy (GTDB): domain Bacteria; phylum Pseudomonadota; class Alphaproteobacteria; order Pelagibacterales; family Pelagibacteraceae; genus Pelagibacter. The sequence goes on along the minus strand of QCLN01000005.1, from coordinate 6,612 downwards.
ATTTAGATACTGAAGTCAATTTTCTTGGAAAAGAAAAATTAAAAGAAGTTAAACAAACGGGCATTAGCAAAAAGCTGATGGGTGTAATAATTGATACAAAAGAAATAAGCATATCAAAATCTATAGATCTTGTTGATGATAAGGGTTTAAAAATAGGAGAACTTAGGTCCGGTGTATACTCTCCACATTTTAAAAAAGTAATAGGAATTGCGATGTTAGATAAACCCTACTATGAAGTTTCTCAGACCTTTAAAATATCAATAAATCATAGTACTTTTGAGGGAAAAGTTTGCGATTTACCTTTCATTTAGTATAACTAAATCATCATGAATATTGCAATAGTAGGTGCAACAGGAAATGTTGGAAGAAAAATTATAGAAGTTTTGGAAAATAAAAAATTTCCAATTTCTGAATTATTTTTAGTTGCTTCCTCAAGAAGTTCAGGTAAAAAAATTAATTTTAAGGGTAAAGGGCATACTGTTATAGATTTAGAAAAATTTGATTTTTCAAAAGTAAAAATTGCTTTTTTTGCCGCAGGAAGTGCTGTAGCAGAAAAATGGGCTAACAAAGCAGCAGAAAAAACAATAGTAATTGATAACTCTAAATTTTTTCGAAAAGATCCTGACATTCCTTTAATAGTACCTGAAGTAAATTCAGAAGAATTAACTTATGTCAAAAATAAAAATATAATTGCAAATGCAAATTGCTCAGTTATACCTCTTGTTGTTGCCCTAAAACCTTTACACGATTTATATATAGTTAAGAGAATTGTTGTATCAACTTATCAATCTGTTTCAGGAGCAGGCAAAGCACCAATGGATGAGCTATTATCTCAGACTCAAGATTATTTAAGTAATAAAAAAATAGAATCTAAACATTTTACAAAACAAATAGCTTTTAATGCCATTCCTCATATCGATAGTTTTTTAGAAAATGGTTATACTAAGGAAGAACAAAAAACTTCTGATGAGGTTCAAAAAATTTTGGATAAAAAAATTAAAATTACGTCTACTTGTGTTAGAATACCTGTTCTTGTATCTCATTCTATAAGCGCAAATGTTGAATTTGAAAAAAAATTTAATTTAGATGAAATAAAAAATATTTTATCTAAATCGCCAGGTTGCAAAGTTATTGATGAACAAAAAGATGGAGGATATATTACACCTGCTGAAGCAGAAAATAAATTCGAAACGTTTATTTCAAGAATCAGACAAGATGATTCGCAATCTAATACTGTGAATCTATGGATAGTTTCAGATAATTTGCTTAAAGGTGCTGCATTAAATGCAGTTGAAATTGCAGAAGATTTAATTAAAAAAAATCTGCATGACAGATAAAAATCCATTATCTCCGCATATACAAATATATAACTGGCATGTTTCTTCTCTAGTTTCTATCTCGCATAGAATAACAAGTGTAATTAATATTTTAATTTTGACTTTACTTTGTTTTTTAGTTTGGACATTAATTCTTGGTAATCAAAATTACCAAATAGTTTATAATTTTTTTAACTCTTTTTTTGGTAAATTTTTTATAATTAGTTTTGTATGGTCATATTCATTTCAGATATTAAGCGAAGTTAGACATTGGTTTTGGGATTTAGGATATGGGTTTGAGCTAAAAACCTCTAAGATTACAGGAGTTTTAGTTATCATAGGGTCCTTAGTAATTACAATAATTTTATATTCGATCAGAGGGATTTTAGTCTAATGATTAATGCTACAAGGAAATGGATATTCTTAAAAGTTAGCTCGTTATTGATGGTTCCATTTATGATATGGTTTCTTATCAAATTTTTACCTATATACGATGCTAACTATCAAAATATAGTTGAATTTTTTTCATCTCAATCTTCAACCATTTTTTTCTCAATATTTATAATTATTACTTTTTTTAATTCAGCTTTAAATATTAGCGAAATATTCGAAGACTACATTAATAACAAAAAAACAAGAAAATTTGCAAATATGATGGTTTATTTGTCATCTTTAATTATACCAACTATTACAATAATTATTCTTATTAAATTATAAAATATGAATTCGTACAAAATTATAGATCATAATTATGATGTTGTTGTTTTAGGGGCTGGAGGGTCAGGACTTAGAGCGGCAGTAGGACTAAGCGAGGCTGGCTTAAAAACAGCATGTATTTCAAAAGTTTTTCCAACTAGAAGTCATACATCAGCAGCACAAGGTGGAATTTCAGCCGCTTTAGGAAACATGGGAGAAGATGATTGGCGATGGCACATGTATGATACAGTTAAAGGATCGGACTGGCTTGGAGACCAAGATTCCATCGAATATTTATGCAAAGAAGCACCTAGAGCAGTTCTTGAATTAGAACAATATGGTGTTCCATTTAGTAGAACTGAAGATGGAAAAATTTATCAAAGACCATTTGGGGGAATGACAAAAAATTATGGAAATGAAACAGTTCAAAGAACTTGTGCAGCAGCAGATAGAACAGGACATGCAATCTTACATACACTTTATGGCCAAGCATTAAAACATAATACAGAGTTTTTTATTGAGTATTTTGCTTTAGATCTTTTAATGAAAGATGGGCAATGTAAAGGCTTGATTGCCTGGAATTTAAACGATGGAACTCTTCATCGTTTTAGATCGCACATAACTATTATTGCAACTGGTGGATATGGAAAAGTTTATTATTCTGCGACCTCTGCTCATACATGTACTGGAGATGGAAATGCAATGGTATTAAGAGCAGGTCTTCCACTTCAAGATATGGAATTTGTTCAATTTCATCCAACAGGCATTTATGGTCATGGTACATTAATTTCAGAGGGAGTTAGAGGCGAAGGTGGATACCTATTAAATTCTAAAGGTGAAAGATTTATGGAAAAATATGCACCGAAAGCAAAAGATCTAGCTTCAAGAGATGTAGTTAGTAGATCTATTGCAATTGAAATTAACGAAGGAAGAGGAATTGGTAAAGAAAAAGATCACGTACATCTTCATTTAAATCATTTAGACCCAAAAGTAATTGATGAGAGATTGCCAGGAATTGCTGAGTCATCTAGATTGTTCGCAAATGTTGATGTTACTAAAGAGCCAATCCCAGTAGTACCAACTGTCCATTATAATATGGGTGGAATTCCAACAAATTATAAAGCCGAAGTGTTAACTGTTAATGGTTCAGAAACTACTATTACAGGACTTATGGCGATTGGAGAAGCGGCATGCGTATCTGTTCATGGCGCTAATAGATTAGGATCAAACTCATTAATTGATTTAGTTGTATTTGGAAGAGCTGCAGCGAAAAGAGCTGCAGAACTAGTTAAACCAGGAATGCCACATGAAGAAATACCAAATTTAGAAACTGACAAATGTTTAGATAGATTTGATAAATTAAGAAACGGAAGTGGAGATAATAGAACTTCCGAACTGAGAATTTCAATGCAAAAAACTATGCAATCAAAGTGTGCAGTTTTTAGATCAGATAAAACTTTAAAAGAAGGAGTTGAAGAAATTAGAAAACCTTTCAAGGGCATGGAATCAATTAATGTTAAAGATAAATCTCTTATATTTAATACCGATTTAGTAGAAACTTTAGAATTTGACAATTTAATAAGACAAGCAATTACTACTATGGATTCTGCTTATAATAGAAAGGAAAGCAGAGGAGCTCATGCTAGAGAAGATTATCCTAAAAGAGACGATCAAAATTATATGAAACATACTTTATCATGGTGTGATGGAATTAAATCAAAAATTTCTTATAGAGACGTTCATAAGTCAACCTTAACAAATGAGGTACAATATTTTCCACCACAAGAAAGAGTGTATTAATGGTTCAAATTAATCTTCCAAAAAATTCTGAAATAAAAAAGGGACACTATTATAAAGACAAAACTGGATCTAAAAATATAAGAAAAGTTAATGTTTATAGATGGGACCCGTCAATAGGAGGAAACCCAAGAATAGATACTTATGAAGTTGATATGGATAACTGTCCATCTAAAGTTTTAGATGTACTAAACAAAATTAAGAATGAAATAGATCCATCTTTAGCATATAGAAGGTCATGTGCACATGGTGTTTGTGGCTCTTGTGCAATGAATATGAATGGAAAAAATGGATTAGCTTGCACGAAATCTCATTCAGAAATAAAAGGAGAAATAAATATTTATCCATTACCTCATCTAAAAGTATTAAAAGATCTTATTGGAGATTTAAGCATTCTTTACAAACAATATCAGTCTGTTGAACCATGGTTAAAAACTTCAAAAAAATCAGATGATACTGAGCATCATCAATCAAGAGATGATAGATCTAAATTGGATGGATTATATGAATGTATAATGTGCGCATGTTGTTCTACTGCATGTCCAAGTTATTGGTGGAATGGAGATAAATTCTTAGGACCGGCAGTATTATTACAAGCTTACAGATGGATAATAGATAGTAGAGATGAAGACAGAAAAGAAAGATTAAAAAAAGTTGCCGATGAATTAAAGCTTTATAGATGTCATACAATTATGAACTGTACTAATGCATGCCCAAAAGGTTTAAATCCGGCAAAAGCCATTGCTTCCATCAAAAAAATGCTTGCAACTAGCTAATTATATATTTAAATAATTTCCGATGAATTTAATACAGCATTACATAAATGGTAAAATTTCTTCTGGAGATTCAAGTAGAAAAGGAAAAGTATTTAATCCTGCAAACGGAACTCAAGAATCTGAAGTTATATTAGGATCAAAATTAGACCTAGATAAAGCAGTTGAACATGCGAAGAAAGCTTATTTAAATTGGTCAACAACGCCACCAATACAAAGAGCAAGAATTATTTTTAAATATAAAGAATTAATAGAAAAAAATTCAGATGAACTAACTAAACTTATAGTTTTAGAACACGGCAAAGTTTATGAAGATGCAAAAGGATCACTCACAAGAGGCTTGGAGGTTGTGGAGTTTGCTTGTGGAATTCCTCAAATGTTAAAAGGTGAATTTACAGAAAATGTTGGAACTAATATTGATAGCTGGTCAATCAGACAGCCGCTAGGAGTTTGCGCTGGAATAACTCCATTTAATTTTCCGGCAATGGTACCAATGTGGATGTTTCCAATGGCGATAGCTTGTGGCAATACTTTTGTTTTAAAACCATCTGAAAAAGATCCATCTTGTTCAATTAGATTAGCAGAACTTTTCTCTGAAGCTGGTTTACCAGAAGGAGTTTTAAATGTTGTTAATGGGGACAAAGAAGTTGTAGACGCCATATTATCAAACAAAGATATTCAAGCTGTTAGTTTTGTAGGATCAACTCCTATAGCAAAATATATTTATGAAAATGCTGCAAAAAATGAAAAAAGAGTTCAAGCGTTAGGAGGTGCTAAAAACCATTGTGTTGTAATGCCAGATTGTGATTTAGATCAAGCTGTAAATGGCTTAATGGGTGCAGCTTATGGTTCTGCAGGAGAAAGATGTATGGCACAATCAGTTGCTGTAGCTGTTGGAAATGTTGGAGACAAACTTGTAAGTGAATTAGAAAAAAAGTTGAAGCTTTGAAAGTTGGACCAGGAATGGATAAAAGTTCTGAAATGGGTCCTTTAGTAACCAAAGAACATCTAGAAAAAGTTAAATGCTATGTAGATATTGGAGTTAAAGAAGGAGCTAAATTAGTTGTAGATGGAAGAAATATAAAACTTCAAGGCTATGAAAATGGTTATTATATAGGTGGCTGTCTTTTTGATCATGTTAAAAAAGATATGAGAATTTACAAAGAAGAAATATTCGGACCTGTATTGTCAGTTGTAAGAGCTAAAGATTTTGATGAAGCTACTCAACTAATCAATAATCATGAATTTGGAAATGGTACAAGTATTTATACTAGAGACGGTGATGTAGGTAGAACTTTTGCAAGCAAAATTAAAATTGGTATGGTAGGTATTAATATCCCAATACCGGTACCAGTTGCTTTTCATAGTTTTGGTGGTTGGAAAAGATCATTGTTCGGAGATCAACATATGCATGGTCCAGAGGGAGTAAGATTTTATACAAAATTAAAAACAATAACTTCAAGATGGCCATCTGGAGTAAGATCTAATCCAGAATTTGTAATGCCAACAATGAAATAACATCCAAAATAGGGAAACATAATGACCAAAATATCTTTAATAGGTGCCGGGCAAATAGGTGGAACTTTAGCACATTTAATTGGAATAAAGGAATTAGTTAATGAAGTTGTTTTATTTGATGTTGCTAGCGGTATAGCAAAAGGTAAAGCTTTAGATATAGCACAATCTTCATCAGTGGATGGATTTAATGTAAAACTGACTGGAACAGACAACTATGAGGATATAAGAAATTCTGATGTAATTATAATTACCGCAGGAGTGCCTAGAAAACCAGGGATGAGCAGAGATGATTTGTTAGGAATAAATTTAAAAATTATAAAACAAGTTGCTGAAGGTATTAAAAAACATTCACCAAATGCATTCGTTATTTGTATCACAAATCCATTAGATGTAATGGTAATGGCTTTGCAAAAATATTCAGGTTTGCCTACAAATAAAGTTGTTGGTATGGCAGGTATATTAGATAGTTCTAGATTTAAGTTATTTTTATCTTTAGAACTTAACGTTCCTGT
>QCLN01000004.1 GCA_003214525.1 Pelagibacteraceae bacterium AG-414-M23 | reverse complement strand
ATATAAAGCTTTGTTTGGTGAACAAGCTTCTCAAACACTTTCAATTTACGAACACAGACATGATCATGTTCACTCTCACGAAGGAGATATAAAGAAAAATTAATATGTTTGATGATTTTTTTATAAGAGCGTTATTTGCTGGTATCGGTGTCGCTTTCGTAACAGGTCCACTTGGTTGTTTTGTTGTTTGGAGAAGATTGTCTTATTTTGGAGATACACTTGCGCATTCAGCTTTACTTGGTGTTACTTTAGCGTATTCTTTTGAATTAAATATTGCTGTTGCAGTGTTTTTAATTTCATCTGTAATAGCGTTAACTTTAATCCAACTTCAAAAAAAAACTAATCTACCGGGCGATGCTTTGCTCGGACTTTTAGCTCATTCTTCATTAGCAGTTGGATTGGTAGTCATTGGATTTTTGACGTTTATCAGATTTGATATTATGGGATTATTATTTGGAGATATATTAGCTGTTACAGTTAATGATTTAATTATTATATGGTTTGGTGGAGCATTAATCTTGTTGGTGCTAAAATTAATTTGGAAGCCTTTATTCGCATCTACAGTAAATTATGAGTTAGCTGAAGCTGAAGGATTAAATCCAGACAGAGCAAAAGCAATATTTACAATTTTGATGGCTGCAATTATTGCAATTTCTATAAAAATGGTTGGTTTGTTGTTAATCACTGGAATGCTAATTATCCCAGCTGCAATGGCTAGAAATATCTCTGATAATCCTAAAAAAATGGTTTTGTTTTCAATAATTGGGGGCTTGTTATCTGTAATTATTGGCCTGTTCTCTTCACTTGAATTTAACACTGCATCAGGACCTTCTATAATATCAGCTTCTTTAGTTTTATTTATACTTTCTTTATTAAAAATAAAACAATCCATTCAATTGAAAAACTAATGAGCAGATGGTAAAATATTAAAAATGCAAAAACAACAATACCTTACAAAAAATCAACAAATTGTCTTAGATCTTGTAGAAAAATCCTCAGAACCATTAAAGGCTTATTCAATATTATTTAATCTTCAAAAGAAAGGAATTAAAGCTCCATTACAAGTTTATAGAGCTTTAGACAGGTTGGTAGAGATAGGAAAAATTCATAAAATTGAAAGTAGAAATGCTTTTATTGCGTGTCAAGATTCTAGTTGTCAAGTTTCTAAAGCTACTGCTTTTTCAATTTGTCAAAGTTGTGAAAAAGTTACCGAAATAAATAATTCAAAATTATCAAATTATTTAAATAATTTTAAAGATAATTCTGGAATGAAATATAGTAAATATAATTTAGAATTCTTTGGATTGTGTAAAAAGTGCAATAGGAAGTAAATATTTAAGATAAATTATTTTCTGTTTTTTTTCGATCAGCATTTAATATTGATAAAATAATTAGAATTAAAAAAGGAATACAAAGTAAATTTACTGATTTCCAACTAGTCATGGAAATTAGTATTCCCGCAGACAAACTTGAGACCGCTGTAAAAGAAAAAACGACTAAATCATTAAAACCTTGTGCTTTAAATTTTTCCTCAGGCGTGTAAGTTGTTACTAATAAACTTGTACCAGCTACAAAAAGGAAATTCCATCCTATTCCTAAACATATTAATCCTACAAGATAGCTGATAAAAGATGGATCAAAAAAACTAATTAGTATTGTTAAAATATAAAAAAACACTCCTAGATACATCATTTTACTATAACCAAATTTTTTAATTAAACTTCCAGTTACCAAAGATGGTAAAAACATACTCAAAACATGAAATTGAATAACTAAACCTGTTTTTTCTAAACTCATGTTATGAATGATGTGCATACTTATAGGTGTTGCAGTCATTAAAAATGCCATAACAACATATGCAAAAGATGCCGCGGTTATTGCTTGTAAAAATTTAGGCTCAGAAATAAATTCAATATAACTTCTAGTTTTAATTTCTTCTTTAGATTCTTGAGACAATTCAATTTTGTTTTTAAAAAAAAATAGAAAAAATGCTGGCATTATAGTTAAAATGGATAGCATCAAATATGAACCTACATATAAATGATCGCTAACAAAATCTTTTGTATAGTTGGCTAAACTTATTCCTATAAAAGCAGAAACAATTCCAGCTAATAGTAAAGTTGAAATTGCTTTAGGAGCTTTATCTTTTTCAACACTCTCAGCAGCTGCAAAACGATATTGATGAATAAAGGCCATTCCTGTACCTAAAATAAAACAAGCAATACAAAATGTGAAAAAATTCTCTATACTTATAGAATATGCGGCCATCAGACAGGAGAAGGAGCTTGCAATTGAAGCTAAAACAAATCCTAATCTTCGACCAATAATGCTCATAACTTTTGCTGCAAAAATTGTTGATATGGCAATACCAACTACGTAAATTGATGGAGGTAAAGTAGATAAAGACTTAATAGAACTAAGTTGAGATCCAATTATTCCACTTAAAAATACAGTTACATTAGCCGCTGTAAACCCAAATACTTGACTAGCTGTTAGTAAAAACAGGTTTCTATTCATAACATTAATCTACACACTTATGTATTAATAGCTAATGTAAATTAATTAGAATTGTTCAGACTCCGTTGATCCTTCCATTGCCGTTGTAGAGCTTTTTCCAGAACTAATGGTATTAGAAACCGCATCAAAATACGATGTACCCACTTCTCTTTGGTGTTTAACGCTTGTATATCCATCTTTTTCTCTTGCAAACTCGTGTTCTTGAATTTTTGAATATGCGGCCATACCTTCTTTTTTATATTTTTCTGCTAAATCAAAAATTGCAATATTTTGAGTATGAAATCCAGCTAAAGTAATAAATTGAAATTTATAACCCATCTCTCCAATTTTTTTTTGGAATTGTGCAATTTCATCATCTGATAAATGTTTTTTCCAATTAAATGATGGTGAGCAGTTGTAAGCTAAAAGTTTTCCAGGAAATTTTTTATGAATTGCATCTGCAAATTTTTTAGCTTCTTCTAAATTAGGTGTGGCTGTTTCACACCAAATTAAATCTGCATAAGGAGCATATGCTAATCCTCTAGAAATTGCTTGATCGATACCATCTTTAACATAAAAGAAACCTTCTGGGGAGCGCTCCCCTGTTAAGAAAGGTTTATCGTTTTCATCAAAATCATTAGTTATAAGTTTTGCAGCATTAGCATCAGTTCTTGCTAATATAATAAGGGGAACATTAGAAATATCTGATGCTAATCTTGCTGCCTTTAGATTTCTTACCATTGTACTGGTAGGAACTAAAACTTTACCACCCATGTGACCACATTTTTTTTCACTTGCTAGCTGGTCTTCAAAATGAACACCGGCAGCACCTGCTCTAATAAATTTTTTTGTTAATTCAAATACATTTAATGGTCCACCAAAACCTGCTTCGCCATCAGCAATGATTGGTAACATATAATCTGTTTTATCTTTTTCTTTCATTTGACCGTCAGCTAATTCCATATGTTGAATTTGATCGGCTCTTATTAATGCATTATTCATAGCCTCAACTAATTTTGGTGCACTATCATATGGATATAACGATTGATCTGGATACATCTCACCTGCGCTATTTGCATCTGCTGCTACTTGCCATCCACTAAGATAAATTGCTTTTAGGCCAGCCTTAGCATGTTGTACTGCATGGTTGCCAGATAAAGATCCTAAAGTATTAATATATGATTCAGTATTTAATAAAGCCCAAAGTTTTTCTGACTGTTGTTTAGCAATTGAATATTCAATTTTAATTGATCCTTTTAATCTCTCAACTTCTTCGGGGGTGTAATCTCTTTTTATTCCTGAAAACCTTTTTAATTTAAATGATACTTTACCCTCTGCTGACATTTATTTCCCCCAATATAACTGTTGATAAAAGCTTGACTTATGAGTTTTTTGACTGATTGTTGTCCTCGGCTGAAATTTCTTCAATACCACTTGAACCCCAATCACAATGATCATCTCTTAAATAAATACCACGAGATCTGTGCTCTTTAATATCTTGCTCAGTTATTTGGTTATGTGTATTTTTATTTAAATCACTCATAAACATTATATAATTTACAATATTTACAAAATCTACCGAATTATCTAAAATGCTTGTAAAACAACAAAATTTATTGTAAATAATAATTTACAAAATTTACAAATAGTTAAATGAGTCAATTAGATACAAGAATAGGTCCAAAAATAAAGGCTTTTAGACGACAATTAGGTATACAAGCCAATAAATTAGCTGATCAATTAAATATTTCTCCAAGTTATTTAACATTAATTGAAGGAGGAAAAAGAAAAATTGATGCCGATTTGTTGATAAAAATTTGTGAAGAATTAAAAATAGAAATATCTGATTTAACAACAAAAGCCGATCTAAATTTAGAAAATAATATTTCAGAACTACTGGATGATCAATTGTTTGAGGATTTAGATATACTTGGACCGGAAGTAAGAGATCTAGTCAATACAAATCCTAAAATTGCAAGAGCATTAATTAAGTTGGGAGATAATTATAAAAAAAAAGATCATCAAATTGTTGCTGAAGTAGAAAATTTATCAGGAAAAATAATAGATAGTAGAAAAGCAGCATTTCCAGGAGAAGTTATTTCAGATTTTTTACAAGAACATAAAAATTATTTTCCAAAATTAGAAGAATTTGCAAATACCATTTTTGATAAAGTTAAACAAAATAATAGAACTAGATATATATCCTTATGCAATTTTTTAAAATCTGAGTACAACATAATTGTAAAAGATATCATTCCAGATGAAGGTAAGCCATTTTCAAAAATTTATAAAAGCAAAAAAAAAGAATTACTGCTTTCTGATTATCTTTCATTAGAAACAAAAAAATTATATGCTGCAGCTCAAATAGCACAAGAAGGAGCTTCTAAAGATATAGAAAAATATCTATCATCTTTTAATTTTCCATCTTCTGAATCCAAAAAATTAACCAAAGTAGCATTGTTAAATTATTGTGGTGCTGCAATTTTAATGCCTTACAAATTATTTCACTCGGAATGTAAAGAATTAAAATATGACCTTGAATTATTGCAAAATACTTTTGCAACATCATTCGAACAAGTTGCTCATAGAGTAACATGTCTTCAAGACCCAAAACTACCTGGTATCCCTTTTCATTTTTTAAGAGTTGATGTTGCCGGCAATATTTCAAAAAGATTTTCGTTGTCAGGTATTGAAATTCCAAGATATGGAGGTGCGTGCCCAAGATGGAATGTTTATTCAGCATTTTCAAGACCTGGCGTAATTCAAGCTGCAGTAAGCAAAATGTCCAATGGTGAAAAGTATGTGTGTATAGCGAAAACTGTAGAAAAAGGAGTTGGAAGATATGGGCAGAAGAAAAGCATGTTATCTATTGGATTAGGTTGCCAAGCAAAATATGCAAAAGATTTTATATATACAGAAAACTTAGATATTAATGACAAAAAATCTGAGCTTCCAATAGGTGTTTCTTGTAGAACTTGTGATCGATTAGATTGTTCTCAAAGAGCATTTCCACCACTACATAAAAAATTTGATGTAGATATAAATAACAGAGGTGTTTCTGTTTACGTAAACGAGTAATTATTTAATCATTATCAATGGAAAATAAGGTTTTCTTTATAATATTATTTGCAACTATTATGCATGCTATCTGGAATGGTATGGTTAAAAAACATCCTGATAAAGCAATTGCGGTTTCTGGAATAATACTTGGACATGTTCCATTAGCACTTATAGCAATAGTTATTTTTCCAATGCCTTCTGTTGAAAGCATTCCTTACATAATTGCAAGTGCTATTATTCACCAAGGTTATCAATGGTATTTACTTTCTTCTTATCAAATTGGAGATTTTACAAAAGTTTATCCTATTTGTAGAGGCTTTGGTCCATTAGTTACAACATTCATATCGTTAATTTTTTTGGGTGTTATATTTGATATTTCAATAATTATTTCAATTCTTCTAGTTTGCTTTGGAATTATGCTCTTAGGTTTTAAAGTAGAAAATAAAGAAAAGAATTCAAATATCTTAAAATATTCTCTTCTCACTGGTTTATTTATTGGCTTGTATTCCTTGATTGATGGTTATGGAGCAAGAATAAGCCTATCTGCAATTTCATACATGAGCTGGTCTTTTATATTAAGCGCAGTAATGTTTCCTTTTTTATTAAAATTTAAAAAAGAAGACAATATTATTCCTAGAATATTTAAAGATGGCAAAGTTATCTTTTGGGTTGGAGGCTCTTTATCATTTATTATTTATATTATCGTTGTTTGGGGTTTTACTCAGGCTCCTATCCCAATGGTGGCAGCTTTAAGAGAAACTAGTATATTTTTTTCAATCTTTATTGGTTATTTCTTCTTAAGTGAAAAAACAACCCCAGCAAAAATTTTTTCAGTTTTATTAATTCTTGCTGGAGTTATTGGTTTGAAACTATTTTAAAACCAATTATTTGGAATAATTATATAGTGAATTGCAAGAACAATTCCTACAGATACGCTTAAACTAAAGAGTAACCTGAAGATCTAACTGTTCTGATTAATTCTTTTTTGTCTTTAATATTTATCGATTGTCTTAATCTTCTTATATGAACATCTATAGTTCTACTTTCGACATTTACATTGTTGGGCCAAACAGTTTCGAGAATTTGATCTCTTGAATAGACTCTTTTTGGATTTGTTAAGAAAAACTCTAGTAATCTAAATTCTGTAGGGCCAAGTTGGATTTCTTTATCTGCTCTAAAAACTCTTTTTTCTATTCTATCTAATTTTAAATCCTCAAATGTTAAATTATTAGCAACAATATTAGGATCAGATCTTCTCAGAACTGCTTTTATTCGAGCATGTAGTTCATTAAAACTAAATGGTTTTGTAATGTAATCATCTACACCACTTTCAAGACCTTTAATTTTATCTTCCTCTTCACCTTTGGCTGTAAGCATAATAATAGGAAGAGTTTTAAAATTACTGTCTCTTCTAATATTTTTGCATACATCTATGCCTGATAAATCTGGTAGCATCCAATCTAATAAGAGTAGATTAGGTTCAAATTTTTTTAGTTCTTTTAAACCTTCATTTCCGTTTAATGATGAAGAGACTACAAAACCCTCTTTTTCTAAATTATGTTGGACTAATTGAACTATTGAAGCTTCATCTTCAATAATAAAAATTTTTCCTTTCATCAAATTATTCTTGGATTACTTTACCCTTTGGCCTACTACCTTTTAGATATTCACCTTTTACTAAATAACATACTGTCTCAGCGATATTCGTTATATGATCACCTGCTCTTTCAAGATTTTTTGTTGCAAAAATTAAATGTGTAGAAAAATCTAAGTTTTTTTTATCTTTAGATAAAAAGTCTATTACACTTTCCATTGCGATATGCGTTAAGTCGTCAACTTGTTCATCTTTTTCCCAAACTTCTTTTGCCTTATCAAAATTTTTATTTACATAACTATCAAGAACATCATTTAATTGTTTCATAACAAGCTCTCCAAGTCTTTTTAAATTTCCTAACAATTCATCAGGTAAATCTAATGGTAAAGGCTTAACTTTTTTTGCATTACTTTTTGATAGATCCCCTATTCTTTCTAAATCTTGTGAAATTTTTAATGAACTTATGGTCTCTCTTAAATCAATTGCCATAGGTGCTCTTTTAACTAGTAAATTCATTATTTGAGTATCTATTTTAGATCTAAATTTGTTAATTTCCTCATCACTTTTAATGATTTTATCAATTGAGTCCTTATCAACTTTAATTACAGCATCCATTGCGTCACTCAATTGAGACTCGGTTAAACTTCCCATTTTTATTAAAGAATCTTTAAGAAATTGTAGCTCTTCTTCGTATGACTTTACTGTATGTTCATTGCTCATAATTTATCCAAATCTACCTGTAATATAGTCTTGTGTCATTTTATTGTTAGGATTTTTAAAAATTTTCTCAGTTTTTCCAACTTCAATTAACTTTCCTAGGTGAAAAAACCCTGTTTTTTGTGAAACACGTACAGCCTGAGCCATTGAGTGTGTCACTATTACAATCGTATAAGTTTTTTTTAATTCATCAATTAATTCTTCAATTTTTGCAGTAGCAATTGGGTCTAATGCTGAACATGGTTCATCCATTAAGATCACTTCAGGATTAACAGATATAGCTCTCGCTATACAAAGTCTTTGTTGCTGACCTCCAGATAAACTTGTGCCTGGTTCATCAAGTCTATCTTTAACTTCTTCCCATAAAGCAGATTTTTTTAAACTGTTTTCAACAATTTGATCTAATTCGCTTTTGGTTTCACCTTTTCCATGAATTTTAGGACCATAAGAAATATTATCATATATACTTTTTGGAAAAGGATTTGGCTTTTGAAAAACCATTCCAACTCTTTCTCTCAATGAGACAACGTCTAAATCTTTATCATTAATATTCATACCATCCATTTCGATATTTCCTGTAACTTTACAAATATCAATAACATCATTCATTCTATTAATGCATCTTATGAAAGTTGATTTACCACATCCTGATGGACCAATTAATGCAGTTACCTCTTTTTCATTCAAATCTAAATTCACATCAAACAATGCTTGTTTATCACCATAATAAACATTCAAGTTTTTTGATTTTATTTTAATGTTGGTCATTTAGTTCCATCGTTTTTCAAATTTTTGTCTTAAGTAAACTGCAATAAAATTCATTACAATTAAAAAGCTTAAAAGCATCATAATAGTTGCTGAGGTTTTTTCAACAAAACCTCTTTCTGCAGACTCAGACCATAAATACACTTGAACAGGTAAAGAAGATGATGGATCAACTGGACTTGACGGTATGTCAACAACAAATGCCACCATTCCAATTAATATAAGTGGTGCTGTTTCACCTAATGCTTGAGCTAATCCGATTATAGTTCCTGATAAAGTGCCAGGTAGTGCTAACGGTACTACATGATGAAAAACAGATTGAAATTTAGATGCACCAACTGCTAGAGCGCCCTCTCTTATTGAAGGTGGAACAGCTTTTAATGAGGCTCTACATGGAATAATAATTCTTGGTAAAGTCATTAACGCTAAAGTTATTCCAGCAACTAATGGTGTTGATCTCGGTAATTGGATAGTCGCAAGCAAAATTTGTAAAGCAAGTAAACCGTAAACAATAGACGGCACTGCTGCTAAATTATTTATATTAATTTCAATAAAATCTGTAATTTTATTTTTTGGAGCGAACTCTTCCAAGTAAATTGACGCCAGAACAGCCACAGGAAAAGCTAATAATAAACAAATTAAAATACTATAAAATGATCCAACTAAAGCTCCACCAATACCAGCTAGTTCTGGATCTCTAGAGTCACCATTGTTAAAGAAATAATTGTTAAAATTTTTACTTATCTTTTTATTTTCAACAAAATAATCATAAATAACTAATTGAAAGTCAGAAATTCTTCTTCTTTCTTCGGGTAAATCTCTTGGATAATTGCCTTTATGTAATTGATCAATGTCATCAGAGGCTGTTAAATCTAATGTGATTGTTTTGCCTATTAAGTTATTATCTTTTAAAAAAACTTTTTTAATCTCAATTTCAGCATCGCCACTAAATAATTTTAAAAGCTGATCTTCTTCTTCTCTATCTTTTGCTGGATAAGCCTTTATGAGATTTTCTATCATTATATCGTAAAAATCAGCTTCTATTATTTCATCTTGAGATGCACCATTTTGAATTTCTAGTAATTCCTGATCGAAGAAGACTTCGGTTGTGATTACTGTTTTTTTAAAGGCTGAACTTCCTTTTGAGAAAATATTTTGAACTAGAATAACAACAAATAACAAAGCAACTAAGATAGACGTTAATCCGTAAAATCTAAATCTTTTTTCTGCTCGGTTTCTTTTTTTTAGTCTTTCTTCTTTAGTCATACTTTTCTCTATATTTTTTGACTGCTCTTTGAGCGATATAATTCAATATTAATGTTGCTATAAATAATGTAAGTCCTAAAGCAAAAGCAGACTGGGTTTTTGGACTATCAAATTCTTGGTCACCAACAAGTATCATTACAATTTGAGTTGTAATTGTTGTGGTAGACTCCAAAGGATTTATTGTTAGATTTGCTGCGAGACCAGCTGCCATAACAACTATCATTGTCTCACCTATCGCTCTTGATACTGCTAATAGAACTGATCCTATAATACCTGGAAGAGCAGCAGGTATTACGACTTGTTTAATAGTTTCTGATTTAGTGGCTCCTACAGCATATGAACCATCTCTTAACGATTGTGGTACAGAATTTATTACATCATCAGATAAAGAGGAAACGTAAGGTATAATCATAATACCCATAATTAATCCTGCAGCTAAAGCACTCTCAGATGAGACGGTTAATCCTAAATTTTCACCTACTTGTCTAAAAAAAGGTCCAACAGTTAATGCAGCAAAGAAACCATAAACTACAGTTGGTATTCCTGCTAAAATTTCAATAATAGGTTTTGAAATTCTTCTAACTTTAATTGAAGCATATTCAGCCATGTAAATTCCCGAAAATAAACCAATAGGAACAGCTACTAACATCGCAATAAAAGCTATGAAAGATGTCCCTGCAATCAATGGAATAAAACCAAATGCATCTTTTAACTCTTCAAATTCAGCTGCAGTTATTGATGAGGCATCTCTAACAAAGGCTCTTTGGGGACTCCAATTTGTGCCAAATAGATAATCAAAAATATTAATGACTGAAAAAAACTTTATACTTTCGAAAAGTAGTGAAAATATTATTCCGAGAGTGGTTAAAATAGCTATTAAAGAAGATACAAACAATAAACCCTTTAAAATAACTTCCACATCGTCTCTAGCTTTATTGTTATTTTTTATTTTTTTTAAAGAGTAAATAACTGAGGCTATAATTATTCCAAAAATTAAAACTACTTTTGAATTTGTAAAAAGATTTATAAATTTTGCATAAGCAAGAGCACTTTCTTTCAATATACTATCTATATCTCCAAAATAAGTACCTAAATGAATAGCTTTAATTTTTTCATAAATTAAGTTTGCTTCATTTTTGTCATTAAATGTTGCACCTTGATTTGCAGCTGTTTCAATGATTATGGATTTAATAATTACAGGTTCAAATAATGACCAGACTAATAAGAATACTAATGCTGGTATTGAACACCATAAAACAAGATAGTATCCATAAAATTTTGGCAGTGCATTTAATTTGATATTATCTTTGATAGAAATAGTTTTAGTTTTTGATTTTCCATAGAAGAACAAAGAGATGGAAAATATAGTAATTAAAAATATTAGAACGATGTTCATTCGCCCTGAGTGATATATTCTTAATGTTACAGAAATATTACAAATTAAATCTAAGATTGAATCAATAAAAAGGCCAGTTATTACTGGCCTTTTTTTGGGGATAAATTAAAGTTATTTTAACTTGATTGTATTCAGATCTACTGCAGCAGTTCTAGTAACTTTGTATTTATCTGAAGCTAAAGGAACAAGTCCTATTTCAGCTAAATAACCTCTGTTACTCATTGCTTTTTTAGAAGTAAATTCTTTAAGAAACTCTTTAATGCCCGGAATTACACCAATGTGAGCTTTTTTTACATAAAAGAACAATGGTCTTGCAATTGGATAAGAGTAATCCTGAATACCTTCTAATGATGGCTGAACACCATTAACAGATGATGCTTTGATCTTATCTTTGTTGGCTACTAAGTAACTATAACCAAAAAAACCAAATGCATCAGGGTTAGATGAAAGTTTTTGTACAATTAAAGTATCATTTTCACCAGCTTCAACAGCGTATCCATCTTCTCTAATTTTAGCACATTCCTTTTTAGCTTTTTTACCTTCAGCATCATAAAGAGATTTGGCTGTTTTAGTGCATCCTTTAACCATAACTAATGAATTCCATGCATCTCTAGTACCTGACGTTGGAGGTGCAACTAATATTTCAATCTTTTTATTTGGAAGACTAGCATCTATATCACTCCAATTTTTATATGGATTTTCAACAAGTTTTCCATCAATGTCTACTTTAAGTGCTAAAGCTCTCCACAATTGTTCTTTTGAGAAGTCTGCATCTGGAGCATCCACTGAATGTGCAAATGAAATACCATCATTACCTATTACTATTTCAATAATTTCAGCAACTCCATTTTTCTCACATAAAGCTTTTTCTTTTGTTTTAATTGCTCTTGATGCATTTGTTATATCAGGATGATTTGCTCCTACACCTGCACAAAACAATTTCATTCCTCCACCAGTTCCTGTACTTTCAATTACTGGTGTTTTGAATTTTCCACCCTTACCAAACTTTTCAGCTACAACTGTAGCATATGGGTAAACAGTAGAAGAACCCACAATTTTTATTTGATCTCTTGCGTAACTAGTTGTTGTAAAACTAAGAACTAAAAGAAACCCTAATAAAATTTTTACCAATCTATTCATATTTCTCCTTTTTTAGATTCGTTATGCATCAATAATTAAATCTAAATCTTAAATATTTTATTAAAGGAAAGTTAAAGTTTTGTTACAAAGGCTAACTTTTTAGTTGAATTAAATTGAATTAAATTTCAAATCTATAGTAGTTCCTTGATTTTCCTCACTATTAATAATCATTTGGCCTCTATGTTGAGAAACAAGATGTTTAACAATAGCTAGTCCTAAACCTGTGCCACCTACACTCCGACTTTTGCTAGGATCAACAGTGAAAAATCTTTCAGTGATTCTATGAATAAATTCCTTAGGAATTCCTATCCCTTGATCTGATATGGAAACAATATTTAAATCACCCTCTTTTTTTGTGGCAATTTTAATTTCTTTACCCTTTTCACTATATTTAATTGAATTATCAATAAGGTTAGTAAAAATTTCTATTAATTTATCCCGATCGCCAATAATTTTGAAATTCTCAGTTTTTTGCAAATTTAAATTAATATTATTTTTTTTAACAATGTTTTCATAAGTCTTAATCACGTAACTAAGCACTTCTATTACATCTATTTCGTGTGTAGGCCTTATGTGTTCTTGAAGCTCAATCTTAGAAAGAGATAACAAATCTCTTATTAAATTTTCCATTCTTTCAGATTGAGAGCTCATTACCGGTAATAAATTAGTGACCTCAGAGTTCTTTTTTAAATCAGCATTATTTTCAAATGTCTCAAGTCCCATTTTAATAGATTGCAATGGAGTTCTAAGTTCGTGGGAAACATTTGCAACAAAGTCTGATTTTAATTGTTGAAATTTATGAAATTCAGTTAAATCTCTCATAAAAAGCAAACAAGATGGCTCATCAAAAAATAAATTATGATTATCTTGGTAAATTGTTACATTCATTCTAAGAACTGAAGGGTTTCGTAGTTCTATTTCAAGATCATTAGAATTTTCTCCATTGAAAGCTTTCTCAATTGAACTTAACAAGTCGGGATTTCTTAAAAATCCACTTATATTTTCATTCAACTTTGTTTGAAATCTTTTACTGGCTGAACTATTGCTAAATATTATTTCCTTGGATTTGTTTAAAATTATAATTGCTTCTGGAATGTAATTTAAAAGATTGTAAATAGTTTCTCTATATTTCTTACTTTCATCTTCATCTAACTTATTATCTTCAATTTTAACTTCAGTATTAATACCTAAGACTCTTTCTTTTTTTAAAAGAAAAAATAACAAAATAGCTATTATGATTAACAAAACAGATATTAAAAGTTCCATAAACTATTATCCCACTTAAATGTTACAGATTTGTTAAAAGTATTCTTTTTAATACTAAAAAGGTACTTATCCATTTAAGATATTTCTTTAAAAACATTTTATCTCCTCCCTGTTCGATATATTAATATTATGTTAAAATTTCATTATAAATAATGAATTTCGACGCTAGTCTATGAGAAAACTTTGGTCTGCCAGCAAATCACAAATTGCAAATTCAAATCTTGCAAATTATGAAGGTTATATCTCACAAAAATACAACCAAAAGTTCAAAAGAAACTATAAAAATCTTTTATCTTGGAGTGTTAAAAATTCAGCAAAATTTTGGGAGTCGATCTGGGACTATAGTAACGTTAAGGGAGTTAAGGGCGCAATAAACTTAAAGAAATCAAAAACATTTTATAAAAATCATTTTCTTTCTGATTATAAGTTAAATTTTGCTGAAAATTTATTATCTAAAAGTGACAATTCTAAAGCAATAACCTTTGTTAGTGAGAATGGTTATAAAGAAAAAAGGTCTTGGAAAGAGTTAAATATTAATTCCAATAAAATAATCAGTTTTTTAAAATCAAATAAAATAAAGAGCGGTGATCGAGTTGCAGCTTATCTTCCCAATATAATAGAAACTGTAGAGTATTTTATTGGAACAGCCGCTATAGGAGCAATTTGGTCTTCATGCTCTCCTGACTTTGGTGTTAAAGGAGTTATTGAAAGGTTTGCACAAATTAAACCTAAAATTTTAGTTATTACTGACAGATATTATTATAATGGAAAAGAAATCAATGTAATTGAAAGACTTCCTGAAATTGTAAAGAAAATTAAATCAATAAAAAAGGTTGTAGTTTTAAGTTATCCTGGAAAAAAACTTACAAAATTTAAAAAAATTAAATCAATTAAATATTTTTATTCAAAAGATATAAAAAATATCAAAAAGACAAATCATACATTTAAAAAATTTAGCTTTAACCATCCTTTAGCTATACTTTATTCAAGTGGAACAACAGGAAAACCAAAATGTATATGCCACAGATCTGGCGGTGTACTTCTTCAGCATTTAAAAGAACATCAATTGCATTGTGAAATTAAACCAGGGGATAATATTTTTTATTTTACAACCTGTGGATGGATGATGTGGAATTGGTTAGTAAGTTCTCTTGCATCAAAAGCATCTATTTTTCTTTTTGATGGTTTTCCAATGTATAAAAAAAATGACTTACTGTTTAGATTGGTCAGTAGAGAAAAAGTAAGTTTGCTAGGCGTTAGTGCAAAATATATTGATAGTTTAAAAAAATTAAATCTTAAAATTAAAAATAAAATAAATCTTAAAAATCTAAAAGTAATTTGCTCTACAGGCTCACCTTTATCCAGAGAAGGTTTTGAATATGTTTATAATAACGTTAAGAAAAATGTTCACCTTGCTTCTATTTCTGGAGGAACAGATATTGTTTCATGTTTTGTTTTAGGAAATATATATCAACCAGTTTATTCAGGAGAAATACAAGGAAACGGTCTTGGTTTAGATGTAAAAGTTTTTAGTGAAAAAGGAAAATCTAAAGTTAATAAAAAAGGTGAATTAGTGTGTGTATCACCCTTCCCTTGTGTGCCTTTAAAATTTTGGAAAGATAAAAATAATAAAAAGTTTGAAAAAGCCTATTTTAAAAGGTTTAAAAATACTTGGCATCATGGGGATTATGCTCTGAAAACAAAAAGAGGTGGCTACATAATATATGGTAGATCTGATGCTACATTAAATCCTGGTGGTGTAAGATTAGGAACGGCAGAAATTTATTCAGAAGTTGAAAAGTTTAAAGAAATTAAAGAGTCTATAGTTGTCGGCCAGTCTTGGGATAATGATATTAGAATAATTTTATTTGTAATATTAAATAATAAATATGAGCTAAATGAAGAATTAAAACTCAAAATGAAAAAACAAATTAGGTTTAACGCTTCACCTAGGCATGTTCCATCTAAAATAATTCAAGTAAGCGATATTCCTAGAACTAAAAACAATAAAATAGTAGAGTTAGCTGTAAAAAACATAATAGAAGGTAATCAAATTAAAAATAAAGAAGCCTTGGCAAACCCTAAAATTCTTGATGAATTTAAAAATATAAAAGAATTAAAACAGTAATGATTAAAGATATTATAAAAAATTTAAAACCTTCCTCTACTCTTCTTATTAATGAAGTGTCTAATAAAATGGAAAAGGAGGGAAAAAAAGTATTTAAATTTGGTTTTGGCCAATCTCCATTTAAAGTTCCAGAAGATGTAGTTGCTGAACTAAAAAATCATGCTCATCAAAATAGTTATTTACCTATGCAAGGATTGAAAGAGTTAAGAGATTCTATTGCAAAATATATATCTGCAAAAAAAAATATTGAATATAAGTCTGAAAATGTAATTGTCGGTCCTGGATCAAAAGAACTTATGTTCTTACTTCATGTACTTTTTGATGGTGAAATAATTTTACCTGCTCCAAGTTGGGTGTCTTATGGTCCACAGGCAATTATTGGAAGAAATAAAGTAAAGTGGTTGGAATGTTCAA
The DNA here is from genome assembly GCA_003214525.1 of Pelagibacteraceae bacterium AG-414-M23. Taxonomy (GTDB): domain Bacteria; phylum Pseudomonadota; class Alphaproteobacteria; order Pelagibacterales; family Pelagibacteraceae; genus Pelagibacter. Next base: position 68,578 of record QCLN01000004.1, on the reverse strand, counting down.
GAGAAAATAATTGGTTTCCAACAGCAACTGAATTAGAAAAATTATTAAAAGAAAATAAAGATCAAAAATATTTATTAATTTTAAACTCGCCTAATAATCCATCAGGCCAAATTTGTAAAAATTTAGATGAATTAGCCGCTCTATCAAAAAAATATAATTTATATTTCTTGTCTGATGAAATTTATTCTGAATTATCATTTGAAGATAACTATCAATCAATCTCTTCTTATGCTCCAGATAAAACAATAATTAGTACTGGTTTAAGTAAATGGTGTGGAGCTGGTGGATGGAGGTTAGGATATTTTATAATTCCAGATAGTTTATCAAATATTACTAATCAGCTAAAGGTTTTAGCAAGTGAAACTTTTTCATCTGTTAGCGCTCCTATACAATATGCTGCAATAGTCGCTCATGAAAATAATCATGATGAATATATAAATAAATCTAAAAATATACTGAAAGCTGTTGGAAATTATGTCTATGAAAATTTAAAAACAAATGATGTACTAATAAATAAACCACAGGGTGGATTTTATTTAATGCCAGAATTTGTTGGAAAAAAATTTAGTAGTTCAAAAGAAATGTGTAAAGATTTATTAGAAAAAACTGGCGTAGCTTTGTTGCCTGGATCTGATTTTGGTTTTAATGAAAATAGAATGTTGTCAAGGCTAAGTTTTACTGATTTTGATGGAAATGAATTTATGAAAAAAACCCATAATGAAAAAATTAATAATGAAATAATTGAAAAATTAGCACCTAAGGTTGTAGAAGGAATAATTAGATTAAAAAATTGGTCTACAACCTAATTCTATTCTCAACAATATCTAAATTTAGAATGATTATAAAGTAAAAAAATGCTAGAATTTTTTTATAAATAATAAGGGGGGAACTATGAGAAAATTAATCTCAAATATATCTGCCATCTTTTTATTAGTTGTAACAACTCTGTCATTTACAACAGTGGCGAAATCGGCTGAGTTTTTTACAATTGGTACAGGTGGACCAACTGGAGTTTACTTCCAGACTGGAAACGCAATTTGTAAAATGCTTCATAAATATGCAACAAGTTCTGAACATGGAAGAAAAAAAGCTAACTCAGATACAGCATATAGATGTACAGCTCCTTCAACTGGAGGATCTAACTACAACATTGGACAAATCAAAGAAGGTGAATTCCAATTTGGTGTAGCGCAATCTGACTGGCAATTTCATGCTTACAATGGATCTAGTAAATGGGAAGGAAAACAATACAGCAATTTAAGAGCTGTGTTTTCTGTTCACAACGAACCATTTCAAATTTGGGCAAGAAAAAAAGCTAAAGTAAAAGATTTTGCTGGATTAAAAGGAAAAGTTGTTAACATTGGTAACCCTGGTTCTGGACAAAGAGGAACTATGGAAGAACTAATGAAAGCAAAAGGTGTTGATAACAGTTTCTTTAAATCTGTAACTGAATTAACTTCATCAGAACAAGTTAAAGCGCTATGTGATGGTAAAATTGATGCTTACGGATACTCTGTGGGATTTCCTAACGGAGCAATGGAACAAGCAGCAACTTGTGCAGCTAAAGCACTACCAATCAATTTAACTGGTTCAGAAGTTCAAGGTTTAATTAGCGGAGCAGATTATTACGCTCAAGCAATTATTCCTAAAGGAACATACACTGGTCAGAAAAAAGATGTTACTACTTTTGGTGTAAAAGCTACTGTAGTTACAAGTGCTGATGTTTCTGAAGAACTTGTTTACTTAGTTACAAAAGCTGTTTTTGAAAATTTTGATGATTTTAGAAAACAACACCCAGCATTTGCACCTTTAAAAAAGGAAAATATGATAGCTGATGGATTATCAGCTCCATTACATCCAGGTGCACTTAAATACTATAAAGAAGCTGGTTTAATGTAATTATATCAAATAATTAATTAAAAAGGCCCAATTTTAGTTGGGCCTTTTTTTTATGATGGTATAAAATTCATAAATGAGTGAATCATTAGATAATATCAAAGATAAAATTCAAGAAGATATTTCTCCAACAAAAAAACTCTCTGGCCTACATTTAAAAATTGTAAGTTACATTGCAATAATCTGGTCATTATTTCAATTGTGGTACGCATCTCCTTTTCCTTTCATGTTTGATTTTGGAATGTTTAAAGGGTTGCCCGCTAGAGCCATTCACTTAGGATTTGCATTATTGTTGGCATTTTTAATTTTTCCAATTACTAAAAATAAAAAGATTTCAGCTGTTGATATTTTTATTGCAATTTTGGCTTTATTTTGTTGTTTGTATATATATTTTTTCTACGATCAATTAGTTGATAGAGGTGGAGTTTTATTGACTATTCAATTAGGAAAGTTTGAAATTCCTATAGAGTTAATAATTGGTTCACTCGGTATCTTAATTTTATTAGAAGCTACAAGAAGAGTAATTGGTAAACCTTTAGTAATTATTGCTGTTTGTTTTTTATTATTTTCTTACTTTGGTCGATATGCTCCAGAAATAATTTCTCACGGAGGATTGTCTTTAAAAAGATTGGTTGGTTTTCAATGGTTTGACCAAGAAGCTATATTTGGAATTCCTATCGGTGTATCTGTAGATTTTATATTTTTATTTGTATTATTTGGTGCTTTTCTTGAAACAGCTGGTGGAGGAAAATATTTTTTAGATTTAGCTTTTGCTTTAGTTGGAAAATCTAGAGGAGGACCGGCAAAAGCAGCAATTTTGGGATCTGGAATGACTGGTATGATATCAGGTTCATCAGTAGCTAATACAGTTACTACAGGAACTTTCACTATTCCAATAATGAAACAAACTGGTTTTTCAAAAGAAAAAGCTGGAGCAATAGAAGTCTCTTCATCAGTTAATGGTCAAATCATGCCACCTGTAATGGGTGCCGCAGCATTTGTAATGGCAAGTTTTATTGGTGTAACTTATTTTGAAATTGTAAAACACGCTTTTTTGCCAGCTATAATTTCTTATATCGCTCTATTTTATATTTCGCATTTAGAGGCATTAAAATTAGGATTGAAAGGTCTTGATGAAAAAGATTTACCAAAATTAAGGGAAACATTTATTGCTGGATTACATTTTTTAATTCCGATCTTTATTCTAATTTATTTATTAGTTTATATGAGGTTAACAGCATCTTATTCTATTTTCTATGCAACGATTTCACTGATAATTGTAAATTTTATTAATAAATTAATCAAATCTCCTAAAGGGACTTCTTTAAGAGAAAATTTATATGATTGGTTTAAAGAAACAATTGTAGGTCTAGAAAAAGGTGCATTTAATATGATTGCTGTTGGAGTAGCAATTGCAACAGCGGGTGTTATAGTCGGCGCAGTAGGGTCAACTGGTTTAAGCACAAACTTAATTTTAGTTATAGAGTCAATTGCTGGAGATAACGTAATAATTTTAATAGCTTTAACTATATTACTATGCCTGCTTCTTGGAATGGGTCTACCAACAACAGCAAACTATGTTGTTGTTGCCTCACTAATGTCTATGGTTTTAGTAGATGTAGGAAATGCATCTGGATATATTTTTCCAATAATTGCTGTTCATTTATTTGTATTTTATTTTGGTTTAATGGCTGATGTAACTCCCCCTGTTGGTCTTGCTTCTTATGCAGCAGCAGGAATATCTGGCGGAGATCCTCTTAGAACTGGCATGCAGGCAATATGGTATAGTTTAAGAACTGGTGTTTTACCAATTGTATTTTTATTTAATCATGAATTATTATTAATTGGAGTTGAAAATTTTTGGCATGCAGTATTAGTAATTATTACATCTCTAATTGGTATTTTAGTATTTTCAGCAGCTACACAAGCATGGTTCTTTAAAAAATTAAGATGGTTTGAAATAATTATATTTTTATTTATTTCATTATCTTTTTTATCGCCGGAATATGTTTTAAATAAATTTTATCCAAAATTTAATTATCTAGAACTTGAACAGGCAAAAAACTATGTATTTGAATCTAATAAAGATGTTCATATAAAAATTACAAGACAAACAGAATATGGTGATAAGTATAAACTATTTGTAATTAATAAAAATACATATGAGGAAAATTATACTTTAGAAAATTACGGTATAAGCATTGCTAAATCTAAAAATAATACAATTGTTGATACTTTAGATTGGAAAGGAAAAGCTAAAAAAAGTGGTTTAGAAATGGATGATATAATTAGTGAAATAAAAGTTGAAAATTTTGATAGACCGAACAAAGATATAATTTATATATTTTCATTTATAACTTTACTTATATTTGGTTTTTTAAACTACAAAGAATATAGATTTAATGACAAGGCTGATTAAATTTTTTTAATCTCCAATAATTATATGGCCATGGTGTTAAAAATCCTACTATAAGCATAATAGGTACTACCCACCAGGTAAGAATTGCACCACCTGTCAAAAAATAATCTGTTAGATTCATAGCTATTTCCATACTAACCATTGATATAAAGCTCATTCCTAAAGCTGTTTTTAATGCAAGTGAAAAAATTAAATTCTGTCTTATTAAAATTATCGTTTCAAGAATTACGCTCGTTATTAATCCATTTATAATGGCTAATACCATTATCCAAAAAACTGGAAATGGTATTTGTGTTAATTGAAAAAATAAAATTGTTCCAAAGTCACCTATTGCACAACCTAACAAACACCAAAAGGTATTTTTTGCAGATATTTTCCAGGTATGTTTGCATTTCCAATCAAAATTGCCTAGGGCTTCCATGTTAATAAGGTAATTCTTTGTACATTTTTTTCAATGTAACATTTAATCATTAAGCAAGTTGTCTTATTGATATTTGTTTAAGATCAAATTATGCTCTGAAAATATGAGAAAAATAGCCCTTTCAATCTCTGAAATTAAAGATATCGAAAAAAGAGAGTTTTTAAGATTGGGGGATTCTTTCAAATTAATGGAGCAAGCTGGCAAGGCTTGTGCAAAACAAATAATAAAAATTTATAAGAAAAATAGGTTTATAGTTGTATGTGGACCAGGAAATAATGGTGGCGATGGATTAATACTTTCTAACTGCTTGAGTGAAAATGGAAAAGAAGTTGATTTATATTGCCTTGGAAAAAATAGTTATAAAGGAGATAGTTTAAAAGCTTATAAAAAAAATAAATTAAAGAAAAAACCTTTAGAAGAAATAAATATAAACCAAGACGCAGTTATAGTGGACGCACTATTTGGAATTGGTCTAAATAAAAAAATCCAAGGTATCTTTAAAGAGTGTATTAATAAAATTAACAATTCAAAATTAAAAGTTATAGCTGTGGATATTCCATCTGGAATTTATGGAGATAATGGCAAAGTTATGGGTGAGGCAGTAAGAGCTGATGTAACTTTAGCTCTGCATGCAAAAAAGCTTGGTCATAAAATGTATCCTGGCTCTAAACTTTCCGGAAAAATAAAAATAATTGATATAGGAATTTATCAATAATCCTTACACTCTTTTTTTTCCTTGAACAACTCTATCTAAAATTAAAGCAACAAATAAAATTGCTACACCAGCTAATATACCTTGACCTACGTTTGCATATTGTAAAGCTTCTAGCACATCTTGGCCTAATCCTTTTGCACCTATAAGGGATGCAACTACTACCATTGCTAAACTTAACATTACTGTTTGGTTTACTCCGGCAAGTATAGATGGTGTTGCCAAAGGTAAATCAACTTTTCTTAGGAGGTACCATTTAGATGCACCATATGCGATAGCTGCTTCTCTAATTGTTTCTGGAACTCCTCTTAAACCCAAAACTGTAAGCCTGACTACTGGTGTTCCACCAAATATCATTGTAATAATAACAGCTGCAACTTTTCCAGTTCCAAAAAAAGCTATAACTGGAATCATAAATACGAAAGCTGGCATTGTTTGCATAAAGTCCATTATAGGTCTTATCATTGAATAAAATCTTTGCCGTCTTGCGCAATAAATTCCAAGTGGGATACCAATTACAATGCTAAGTATTGCAGCGGTTCCTAACAATGCCAAAGTAGTCATTGCTTTAATCCAAAATCCAAGAAAACCCATATAAGCTAAAAATCCTGCAGAATATATTGCTGTACGTGGTCCTGCAGATAAACCGGTCAGAACAACTATTGTAGTTACAATTACTACCCAAGGAGTTTTTACAAAAAGTAATTCTAAAAAGTCTAACACCGATCTAATTCCAATAGTTATTGCAGTAAATAAAGCGTCACCTTTAATAACTGCATAATCAAAAATAGTTTCAACCCATTTAATTGAGGTAAGTCTAATTTCTGGGTGTGTTGGAAAATCATTCATAATTACCATTAATCCAGGAAAGCTATAATGAACAACTGAAAATAACATTATTACAGCAGTAAAGATTCCGCTTAATATATAATTTTTCATTTTCATGCCAGGACTGATTAATTTGTTCGAGAGCCATTCTGAGTATCTTTTTTCTAAAATAGTATTAGCTAACACTCCTTGAATTAACTTAACCAATATTAATACACCAAACCCAAAGATTGTTATCCAAATAGCAGAAGCTTCTATTTGCTGAACATCTATTACATACTCTTTCATAGCCTCTTCTAAAGATTTTATAGCTCTCTCATAAACTTCTACTTTGTCTGGATTGTTTTCGATTGCTGCTTCCAATTGTTTATTTCTAAAGTCAATTGTTGACTGAATTTTATCAATTTTTTCTAAGGCATCTTTGGTAATATTTCCAAACAAACCTCTAATAATTTGAACAACAGCAAAAGTTTCAACTATTAAAAAAGCTAGGGCATAATTCCAAATATTTCTCATTCCAAACCAAATTGGACCTAACAATGAAGCAAATAGATTAAATGAAAATGAATAAGATGGTTTGCTTCCAATTTTTTTAAATTCTTTAATATAATATTCTGGATTTGTAATAACAAAATTACTAATAAGTTCTGATCTAGATAAATTTTTATTCTCTTTATTCATTTTCACTTCCTTCAATAACTGCCTTTAGGAGGTCAGATTGACTTATAACACCTAGTTTTTGATTATTTTTATCCGAAACAACGATTGGTTTGTCTTTTGAAATTGAAGTTTCTATTAATTTACTTAAAACATCATTTTCACTTACTACTTCGTTATCATTATCCAATGGACCAAATTTACTTTCATAATCTTTTACAGATTTCATAATTGTTTTTGCTTGAACAACTTTTAATCTTGAGATTCCTTTGACGAAATCAGCAACATATTCATCTGCAGGATTAACTACGATTTCTTCAGGTGTTCCAATTTGAACTACCGCACCATCTCTCATGATAGCTATTCTGTGCCCTACTCTTACCGCTTCATCTAGATCATGTGTAATGAATACAGTTGTTTTTTTCATTTGCTTTGAAAGTTTTATAAATTCTGATTGAAGTTGTCTTCTAATCAACGGGTCTAATGCACTAAAGGGTTCATCCATTAATAAAAATTCTGGATCAGCGGCTAGCGCTCTAGCTAAACCTACTCTTTGCTGCATGCCTCCAGATAGCTCGTGTGCATATTTATTTCCCCAGCCTTGAAGCTCTACAATATTTAAAATTTTGTTTGCAGCATCTAATCTATCATTTTTACTTACGCCTCTTATTTCTAAAGGCATTGCAATGTTGTCTAGAACTGATCTATGAGGCATAAGAGCAAAATTCTGAAATACCATCCCTATTTTTTTATTTCTTAATTCTTGTAAGCTGTCTTTGTCAAACTGCATTACGTCTTGATTGTTAATTAATATTTTTCCAGAAGTTGGTTCAAGAAGTCTATTTATATGCCTAACTAATGTAGATTTTCCACTACCTGAAAGGCCCATAACACAGAATATTTCTCCCTTATTTACATCAAATGAGACATCTGAAACTCCTATTACAGAGTTATATTTTTCTAACGCTTCCTGCTTTGAAATTTTTTTATTTTGAATCGCATCTAAAGCATCTTTTGAATTATTTCCAAAAATTTTCCAGACGTTTTGAATTCGAATGGCTGTTTCCATAAAAAATATTTATATAAATAAAAATTTAATCGAAAGTATTACCTGGCAACCTTAGGTCGCCAGGTAAATATAATTATTAATCTAAACTTACAGTCCTAACCAACCGTCAACTGTAGATTTATTTTTACTCATCCAGTCTCTAGCTACTTCTGCTGGATCTCTTTTTTTAACAGATACTTGGAATGCCATCCAAGAAACATCATCAGCTGTTATTTGGAATTTTTTGAAAAATTCTACAATAGCTGGTGATTTTTTCTCTAAAGAAGTTCCCCAACCTATTTGGATTTTTTTAAGGGCATCTTTAGATGCTACATAAGATTTTTTATACCAATCTGGATCTGCTTTTGGTTGTATCATCTTATATTTAGCTGGATCATGTTTAGGCTCTTCTAACATTACTACATCAGCCATTCCCCAAATCGCATGAGGTTTGTAACAATAGAATGCGTAACCTTCGCCTTTTTTAATTGAATCTAAAACTCTAGCATTTTTAACCGCTTCTGCTGCTCTTATAGGTTCAATACCTGCATCAAGTAATTTGTAATCTCTTACTTTAACTTCATTAACATTTGCTGAAGCCCAACCATCTGCACCAATCCAAAACTCACCTTTACCGTTGCCATCACTATCCATAGCTTTAACAACTTCGGGTCTTCCTAAGTCTTCTATTGCAGTAATATTCATTTTTTTTGCAAATTGTTGTGACACACAATAACCTTGGTTTCCTTCGTAAGAATTGCTGCTTAACTTAAGAGTTCCTTTTGGAACTAAATCATTAGTGTAAGCTTCTTGGTTTGGTAACCATATGTCAGGGTGAACTTCTATTTCACCTTTACTTCTGTCAATTGCACCGTAGATTGCAGTATTATTTCCTGGAACTAATTCTGCTTCTCCACCCATCTTATCAGTAACTACTGCAGCTAATAAATTTGCTATAGCAGTTGCGCCTGTCCAACCCGGATCTCCTATTTTAACTTTTTCTGCAAAACTTGAAAAAGGTACAAATAGAGATATCAAAGTTGCAACAAGTATAGTCTTAATTGTTTTCATTGATTCCCTCTCATTGAATTAAATTTAAAAATCAATTTTAACTATGTTATTTTTAAAGAGTCAATTTATAAGAAAGTTCTTTTTAAGACTATTCTAAGAAATTTTTTACTGTTTCATTGAATTTTTGAGGTTCTTCGAGGTGAACATTATGGCTGCAGTCTTTGAAGATCTCCAACTTGCTATTTGGTATATTTTTTTTTAAAGCATCAACTTGATCAAAATTATAAGAAACGTCCTTGTCGCCCCAAATGATTAGAGTTTCTTGTTTGATATTTTTTAAATTTTCGTATCCTCTCCAATTTTTCATGGCAATAAGAGCATTATCGGCAGTTTCTATAGAAATATTTTTAACTGCATTTTCGCAAAAATAATAATATTTAGCTTTAATTCCTTCTAAGAACCATTTTTGTGAGACTCTACTTATTGTTTCTTTTAATCCTTCTTTTTTTAATCTTTCTCTAGTTGTGTCTATTGGCTCAAATCTTCCGGGAATATCTCCTATTGAACCAGTTGCAAAACAAATTAGTTTTTTAATTCTTTCTCCTGAAATTTTTACCATTTCTTGGACTATCATTCCTCCCATTGAGTGTCCTATTAAATGAAATTCATTTATTTTTTTTTCATCAAGGCATTTAAATATAAATTTTGCAATTTCATTAATACTATTTAAAGATTGAGCTTTGTGACTTTCGCCAAATCCAGGTAAGGCAGGAGTAATAACTCTAAATTTTTTGCTTAAAAATTCTTTTTGTAAATTCCACATTTCAGATGACCCTAGGTATCCATGAACTAAAACCAAAGGAAAACCTGATCCGATGTCATCAATATATATGTCTTGCATAATTAAATTTAAAATATAGTTGTATACTTAAATGTTAAAAACCAAAATCAAAATTTAAAAATAATCTTTATGATCGGAATATTAGGAGGAATGGGTACACAAGCAGGTTTAGATTTTTGTAATAAATTAGCAAAATTAAACAGAGGCAAATTAGATCAACAGTACCCTATGTTTGTCCTTTATAACAAGTCTAATACTCCTAAAAGACCTGAAAATTTAAAAAAATACTATAATGTTTTAAAAGCACTTGTAGATGGTTGTAAAATGTTAGAAAAAAATAAGTGCAAATTCATTGTTATGCCGTGTAACACAGCACATTATTGGCATAAAGATGTTCAAAAAAAAATTAAAATTCCGTTATTAAGTATGCCAAAAGAAGTTTACCTTCATGCAAAAAAAACATGTAAAAAAAAATCTACAATTGGTATTTTGTGTACTGAAGCTACATTAAAAACAAACGTTTATAGCAATTATTTTGATAGAAATTTTAAATTAATTAGTCCTGAGAAAGAATTGCAAAAAAAATCTGTTAATAAAGCAATTAAACTTGTTAAAATGGGTAAAGTTAAAGAAGCTGAAATTGCCTTAAGAGCGGCAGTAAAACATCTGATAAGAAAAAAATGCAAAAAAATTATCTTGGGATGTACTGAATTGCCAATAGCTATTTTTGCTTACAAATCATTTAGAAAAGCAAAAGAATCGAAGCTTTTTATTGATCCAAATTTATTGCTAGCTGAAGTTTGTATGAAAAAATATAAACGTAAATAAAAAACCAACAACCTTATTTATAAGATTGTTGGTTTAATTTTATTTACTTTATTTATTTTACCGGGTCTGGAACTTTTCTTAAATAAGGTTTTAAAGTTTCCCAACCATCTGGATATATTTTTTTTGCTTCCTCGTTAGTAACTTTAGGAACAATAATTACTTTATCGCCAGGCACCCAGTCTGCAGGTGTAGCGATTTTGTGTTTTGCTGTTCGCTGCATAGAATCAATTGTTCTTAATATTTCATTAAAGTTACGTCCAGTGGTCATCGGGTAAGTTAAAAATAAACCAATTCTTTTATCTGGTCTAATTACGTAAACAGTTCTAACAGTTTCATTGTCAACTGCAGTACGTCCCATTGATGTTGTGCCAGCATCACCTTCTAGCATATTGTAAAGTTTCGCGACTTCTAATTTTTCATCCGCAACAATAGGATAATTTGGTTTTAATCCGCAAACATCCTTAATATCGTCCAACCATTTAACATGGTCTGATACCGGATCTACGCTTAATCCCATAACTTTAACGTTTCTTTTTTCAAACTCAGGTTTCATTTTAGCCAATGCACCAAGCTCAGTTGTACAAACAGGTGTAAAGTCTTTTGGGTGTGAAAATAAAACACCCCAGCTATCACCTAGCCACTCATGAAAAGATAAGTTTCCCTCTGAAGTTTCGGCTTTAAAGTCAGGAGCTAAACTATTTATTTTTAATGTCATTATAATCCTCTTTTTATATTTTAATTTTTAATTATATAAATCTTGTCTAATTTAACAATGTGATAAATTTGATAAAATACAACTCAAAGCTGTTTAAAAATCTTTTTTAAAACAAATTTGATGAATGTATAATAAAAAATAAAAAAAGGAGAAAATATGGAAAAAGAAATGCTTGCAATAGCAAGAATTAAATCTGGTGAAGGAAAATTTGAAAAATTCATGGGATTTATGCAATCAGATGAAGGAATGGGAGTAAGAAAAACTATTGCTCATGTTGAAAAAACAGTTCCAGCAATAGGGCCAGATAAAAGTTATGTTATGTTTAAAGTCTCAGTTCATAATGAAGAAGAAATGAAGAAGTTTGCTTCAGGTAATAATCCGATTGCAAAACCTATTTTCGATGAATGTATCGAAATTGTTGAAATGTATGAATTAAGCAAAGTTAATCTATAAGGATTAATAAAAATGACTGGATATGCAATTACTCAAATTGAAGTAACTAATTCTGAAGATTATAAACAATATTTAGCGAAAGTTACGGATATAGTTACAAAATTTGGAGGAGAATATTTGGTAAGAGGTGGTGAATACCAATGTTTTGAAGGTGAATGGAAATATCCTAGAACAGTGGTGATTAAATTTCCTTCTTACGAAAAAGCTTTGGAATGGTATAACTCTGAAGAATACAAACCTGTAAGACAGATACGGTTAGACAATTCTGTCGGTAATTTTATAATAGTTAAAGGAGCAAAATAATATGTCTATATTAGAAAAATACTCTGCTGCAATGGCAAATAAAGATGAGGCAGCTATGAATGAACTTTTGCATGATGATTTTAAATTTACAATGCATAAATCAGGTAATACTTTAAGTAAATCTGATGTAATCAAATGGGCGATGAGTGGCGACATTAAACAAGACAAAACAAGAGTAATTTATGAAAATAATGAAGTGGGCATACACCATTCATTCGTAACATTTGATGATGGAAATGTTGAGGCGGTAATGGCAGTTTATAAGTATAAAGATGGTAAAATAATTGCTTTAGAAACTGGCGCAACACCTATGCCTAAATAAGTATTATTAATGAATAAAGCAATTGGTTTTGTAATGGTTGGGACTAATGATCTTGTGAAAACAAGTAAGTTTTATGATGCTATATTAGCTCATCTTGGAATGAAAAGAGTTACTGTAACAGAAAGATATATTGGATATGGTACAAGCGATGAAGATGGAGTAAAATTTTATATTACAAAACCACACAATAAACAAAATGCTACTGCTGGAAACGGTACAATGGTTGCATTATCTGCTGAGTCAAAAGAAGCTGTAAATAAATTTCATGTAACAGCTTTGAAAATTGGTGCAATTGACGAAGGAGCACCAGGAGAGAGATCAGATGGGAATTATTATGCTTATGTCCGTGATCCTGATGGTAATAAAATAGCTGCCAGATGTGTTTTAAGTTAAATGAATCAATTACTTTTTGTCAGTATAATTTTCACTGCATTTGATCTATTTTTAATCATATATGCTTTTACTTTACCTTTGTATCCAATCAGCTGGAGAAAAAAAGTAAACAGAAAACACAACAACGATACAGTTACTGGAATAACTATACTATTTACCACTTTGTTTTGTTGTGTCTTATGGATAATTTATTTTTATTTTTCAATATTTCATTTATAATTATTTAGTGGGAAATATTACAGCCTATATAATATTAATTGTTGCTGTTGTCTTGGGTACAGCTGCTAATGGATTTGCTAAGAGTGCTGAAGGTTTTACATTATTTATACCTAGTGTGTTAACAGCAATAGCAATTGTTGGCTGTATGTACACCTTGTCCCTTGTTATGAAAACAATTCCAGTTGGAATTACTTATGCTTCATTTGCAGGATTATGTATTATCGCAACTACAATAGTTGGAATATATAAATTTAATCAGATGCCCAATCTTTATACACTCTTTGGTCTCTTTTTAATTATAACTGGTGTTTTAATTGTCAATTTATTAGGAAAAGCCAATTAATGAAACCTTTCACTGGATATATTTTTTTATTCGTCGCTATATCATGTGGAATAGCTGCAAACAGTTTTGCAAAAATATCTGATGGGTTTTCAAAATTAACACCTAGTGTTGCATGTTTACTTTTGATGTGTGTAACTATGTTTTCACTTGCAAAAGGAATGTCGGCAATTCCTGTTGGTTTTGCCTATGCCACATATAGTGCTGTTACTGTTGCCTCAATACTTATATTTGGAATTATTAAATATAATCAAATGCCAAATATATATGGTTTAGTTGGAATTTTTTTAATTATAGCTGGTGTACTAATCGTAAATCTACTAGGCAAAGTAAATTGATATGTTCAAGAAAAAATACTCAAACTTAATTTTTGTTTTAATAATGGGTTTTGGAATGAGTTTGTTTATGACTTTGATAATTACATACATTAATACAGGTATGGATAGTGATTACCCAAGAAGATTTTTTAAAGCTTGGTCAGTTGGCTTACCAATTGCAATAGCTACTTCTTTATTGGTAGGACCTATTGCAAAAAGATTTGTTGAAAATATTACAAAATAAAAGGAGGAAAATATGTCAGAACTAATTGCATTCATTGGTGTTGGTAATATGGGAAATCCAATGGCACAAAATTTGGTCAAAGCAGGAAAAAAAGTTAAAGTTTTTGATGTTTCAAAAAACATGATTAATAAAGCAAAAGAAAAAAAATTAAATGTAGTTGAAAAGTTAGACGATCTAATTACAAATGAGGTAACTACTGTAATCACAATGCTCCCGGAAGGTAAAAATTCAAAAGAAGTTTATTTGGGTGAAGAAGGTATTATAAACAAAGTATCAAAAAATTGTCTTCTTATTGATTGTTCTACTATTGATATACAAACTTCAATTGAAATAGGAAAGAAAGCTACTGAAAAAGGAATTAAAATGATTGATGCCCCTGTCAGTGGTGGTGTGATGGGTGCAGAAAAAGCAACTTTAAATATTATGGTTGGTGGATCTAAAGATTCTTTTGATTTGGCTCTACCCCTATTAAAAATAATGGGAAAAAATATATTTCATGCTGGTGAATTAGGAAGTGGAAATGGAGCAAAAATTTGCAACAATATGTCTCTTGGAATTACAATGATTGCAGCATCTGAATCTTTGATGCTAGCAAAAAGGCTAAACATAGATATTAGAAAGGTTCATGAGATCATGAAAAACGCCTCAGGAAATAGTTGGCCAATATCAGTTTATCCACCTTTGCCAGGTTTAATTGAAGGAACTCCATCAAATAATAATTATCGACCTGGATTTTCTGCGGGTATGATGAATAAAGATCTAAAGTTAGCAAATGAATGTGCTAAAAAAGTTAAAGCTTCTACTCCACTTGGGACAATGGCTTTAGAAATTTATAATAAATTTTGTGAAGAAGGAAATGATACAAAAGATTTTTCAGCAATATCAAAGGTTGTTGGTGGAGATGCTTGGAATTACCCAATAGACTAGTTATTTATAAATTTCATCCACTTCTACTTGATAAGCATCTACTAATTTATTGTTTTTATTTGCTAATCCTACCACTGATATCATTTCTTTTATCATTTCATCAGTTGCGCCTTTTTTTTTAGCAGCATATGAATGAGATCTTGTACAATACTCACAACCATTAGTTATTGATACTGCAACGTAAATTAACTCTTTAGTTATAGGATCTAATGCTCCTTTTCTCATTACTTGTTTTAATGAATTCCATGATCTTTCTAGTTCGTTAGGGTCATTTGCAAGCATCTTCCAGAAATTTGGAATTTCTGTAATCCCTCTTGAGCTTTTTATATCATCATATACTTCTTTAACTTTTCCTGTGGCTTCATTTTCTTCGATTATTTTAAACATTGGCATTTTTCCTCCTTATTTTTTTCATTAGTTATAAATTGATTCTATTTTTGGCATTAATGTTAATAATTCTTTTGTGTACTCATGCGATGGATTTTTAAACAATTCTTCAGTTTTTGAAATCTCGCAAAGCTTTCCATTTTTTAATACCGCTATTCGATCACACATTTGTCTTACCACTGGTAAGTCATGGCTGATGAATAAGATTGTCAGATTTAACTGTTCTTGTAAATCCTTTAATAAATTTAATATTTGCGCTTGAATACTTACATCTAAAGCAGAAGTTGGCTCATCACATACAAGAAGTCTTGGTTGAGTTGCAAGTGCTCTTGCAATTGATATTCTTTGTCTTTGGCCTCCAGAAAATTCATGAGGATAACGTTCAGCTGATTGTTGAGTTAATTCAACAGATTCTAATAAATCATGAATATAACTATCTAAATCTTTAGAGTTTATTGAAGGATTATGAAGTTTTATAGGTTCGGCAACTATATCTTTAACTTTTAGTCTGCCATTTAAAGATGAATAAGGATCTTGAAATATCATTTGAATTTGTTTTCTAAATTTCATCATTTCTTTATTGCTTTTAATTTTTGTTATACAAACATTATCAAAATCAATATCTCCAGCGCTCGGGCTATATAAATTAACAATCATTTTTGCTATTGTTGATTTGCCACTACCGCTTTCACCAACTAGCCCAAATGACTCTCCTTCTTTTATATTAAATGATACATTGTCTACAGCCATTACAGAGTTTTTGGTGCTTTCTATAAAAAAACTATCATCAAATGTTTTGCTTAAATTTTTAACTTTAACTAAATCCTGATCAATAATTTCTTTTTTTGTCCATCTATTTAAAATTTTAATATTAGTTTCACCTTGTGTGTTGTTTTCCTTTACAATAATTTTAAATCTATTTATTTTTTTATTTGTGGGCGGAACTGAGCTTACGAGAGCCTTAGTATAAATCTCTTTAGGTTTAGTTAGTATTTCTTTAGTTGGTCCTATTTCTACAAGATCTCCATTTTTCATTACAGCTACTCTGTCTGTTGTTTCTGATATAACGCCCATATCATGAGTGATTAATATTACTGCTAAATTTCTCTCTTTAGTTAATCTTTTAATTAAATCTAAAATTTGAGATTGTATTGAAACATCTAGTGCAGTAGTTGGTTCATCAGCTATAAGAAGTTCAGGTTCGCAGCAAAGAGCTAATGAAATAACAACTCTTTGTCTCATTCCTCCTGAAAATTGATGAGGATAATTATCAAATCTTGTTTCAGCATCTTTTATTCCTACTTCTTTTAATAAGTTAATAGCTTTATTTTTTGCTTCTTCTGTGCTTAGCTTTAAGTGAGTTTGAATTGTTTCAATTAATTGTTCTCCTATTGTAAGGATGGGATTTAAAGAAGTTTGAGGGTCTTGAAAAATAAGACCTATTTTTTTTCCTCTTAATTTAAGAATATTTTCAGGATTTTCATAAATATCTGTTCCATCTAATATTATTGATCCACCAGATACTTTCCCTGGCTCATCTATAAGGTTAATTATTGCATTACCAACTGTACTTTTTCCAGATCCAGATTCTCCTACCAGACCAAGTATTTCACCTTTTTCAACATTTATATTTACTTTCTTTGCTGCATAAACAGTTTCTCTTCGCATTTCATAATTAACACTTAAATTATTTATTTTTAAAAATGTCATTAGTTTAATTTTGGATTAAGAGTATCTCTCATCCAATCTCCTAATAAGTTAATTGAAAATGCTAATATAACTAAAAAAATTGCTGGAAAAAAAGTTATCCACCACTCACCTGAGAATAAGAAATCATTTCCAAGTCTAATTAATGTTCCTAATGAAGGTGTTGTTGGTGGAACGCCTACTCCCAAAAAACTTAACGTTGCTTCTGCTATTATTGCAAGAGCTAACCCTATTGTTCCAATTACTAGAATTGGTCTTAAAATATTTGGCAGGATGTGTTTAAACATAATAATTAAATTTGAAACACCAATAATTGTTGAAGCAGAAACATAGTCTTTATTTTTTTCAACCAAAGTGGCAGCTCTTGATACTCTTGCAAACTGCGGCCACTCTGAAATTCCAATTGCAAAAATTAAAACGTAAATTGCCATTTCGTCATGTAATTCTCTTGAAATAATTCCTCGTGCTATTCCATCTACTAAAAGAGCCATTAAAATACTTGGTACAGTTAACTGCACATCTGTTAATCTCATAACGATCATTTCATATTTTCCACCAAAATATCCTGCGCTTAATCCTAGTCCTACTCCTAAGACTAAAGCAAATATAACTGCTGAAAAACCAACGATTAATGAAATTCGTGATCCATAAAGAATTGTTGCCAACATATCTCTACCTTGACCGTCAGTTCCTAAAATAAATTTAGCAAGACCGTCTTCTGTCCATGAAGGTGGGGTAAATGCATCCATTAAAGATAGTGATGATGGGTCAAAAGGATTATATGGTGTTACGAATTCAACAAAAAAAGAACAAAAGAAAATTACAATTAATATAAAAGTAGAAATTATAGCCGTGGGTGATTTTATAAAACTAAAGTAAATATCACTATCTTTTATTCTATTAAATAATGTTAAATTTTTGCTATCCACTTACTGCCTCCGCTTTAACTCTAATTCTCGGATCAATGAAGTAGTATAAAATATCAACTATAAAATTTATCATTACAAAGACAAACGCTATAAAGACTAAGTATGCAGACATAATTGGTATATCTACAAATTGAACTGCCTGAATAAATAAGAAACCCATACCTGGCCATTGAAAGACTGTTTCTGTAATGATTGAAAATGCAATTAATGTACCAATGTTTATCCCTGCAATTGTAATTACTGGTATTAGTCCATTTTTTAATGCATGTTTATAATGAATACTTTTTTCACTTATACCTCTTGCTCTTGCAAACTTAATATAGTCTGTTTGTAATATTTCCATCATTTCTGCTCGAACAAGTCTAATGATGTAAGTCATTTGAAAAAGGCTAAGAGTTACAGAGGGAAGAATTATAGCTTTTAAGCCAGATAAAGTTAAAAAACCTGTAGACCAATAACCGAGACTAACAACTTCTCCTCTACCAAAAGAAGGTAATACTCCTAAAATCACTGCAAATAGATAAATAAACAATATGCCAATTACAAATGTTGGGAGTGAGACGCCCAGTAAAGAAATAGCTAATATTGCATCACTTAAAAAACCTTTTCGATTTATACCTGTATAAACGCCCAATAAAGTTCCTGATACTAGTGCAATTAATGCTGAGACCAAAACCAGCTCTATTGTTGCTGGCAATCTTTCAGAAATTAATTCTGAAACAGGTCTTCTTAATTGATAAGATATTCCAAACTCACCTTTTGATGCATTAACTACAAATCTTGAAAATTGAATATGTATAGGGTCTGTTAATCCTAAAGTTTCTCTAAGTTCTGCTCTTTCTTCATCTGATGTTTCTTCTCCAACCATATTGTTAATTGGATCGCCAACAAAAGTGAAAAGTGAAAAAGAGACAAAAGCAACAACCAGCATTACTAGGACTGATTGAAACAGACGTTTAAAAAAATACTTTAACAATTTGTGAAATCTTAGATTACAAGCCCTTTTATTTAAAAAAGGGCTTGTAAAAAATTAATTTAATTTACTCTAGAAAAACGGAATAATGGTTCATTATTCGGTCTTATAGGAACATCAACATTTGATTTTGATGCCCAAGAAATTACTTGGTGATGTAGTGGCAGATAAGCAATGTTATCTCTTACAATTTTCCAAGCTTTCGCTATTGCAGCATTTCTTTTATCTAGATCAACCTCACCTTCCATTACTCTAATTGCAGCATCAACTTCAGCATCGCTAAAGTTAACCTTGTTCCAGCTTGCGCCAGACTCGTATAAGTAATGAAATACATAGTGACTATCTAAAGTAGGAACACCCCAACCTAACATATAAAAGTCCCCTTGGTTATCTTTAAGTTCTTTGAAGTGTTTGCTTTTAGTTTGAGCAAATAGATTTACTTTAACGCCAATTTTACCTAGCATTCCTACAACAGCTGTGCAAATTGCTTCATCATTTACATATCTATCATTTGGACATCTAAGTTCAACTTCGAAACCATCAGGATAACCTGCGTCTGCTAGCAATTGTTTTGCAGCATTAACATCGTAAGGCAATCTTTTGTCAAGTGCTTTGGTGTAACCTGTAACTCCTGGGAAAGTAATAATACCCGCTGGTTCACTCAACCCTCTCATAACTTTTTTCTTAATAGCTTCTATATCGATAGCTTGGTAAAGAGCTTGTCTAACCTCTTTTTTTTTAAATGGATTATCGCCAGTGTTACCCGTTCTTAATTGGTCAGCAGCTTGGTCCATTCCAAGAAAAATTGTCCGCATCTGTGGAGTGCTTTCTACTTTATGTCCTGCAGAACTTTTGATACGCGCCAAGTCTTGAACTGGTGCATCTGTAACTATATCTATTTCTCCAGATAATAAAGCAGCAACTCTAGTCGCAGCGTTTTTAATTGGAAGTAAATGAATTTGAGTTATGTTATGTTCAACATTTCCCCACCATTTACCATTCTTTTTAAAAACAGTTTTTGTATTAGGTTCTCTTAAAGTGATTTTAAATGGACCTGTTCCCATTGCATTAGTTGCTGAAAATGTTTCTTGTCCAGCATCCCAGTTCTGTGGAACGATCGCAAAATTATCAGTTGCCCATTTTTTAGACATTACAAATATATTCGATAATTGGTTCAAAAGAATTGGATTTGGTGCTTTAGTTTTAATTTGAACTGTGTAATTACCAAGTGCTCTTACAGATGTAACGGTGCTAATATATTCTTTAAAGTCTGATGTTGGTTGTTGAGCTCTTAATAAGCTAAATACAACATCTTCTGATGTCATTGGTGTTCCGTCATGAAAAATAACATCTTCTCTTAAAGTAAAAACCCAAGTTGTTGGGCTAGTTGTCTTCCACTCTGTTGCTAACTGAGGTCCAATTGACATGTCCAAACCTCTAGTAACAAGAGCTTCATAAATTTGTCTTGATACCATAGTAGTTGGACCTTCATTTTGTGCATGAGGATCTAGTGTTAAACTATCCCCTTGCATTGACCATTTGATGGTTTTTGCAAAAGATTGTGTAGATGCAAAAACAAATAAAAATGCCATTAAAATTCTTAGCAAATTTTTAGGTTTCATTTTCCCCTCCTAATTATTTTTTATAAAAATCTAACTTAATAATCAGGGAAACAAAAGAAGAATTATTGCACCAATTTTTTGAAATTTTCGTATAAAATTTTAGAATACTCGTTCATGCTAGGCATATGTTTTTGAGAATCCTTATCAAATCTATCTAATGCACCATCTCCTAGTTGTTTTTCTAAAGCAGACTTATATTCGGGAACACACCCCCACTCGCCAACAGTTGTTTTTTTAACCTCTATATGAAATTGAATCCCGTAAGCATGTTCTTTGTACTTAAATATTTGATATTTTGTTTCTGGTGATGAAGCTATTAAAGTTATGTTTTTATTTTTTTCTAGATCTTGAACTTCATAAGAGTGCCATTGAAGAGATGTAATTTTATCTGGAAATTTAGAAAACAATAAATCGTTTTTTTTATTTTCAGAAAAATTTATATTTAACATTCCGATTTCTGGATTTTTCGATTTAACTACCTTGCCTCCTGTAACTTCTCCTAACAATTGACAGCCCAAACAAAATCCTAAATAGGGTTTTTTTAAATTAACAACAAATTCTTTTATTGCTTTTTTCTCGTCAACTAACCAGGGATGTTCTTTTTCCATCCATGTATCCATCGGTCCACCCATACAAAACATTGCATCAAATTTTGATAAGTCAGTTGGAATATTTTCACCTTCGTCTAATTCTATTGTTGTTAGCTCAACTCCATCCTTGATCATTAAATCTTTTATAAAACCAGGATCTTCTATTTTGATATGCTGTAGAATTAATACTCTCATAATAAAATTGTATATTTAAAGCGCTGGTTTTAGGAGTTTTAATATTTTTTTATGAATAAATTTGTTAGCAGAAATTAAAACATTGCCAGCTTTATTTGCACTTTCATTTTTCCAAGTTGTGGCAATTCCACCTGATGCTTTTATGATTGGAATTAGTGGATGAATGTCCCATATTTTATTTTGACATTGCATAACGACATCAATTTTACCTTCACATAGATGTGCATAACTTAAAGCATCGGTACATGGAAACTGCATAAGTTTTAAAAGCTTAGGAATTTTACTTTGTTTTTTTAGAGATAACCAACCGTGAAAAGCTCCTGAAACTTTCACATTACTAAAACTTGCTTTTTTATTAACTGATAGTTTTCTTTTTTTTCCTTTTTCTATTACATAAGCTGTTTTTTTTGAAGTATTTAAATAATATTTGTTTAGTTTTGGAAAATTAGCCAAACCGACAATTGGATTGCCTTTAAAGTTTAATGAAATTAAATTACTCCAAGTTGGGTTACCAACTACAAACGATCTTGTTCCATCTATAGGATCGATGATCCATGCAAAATCACTTTTAGTTTTTTTATAACCAAACTCTTCACCAATAATTTCATGGGTTGGAAATTTCTTTTTAATTTTAGATCTTATAAATTTTTCAAAAGCTTTGTCAGCTGTAGTAACCGGATCGTATCCTTTACCTTTTAATTTATTATCAACTTTGAAAGGTTTGTTAAGTTTGGAGTAATAGAACCTTGTCATATCTTTAGCTAATCGGTTTAAAAAGTTAGCAAAAACTCTGATGTTTTTAAGATTTAATTCAGACATTAAATGATCACATACTATTTTATTTATCTTGATTAAAGCTAAATTTTAAATAATCCTCGAAAAAGCTTATGAAAATTGAACTAAGTGAAAATAAAATTTTTTTTAAGAACGGAAAATCTGTTCAAGAAATACATCCTTTCTGGCTTAGAGAAAGAGTGGATGGTGATGAGTTTTTAGATAAAGGTACACAACAAAGATTATTTGACCCTTCAACAATGAATGGCGAAATAATTATAAAAAAAGCAGAAATTAAAAATGGTTTTCTTCAAGTCGATTTTAACGATGGTGTTAGCTCTAAACTGAATATAGATAAACTTGAATTTGAATTTTCAAATAAAGATACAGTAATAAAATCAATTACTAAAAAAAAATGGGATTCATCATTAAAAAATATAAAAAATTTTACATATAAAGAGGATTTTTATGAATCAAAAGAAATGCATGATTTATTAATATCTTTTTATGAATATGGTTTTGTTATTATAAAAAATGTTCCTACAGAGAATAATTATATTGTTAAATTTGCTAACTCTATTGGTAGCGTAAGAAGAACTAATTTTGGTGAACATTTTAATGTTAAATCTAAGTCAAATCCAAACGATTTAGCTTATACTACTTTACACTTAAGCCCGCATACTGATAACCCTTATAGAAATCCAGTTCCTTGTATACAGTTATTACATTGTATCGAAAATGAGGTTAGCGGTGGTCTTTCAACACTTGTTGATGGTTATACAGTTACAGAAAATCTTAAAAAAAAAGATCCAGAAGCATATAAAATTCTTTCTGAAGTAAAAGTCAGATTTAAATTTACTGATAAAAGCGTGGTATTAGAAGATTGGTCAGAATTAATTCATTTGGATGAAAACAAAGAGTTTAAACAAGTAAGATTCAGCCCAAGGCTGGATTATGTGCCAATGCTAGAAAAAAATAAATTAGATTTATATTATAAATCTAGAAAAAAATTGTCTGATTTATATAACTCTAAATACAATAGAATAGAATTTAAATTAACTTCAAAGGATCTCATGATGATGGATAATTATAGAATTTTACATGGAAGAACAAAATTTGATCCAAGCGAAGGAAAAAGATTTCTACAAGGTTGTTATATAGATTTCGATAGTACTGAAGGTAAATTAAGACATTTAAAAAGAAAATTCAAAATTTGACCCTTCGCGACTCCTTAATAGCGGCGCTGGTTCCAATTTTTTTAGGATTTGGTTTTGTTATAGCCAAACCAGCGATGGAGCACTTGCCCCCATTTTTATTAATGGGTTTAAGATTTACTTTTGTGGCATCACTTTTAATATGGTGGTTTCCAATACCTAGAGGCTTTCTTAAAAAAATATTTATTGTATCTTTAATAGCAAATACTTTGCAGTACAGTATTACTTATACCGGTTTAAGTTTAATAGATGCATCAGCCGCCGTGTTGCTTGTTCAAACAGAAGTTCCTTTTGGAGTGGTTTTTGCTTATTTTTTGCTTAAAGAAAAACCAACTGTAAGAGCTTTGATAGGAATAAGTGTTGCCTTCGTTGGTGTTTATATTTTAACCGGCTCACCTAATTTAGATGGAAAATTTTTTGGTGTAACTTTAGTAATTATAGGATCAGGCGTTTGGGCTCTAGGACAAGTTCTAGTAAAACCATTAAGTAAAGAATTAAATCCTTTAGCTCTAGTTGCTTGGCTAGGTTTTTTTTCTGGCCCAATATTAATAGGTCTTTCAGCTATATTTGACGGTAATACAATTAACTACTTTAAGAATGCTCCTTTTGAAAGTTGGATGATTGCAATTTATTTAGGATTTATTATGCAACCAATAACATACGGTTGCTTCTATTATGTTTTAAAAAATAACCCCTTATACAAAGTATTACCTATAGTCACCATGGGTATACCTCCAACTGGACTGTTAGCTGCAATTTTTCTTTTAGGAGAAGAACCAACTAAAGAATTATTTATTGGAGGAGCTGTGATTATTATCGGAGTAATGTTGATAGTATTTACTAAGCCGGATAAAAAATAATCAACCAAGTTTTTGTAAAATAGGAAAATATTCAATTAAATAAAAACCTAAAGTCTGTAACTGATTAGTTAAAATCAAAATCCCAGTTACTAACAAAAAATATCCACTAATGTTTACTACAAGTTTCATTTTTGATTTTAATTTTTTTGATACATTAATAAATTTTTGTATAAGCAAACCTGAAATGATAAAAGGAATTGCTAATCCTAATGAATAAAAAGTTAAAAGGATTATGCCTTTCGATAAAGATTCTTCTGTAGTAGCTAAAACTAGTATGGATCCTAAAATTGGACCAATACACGGTGTCCAACCAAAACCAAAAGCCATTCCTAATACTATAGGACCAAAAAAATTATTATTATTAGAAACTTGAAACCTTTTTTCATAATTAAAAAATTTCAAATTTAAAAAACCTAAAATATGAAATGAAAAAATAAGTATTACTATTCCAGCAATAATTCTTAATTCGTTTGAATAACTTAAGAATAATTGACCTATAAATGTGGCAGCTGCTCCAAATAGTATAAATACAATTGAAAAACCAAGTGTAAAAAAAATTAATGGATAAACTTTTACTTTTGTCTCCAAAAGTTCGTTATATGTGGTCCCAGAGATGTAAGAAATATAACCTGGTATTAATGGTAATACACATGGAGATAAAAAACTTATTAATCCTGCTCCAAAAGCTATAAATAATTCAGTCATAATTAATTCTATATTGATATAACTTTTGAGCTTTGTTGACCCAAGCAATCTATTGACAGTTTAATATTGTCTCCAGATTTTAAAAATACTTGTGGCTTTCTTCCCATTCCTACTCCAGCTGGAGTACCAGTGGTAACTAAGTCACCTGGCTGCAAAGACATAAATTTACTTAAATATGAAAGTATAAAACTTGTATTAAATATCATATTTTTTGTATTGCCATTTTGCATTTTTTTTTCATTTACTTCTAAAGTTAAATTTAAATTATTAATGTCAGGAATTTCATCCTTAGTTACTAAGTATGGTCCAGTTGGACCAAATGTATCTCCTGATTTTCCTTTTACCCATTGCCCTAATTTTTCAATTTGCCATTCTCTTTCGCTAACATCATTTACAATGCAATATCCTAGAATATGATCTGCAGCATTTTTCTCAGTAATATTTTTAGTTTCTTTTCCAATTACAAAACCTAGTTCAGCCTCCCAATCTAATTTTTTAGATTCTTTTGGCATTTCAATATTATCATTTGGTCCTGAAATAGAACTTGTCGCTTTCATGAAAACTATTGGTTCTGTTGGTGTTTTTAATCCTGTTTCTTTTGCATGATCAGAATAGTTTAATCCTATAGCTACAAACTTTCCGGGTTTGTTAATACAAGCTCCCAATCTTTCATTTTTAGATATTTCAGGTAATTTTTCTAAATCAATTTTTTCTATTTTAGAAAAAGTTTCGAAATTCAAATATTCAGGATTTAAATCCAAAATATGAGAGCTTAAATCTCTAATTTTATTATTTTTATCTAATATTGCAGGTTTCTCCTTACCTTTTTCTCCAATTCTTAAAAGTTTCATCTAATTTTTTTTAAGCTTTGTTACTATTGATTTAGCGCCTTCACTCATAAATATTTTATCACTTCCAACAGTTACAATTTGAAATCCAATATCAATCATTTTTTTAGCATACTCTGGAGTTGCATTATGGATCCCTGCAACTAAATTATTTTTTTTTGCGTGATCTATTATATTTGAAATTTGTTCATAAGTCGGATGTCCTTCGGGCTTATCAAAGCCAGGTTTTTCTCCTATTGATAAACTTAGATCGGCTGGACCGATATAAATTCCATCAAGTCCGGGGGTTTTCATAATCTTATCTAATTCTTGTAGAGCTTCTTTAGTTTCTATCATTGCTAATTTCAAAATTTCTTCATTTGCATGGTCAACGTAATCGTGTCCTCCATACATAAAACCTCTTGTTGGACCAAAACTTCTATAGCCCTTTGGTGGATACATGCAAGCTTGAACAAATTTTTCTGCTTGATCCCTATTACTTACCATTGGGCATATTATTCCGTATGCTCCAAAATCTAAAACTTTCATTATCTGGCTAGGTTCATTCCAATTTAATCTAGCCATGGGAACAACATCTGTGGTTGATATAGCTTGAAACATTTCTAAAATATTAGAATTATCTAAAGCGCCGTGTTGCATATCAATTGTTAAAGAGTCGTATCCTTGATGAGACATTGACTCAGCAGAAAATGAACTCGGTATCTCTAACCAGCCATTAATAGCTGCTTTACCTTGTTTAAATAATTCCTTTAGTTTATTTTTTCTCAATTTTACTAACCTTTGATACCGAGGTGAGTGTATTTTACATTCAAATAATCTTTGATGGCCATAGATCCACCTTCTCTTCCATACCCTGCTTGTTTAATTCCACCAAAGGGTGCCTCGGCTATAGCAACGACTGGTGTGTTTACAGCTACTGTTCCTGTTTCCATTAATTCAGACGCTCTATGAGCCTTTTCCATTGAGTTTGTGCATATGTAGCTTGCAAGTCCTAATTCATGATTGTTTGCTCTCTCGACTACTTCGTCAAAAGTTTTAAATGATAACATTGGAACTAGTGGACCAAAAGGTTCTATCTTCATTATAGTAAAATCATCTTTTACATTATCAAACACTGTTGGTTCATAGAAATAGCCTTTATTGAATCCAGAAGGCCTTTTGCCACCTAATAATACTTTTGCTCCTTCTTTCTTTGTAGTTTCAACCATTTCTTCTATTTCGTTTAATCTTTTTTTTGTTGTAATTGGTCCCAATTGAACATCTGGATCCATTCCGTTTCCAATTTTTAATTTTTTTGTTTTTTCAACAAATAAATTAACAAATTCCTCTTTTTTACTCTCTTGTATATAAAATCTATTTGGTGAAATACAAACTTGTCCGTTATTTCTGAATTTAGAAGCTACAGCCATATCAGCTGCTTTTTTAATATCTGCATCATCAAAAACTATAAATGGTGAATGACCACTCAGTTCCATAGTTACCCTTTGCACTTTATCTGCAGCCTGTTTCAGTATCAGTTTTCCAACTCTTGATGAGCCAGTAATTGAAATTTTTTTTACTGTATCTGAGGCAATTAATTGTGATGCTATACTCGGTGGATCTCCTGATAATAAATTAACTACACCAGGTGGTACTCCGCATTCTCTACATATATCAACCAATTCCATAACAGTTCCGGGTGTTATTACATCTGGTTTAATTATAACTGAACATCCGGCAGCAAGAGCAGTAGAAATTTTCCTAGAAGATAAAACT
Organism: Pelagibacteraceae bacterium AG-414-M23; assembly: GCA_003214525.1. Lineage (GTDB taxonomy): Bacteria > Pseudomonadota > Alphaproteobacteria > Pelagibacterales > Pelagibacteraceae > Pelagibacter. Next base: position 41,125 of record QCLN01000004.1, on the reverse strand, counting down.
AATGGAAAATTCCATGGAGATAAGGCCGCAACAACTCCAACTGGCTGATAGTATACATGAACTCTTGTATCCGGAAATCTACTTTCTACAGTCTGTCCGTAAATTCTTTTTGTTTCTTCTGCGTTCCATTCAAAAATATCTGCGGCTCCTCCAACTTCACCTTTGGCTTCTACAAAAGGTTTTCCAACTTCTAATGTCATCCATTTTGCTAGCACATCTTGTTTTTCTCTCATTTTGTCAGCAATCTTTCTCAAAATATATGATCTCTGCCAAGGTGCTGTTTGTTTCCAAACTATCAAACCTTTCTCGGCAGATTTAAGTGCATGATCAATATCTTCACTCGTAGCTTTTGAGGCATTGCCTATAATTTCTTCGTTTGCTGGATTAATAACTTCATATGTAGATTTGTCAGACGACTGTTGCCATTTACCATCTATAAACTGACCAAATTTTTCGTACATAATTTTAAAATTTAACCTGAAGTTGATTATAAAAAATATCTACAAAATTTTAACAAATATGTTTTAATGTTTCAAATAATAAAAGGAGAAAGAATGGCTAAATTTATAACATTAGGATGTTACACCGCAAAAGGTCTAGCCGGATTTGTAAGCAATCCAGGTACAGATCGAAAAGCTGCTACATCTGCTCTCGCTGAATCCGCTGGTGCGAAAGTAACTCGTTATGCTGGTCTAAGAGGTAAGTACGACTTTATGGCAGAAATAGATGGTACTTTTGAACAAGCTGCTGCAGCTGCTATGGTTGCTGTATCAAGCGGAGCTGTTTCTGACTTTACAATTTTAGAAGATGTAAATCTTAATGAAATTGCAGAAACTGCCAAAAAAATGGCTTCTGGATACAAAGAACCAGGTAAATAAAATAATTTTTAACTTCCAGTTTTTTTAAGCTGGAAGTTAACTATCTTCATATAAAATTGATTTATCTAATCATTCGTAAGAATTTTGGTCATGATATAAATTATTAATTATGATAACTTAAATTAAAAAAAAATAAATAAAAATGCTTAAAGATAGTTTTGGTAGAACATTTCCTTACATTAGGATGTCAATTACAGATGTTTGTAATTTTAAATGCGGCTATTGTTTGCCAAATGGTTACCAGGTTGATAAAAGTGATAATAGGAAATTTCTTCATCTAGATGAAATTAAACGTCTTGCAAAATGCTTTTCAGAATTAGGAGTCTGCAAAATTAGAATTACTGGTGGAGAGCCAACAGTAAGAAAAGATTTTTTTGACATTATTAAAGTTTTAAAAATTGAATCAGGAGTAAAAAAAGTTGTAATTACTACAAATGGCTATCAGTTGGATAAAAAAGCAAAGTTATTAATAGATAGTGGATTAAATGGAATAAATATAAGCATTGATAGTCTTGACCGTGAAACTTTTAAAAATGTTACCGGTCATGATAGATTGCCAGAAATTTTACAAGGAATAAAAAATTTACAAAATCTAGGATTTGAAAATATTAAAATTAATGCTGTTTTATTAAATGGAATTAACTCATCAGAAAAAGATTTTGATAAATGGTCAAATTTTATCAGAAGTAATAAAATAGATTTTAGATATATAGAATTAATGCAAACAGGTGATAATTTAGAATATTTTAAAAAATATCATGTTTCGTCTAAGATATTTAAAAATTATTTAAATAAAAATAAATGGATTTATCAAACATTAGGAAAAGATGCTGGTCCTTCTTTAAATTATATAAACCCTGAATATGAAGGTAAGTTTGGAATAATCGCACCTTATTCAAAAGATTTTTGTAAAACTTGTAATCGATTACGAATTACATCAAGAGGAGATTTAAGACTCTGTTTGTTTGGAAATACTGGAATAAGTGTTAGACATTTGTTGCAAAAAGATAGCCAACTTAATGAGCTAAAAGATCTTATATTAAAACAAATGCAATTTAAAAAAGAGTCTCATTATTTAGAACTTGGAGATACAGGCTCAACCAAAAACTTATCTAAAACTGGCGGATAATGAAAAATTTGAAAATAATTAATCAGGAACAATTAAAAGACTGGGCTAAAGAAATTTTTAAAAAAAATTCTTTTAATATGGTTGATGTGTCTTCAAAAAAAGAAACTTTTAGAAGAGCTCTAGCATCTGGAAAAATTTATGTTGGTAAAGAGGTTTTTGATTTAATTAAAAATAAAAAAATGCCTAAGGGTGACCCTATAAGTCTAGCCGAAATATCTGCTGTCTTAGGTGTTAAAAAAACAAGTGAATTAATACCTTTGTGTCATCCTCTACCAATTGATCACACTGCAACAAAAATTATAATGAATGAAGTTGATAATTCTTTAGAGGTATTTTGTGTGGTGTCCGCAATTGCAAAAACTGGCGTTGAAATGGAAGCTATTATGGGGGTTAATGCAGCATTAATAACTATTTATGATTTAAGTAAAATCGTTAACCCACATTTAAAAATTGATAATGTTAAGTTATTAATCAAAGAAGGTGGAAAGAGCGGATTATGGAAAAATCCAGATGGTCTTCCTAAATTTCTAGAAAATATTTTTTAAAATGAAAATAAAGCTTGAACTATTCGGAGCAAGTAAAGACTTAAGTGATAAAGAATTTTTAGAATTTCATCTTGAAGAAAAAAGCTCAATAAAAGAACTTAGAAAAACGATAATAAATTATGTAGATCAAAATTTTAAAGGAAATAATAATTTAAAAAAGATAATTGAAACTTCTGCATTTTGCTCTGAGGACAATAATATTATTTCTGAAAACTACCAGATTAATAAAGATCAAAAAATAGGAATTATTCCACCTATTGGGGGCGGTTAATGCTTCATACTAAAATAATAAATATTTCAAAAGAAAAAATTAAACCAGAAAATGCCGAAGAGTTTATTTCTTCTTCTAAATTTGGTGCGTCAATAGTATTTTATGGAACAGTTAGGGAAAATAATGAAAACAAAAAAGTTACGGGAATTACTTATGATAGCCATGATGAACTTGTAATTAAAAGTTTTAAAGAAATTTATAATGAAGCTGAGCAAAAACTAAATATTAAGGAAAAATCTGTATTTATTGAGCATGTTAAAGGTTATGTAGGGCTTGGCGAAATTAGTATTGTTATTGCTGTTGCTTGTCCTCATAGATCTGAAGCATATGATTTATCTCGATATATTATAGAAGAAATAAAAAAAAGATCTCCAATTTGGAAAAAAGAGCATTATGAAAATAATGATAGTGAGTGGTTAAAAGGAAACCCTATTCAAACTTATTAAAATCTTTTTTTAAATCAAAATCTTTAAAAACTTTTCCTGAATGTACTTTTATAAAATTTGTATTATTTTTTAATCTTTTAACCATATATTTGGCTCCAATATTGCCCTTAATTTTTTTGAATTTTGCGAGAACAGAAATATCAAATCCTATAGGGTTTCCTATTCTGTTTTTAAATTTTAATGCATGAACTAAATATTTTTTTTTGTTTATCGAATTACATATTTTATTGATATCTGAAGTTTTTACAAAAGGCATATCTGATTGCATAATTATAAATCCTTTATCTTTTTTGTAGATTTTTTTTAAACCAACTTTAATCGAAGTTGATATTCCTAGTTTAAATTTTTTATTCAAAATTAACTGAATTTTTTTCTGTTTTTTAATTTTTTTTTTTACCTCTCCACTTTGAAATCCCAAAACAATAATTATTTTTTTTACTTTGCTTTTTTGTAGTGATTTTATAGAGTAATGAATAAGAGGTTTTTTTTTAAAAGTTTTAACTAACTTATTCTCCCCTTTTAATCTCTTTGATTCTCCTGCTGCTAAAAGAATAGCTGAAATCATAAATATTGTTAATTAAATTTTAGATGTTATATATTTTTTACTATCGTTTCCTTATTTTGTCTTCATATTTTTTTCTTAGTTTTAAAAGATTGACCAGATATTCGTCTCTTATTTTTGACAATTGCTCTACAGATTTTCCTCTAGCCTGTTGTTTGGTTCCTGCAATAACTCTTGTTGAAAGTTTTTTTGAAAGAGTTGGAGCCTTTAATTTAGTCCAAGGTAATTTTAAAGCAGGTCCAAATTGCTCTAGCATGTGTTTCATGCCCCCTTTTCCTCCGGCTAAATGAAACGTTAAAAAAGTTCCCATTAATGACCATCTTAGTCCAGGACCATCTTCTATTGCTCTGTCTAATTCTTTTGTAGAAGCATATCCTTCATTTACTATATGTAATGCTTCTCTCCACAGTGCTTCTTGAAGTCTATCTGATAAATATCCTGGTAATTCTTTTTTTATCATAATTGGGTTCATTGATATTGATTTGTAAAATTTATTTGCCTTATTCAAAAATTTTTTCTTAGTTTTTTTCCCAGGCACAATCTCAACTCCAGGACACATATAAACAGGGTTAAAAGGGTGAGCTATCATTGTTCGATGTGGATTTTTACACTTGGAATATATCATTGTGGGAAGTAAGCCTGAAGAGCTCGATGATATTATAGCATCGTGTTTTGAAAATTTCCCAATGATATTCATTAGTTTTGTTTTTATTTTATAATCTTCAGTTGCACATTCTTGAATAAAATCTGCTTCTTTAACAGCTTCTTCTATAGAAGTTACATATTTGAAATTTTTAAGATTAAGTTTTTTATTATTAAATAATTTTTTTATAGAAGGCCATACTCTCTTTATTTCTGAAATTAACTTTTTTTCCAATCTGGAGTTTTTATCATATGCGATAACTTTTTTATTGTGCGCCAAAATCCTGATGATCCATCCGGCTCCAATAACTCCTGTACCAATTACAGCTATTTTTTTAATCATTTAATCAGCTAATCCATCAGATCTAGCTATATTTCTTTCTAGGTGAATTGGTAATACTTTTCCATAAATTGCTTTTGAATGTTCGGGCGTGTTTACTCTCCATGGATCTAATACATAAGCAGGTATACACATATATCTTGAAAGGTTTCCTTCAATTTTAGTAACTCTGTGTAATGTAAAACGTCCTTTAAATATTTGTAAATCACCTGGCTCTAATTTTAACTGTCGCACTCTTGTACGATCTCCATCAATTACTTTTTTAACTTCATCAAAGTTTTCATTTCCAGGTCCACGAATATTTGGACAATACTCAAACACTCCTCCTTTTTCAGGCTTCTGTATCATTAAGCTTAATGTGAATTCACAACTATCAAAATGCCATGGAAGAATACCATCGGGTTTCATAACGTTGTATGCATGACACGCAAGTGGGTCAGCCCATCTATAAATTGGTTCAATACCTAAACAAGCTGAAATAAACTTTAAAAGTTCTTCAGTTTCATAAAGAAACTTCATCTCAGATTCTTTTGGAAAACAATCAGAATTTAAATATCCGTTATATCTATTCATAAATATTCTTTTTGGATGATTTTCTGGTAATGTTGGATCATCTTTAGCGTAAAGATATGCGTTAATACTTTCTTTTGACATATAAACTTCATCAAGTTGTTTTTCTAATTCTAAATTCATTATTTTTAAAGAATTTGGCAAAATAAAATTAGGAATTGTTGAACAACTAAATTGATTTAGTTCACTTTTGCATTTTTCTATCAGATCTTTTATTTTTGGAGAATTTAAATCTTGAATTGGATATTTTTCTAAGTCTACAATAGTTTTAAGTCTATCGTTCATTGAATTTTACTTCAACTTTCCGTCTTCTCTCATTTTAGCTCTAATTTTTGTAGCTGAAATTTTTTGTATTTCTTCAGGCATGACTATTTCTTCTATTTTGTAACCTACGCCTCTGCCGTAGCAAATGTTTGTTACATTAGGAACTAACATAATTTTAAATCTACCTTCGTATTTAGGTTTTAACCTTTCTTCTATATTTTTTTTAACTGTTTCAAAATCAAAAGGATTGTCGTCAACACCCTGAACATCTCTTATTTGAATACAAACCTGACCCGTTTTTTTAATTATTTCTTCAAATAAAGCATAATGACCGTCATGAAATGGTTGCCATCTTCCTAACATTTGTGCAGTTGGTTTTTTATTATCCCATTGATAAGACATTATTTTAAATCCTTCTTAATTTTAGACGCCCATAGCTTAGCATCTTGTGTTGTGACATGAAAATTAAATTTTTCTGGTTTTACAAACATTTGATTTGTATCTTCAAATCTTCCTTCTTTAATGGTATCTACCCAAACAATGTAATCTGCTGGAAAAAGCTCTCTAGCTTCAGGTGTTGGGCAAATAAAATCAGCGATGACATTATTGCCTTCTTTTTTTATTTTAAGAGCTTCATCAGACATTCTTTTTGCCTGTCTTTCTCTTCCTTCTTTTGAAAAATCCCAATCATTCGCAGCTTTTCTGATTTCGTCTGCATTCAATCTTTTACATTCAATTAATTTTGCCAACTCATTTGCTAAAGTTGTTTTGCCTGCACCAGGCAATCCCATTATTAAAATTATTTTCATTAGATATCTTCTAATGGATGATGGGACATCAGTTCAAGATTATTTTCACCAACTAAATACTGCTGTTCAAGTTTAACCCCTTCTTTTCCACCTACTTTACCAATATAACTCTCAAGTGTAATGGTCATATTTTTTTCAAAATAACCTTCTTTTTGCCCTCCATCAGTTGGGTATTTTATCTGTGGCCATTCATCGCAAAGGCCAATTCCATGAAGCATGCAGGAATATCTATTTCCATAATATTCTTCAGGCAGTTTCCAAGATTTTTCAGTAAATTCTTTAAAAGATGTTCCAGGTTTTATTAATCTATAATTATGATTAATTTGTTCAACAGCCATTTGATATATTTTTTTTTGGCTATCATTAAATTTGTGGCCTTCAACATATGTTCTTGATATATCGGCGCAGTATCCGTAAGGTCCTACCATATCAGTGTCAAAAGATACCATTTCTCCTTTTTGAATTATTTTATTACTACTTTCTTGCATCCATGGATTTGTTCTTTCGCCTGAAGATAAAATTCTACACTCAATCCATTCACCACCATGTTCAATATTTGTTTTGTGTAAAATTGACCAAAGTTCATCTTCGGTCATTCCAGCTTTTAGTTCATTGCGCATTTTAGTAACACCAATTTCAGCAACTTCTAAAGCTGCCTTCATGCATTTTAACTCTTCTTGTGATTTAATAACTCTTGCTTGTTCAAGAATTAATTTAGCGTCCACAACTTCAATACCAGTTTTATTTAATGCTGTAATAGCGGGTCCATTAATAACATCAATCGCTATTTTTTTATTTTTAAAATAAGATTTTGACAAGTCTTCAATTTCATTTATCCATTTTTTTAATTGTAAGCTTGCTTGGTCTCCATTGCTGAAGTAATCCCAAGTTATTGCTGGTCTTATTTCATCTATTAAATTTAAATGTTTTGATAATATTCCACAGTTAAAATATTCGTAAAGTATCACTGGTCCTCTCACTGGAACAAAACAATATCTGGTAAGATTGTGCATATTATAAACGCTCATATTAACTGAGTCCAAAGCGTATCTAACATTAACTGGATCGAATAATATACAAGCTTCAAGATTGTTTTTCTCTAATTTTTTTTTTACTCTATCAAGTCTATAAGATCTTAACTTTTTAAAATCTATCTCGTCTTCTTTTAATCTTTTCTTTGTTATGAAATTCTGTTTTGATTTTAAGTTTGGATTAATTTTTCTATTGAATTTCATTCAATTAAAGCATCTGTATACCAACGCCAGTTTTGGGGTAAGTGTAAAGATTGTAGTTTGCTGTTAGCTCTTCACCAGCTTTAATATCTCTGGTAGATACCATAAACATATATTTTGCATCACTTTTTTCATTTAAGTTATAAAACAAATTCTCTCTATCATTTTTTCCATCTTTTAGTTTTTTTGCATTGGTGTTAGGGTCAATCGGATCGCCAAATTTTAGTGTTGGCAATGAATCTGATACCATTCTCATTACTGTTGGATTGTTAGAATGGTTATAAAAACCACCTAATGGTGTTCTAATATATTTGTTTTCAAACTGCTCGTCTCTTATATGTGTAACACCAATAAAAGTATTGGCTTTTATATCTTCAGTTGCAAATAAACCTAAACCCTCGATTGGTGAATTTTTTATTGTTAGTTGTTCTGGCAAAGGTCTATACATAATTTAAACTAAATTTGTTACTACCCATTTATGAAAATGGTGAGTGGGATTATCCATAATTGGAGAAAAATTTCCACCATTATAAACTGGTGAGTTTCTTCCAATCTGCATTCTTTGGATTATATCAACATCTTCCCTTTGTATATCTTCCCATAATTTATGATTTTGCTTTCTTAATGATTTAAATTTTTTTGAATTAGCCGCTTTCTCTCCAACGTAATATAATTCCATATGTTCTATAGTAAGCTCATGATTAATAGGTTCTAACCAGTAAGCATAATAATGATCCTTATGTATTCCTAGCATTACATTTGGAAATAACGCCACATACTCTGCAATATGTTCTTTATTTTTTGGCCAGTTTGGAAAAGATGGGAGTTTATTTTTACCCTTAAATCTTGGATTATAAACAACAGTACCTTGCCCAGCAAATCTATTGGGTAAACCCTGTATATGATAATGATCTTCTATTTTTGAATAAGAGTTTAGTCCAGGATGAACCCATGGCAAATGATAACTTTCACAATAATTTTCAATTGCAAATTTCCAATTACATTTTGCTTTTAATTTAAAATATCCAAAATCATTTGAGTGTTTTATTAATTTTCTATCTTTGTTGGGCCAAAATTTTGACCATCTTTCATCTAATGGTTTGATATATTTTTCAAAAGGTATCTCGTTGTTATTAATATTTATCATAATTAAATCTATCCACACGTACGATCTAATTTCTTTTAAATTACTTTTAGAATTTTTAAACCCTGGACTCTTATGCTTGTTCATTCCACCAATATGTGGAGTGGCTATTAGATCTCCATCTAAATTGTATGACCATGAATGATAAGGACATCTTATAATATTTTTTTTTTTACATAACTCCGTAACAAGTTTAGACCCCCTGTGACTACAAATATTATGAAATACTTTAATTTGATTCTTTTTGTTTCTTAATAACAACAAAGGAATTCCTAAAAGATCAAAAGGTTTAACATCGCCAATATTTGGTATGGAACTTGCGACACCGATTACTACCCATTTATCTTCAAACAGTTTTTTTCTTTCAATTAATGTATACTCTTTACTTGTATAACATTCATTTGGAAGACCATGCGCTTTACTGATAGGTTTTTTAACTACATCTAATTTTTTTTTATTAACAATATTATATATTTCAGACATTATTTTATAACCTCGTAAAGACCTAACCATGCATTAACATCTTTACTGGCAATATAGTTCGATTTAAAAAATTCTATTTCTTTCCACTTATTATCTTTATTAAGTTGGTCTATTTTTTTATCAAAACCATACTCCTCATGAATTCCTTCATTAATTGTAAAACAAATAAGACCTTTGTTTTTGGTAATTCTAATAAATTCATCTAACGCAGGTGGTTTTACGTGGCCAAATGTAAATGTACCAACGCACATAACTGCATCATAAGAATTATCTTCTTCTTTAATAGTTTTATTTAAGTCTACTTTATTTAACTTTTGATATAGATCTGTTGGAACTAAATCTAATAATTTTTGAGAAAGATCTGCGCCGTAAAAATTTGAAAAACCGTATTTTTTTAATTCAACACCCACTAAACCTGTTCCACATCCTGCATCGTAGATCTTAGCATCTTTGTTTTTTTGATATTTAATAAAAACTTCTGAAGTTTCTTTGGGACCAGTGTAATTCCAGTCAACCATATCCTTATCATATTTATTTCCTATGCCCCACTCATCGTAATATTTCATTACTTCTTCGGTTTTTTTAAGTTTATAAATCGGTACTTTATTACCTACATCTTTTTGAGACATTAACTTCTCATCTTTTGTCCACTTGGATCATAAAGTGGTTCTTTAATTATAGAACAATTAAATAAATCTCCGTTAATTTCTATTTGAATGCCTTTATTAGAATTAATTTCTTCTTTATTAACGTATGAGAAAGCGATACTTTTATTTACATAATGAGCAAAGCCACCTGAAGTAACATATCCAATGCTCTTATCTTTTTTCATTACAGCTTCATTGTTAGTTACATCAATTTCATTTGTTTGAACTATTAATGGTACAAGTTTATTTGCGCTTTGATCTTTTTTAGCGCTTTCTTTGCCAATAAAATCTTTGTCCCAATTAATAAATACATCTAAACCAGTCTCTTTTGCTGTAAAATCTGGCCTATAGTCTAAAGTCCAAGCGCCCCAACTTTTTTCAAGCCTCATTGACATAAGAGCCCTTCCTCCGAAGGGTTTGATATTGAATTCTTTTCCTGCCTGTATGATTTCTTCATACAACTTGAGTTGAAAATGGGGAGCTACATAAATTTCATAACCTAATTCACCTGTAAAAGAAATTCTATTTACTATTGCGGGAACTCCGCCGACAAACATATATCTTGAATCTCTAAATTTAAGTTTAGAATTTGAAACATCATCTCTTGTTATTTTTTGGAGTAGCTCTCTAGATTTTGGACCAGCAATTGATAAGCCATGAAATTCATCTGATCTATTTTTATATGTTAAATTAAATTTACTTATATGACTTTCAAACCATCTTCTGTGCATTTCTTGTGCAGCACCTGATCCGAAAACCATAAATTGATTTTCATCATAACATGCAACTGTTAGATCTCCATAAAGTTTTCCTCTGTAAGTAAGCATAGGTGTTAAAGAAATTCGGCCTGGCTTAGGTAATTTTCCTGCCATAATATGATCTAAAAATTTTCTTGCCTCTGGGCCTTTGAATTCATGTTTTGAAAAGTTAGCAACTTCAATTACTCCTACATTTTCTCTTACATTTATTACTTCTTTAGAAACATAATTATGAGATCTTGATCTTTTAATTGTTGGCTCTTCATAGGCATCTTTTTTGTTATTAGCAAACCACAAAACATTTTCTAAACCAAAAGCATCTCCCATTACAGCTCCTTGCTCAATAAATCTATCGTACAAGGCTGTTGTTTTTTGCCTTCTTCCTTTTGGTAAAGTTTCATTTGGAAAGGTCATTATAAATCTTCTTTCATAATTTTCTGAAGATTTAATTGTTCCATATTGAGGGGATGCATAATCTCCAAATCTTGCAACATCCATTGCCCAAACATCTATTGAAGGTTCGCCATCTATAATCCATTCAGCTATACACTTTCCTACTCCACCTCCTTGGCAAAAACCTGCCATAACACCAACTGCTACCCAATAGTTTTTTAAACCAGGAACAGGACCAATTAAAGGACTTCCGTCTGGACCAAATGTAAATGGCCCATTAACAATATTTTTAATTCCAGCTTTTTCTAAAGCAGGCATTCTTTCAAATCCAATAGCTAATCTGTCTTGAATGTTATCAAGCTTAGGTTCTAAAAGCTCGTGTCCAAAATTCATTGGAGTTCCATCTACCTTCCAAGGAGTAGACTTTTGCTCATAGGTTCCAAGCAGCATACCTTTGCCTTCTTGTCTAAAATAAATATTTCCTTCAAAGTCTGTACCAATTGGAAGTCTTTGATCTCCTAATGCTTCAATTTCTGGAATAGCTTCTGTAATTAAATAGTGATGTTCCATAGGTTGAACTGGTAAATTTAATCCAGCCAATTTTCCAACTTCTCTTGCCCATAATCCTCCAGCATTAATTACTATTTCTGTGTTAATGTTTCCTTTGTCTGTTACAACATTCCATGAGCCATCTTTCTTTTGTTTGGTGTCCTTAACAACTGTATGAGTATAATATTTTCCACCATGAGCTTTTGCAGCTTTTGCAAAAGCATAAGTTACTCCTGATGGATCAACCTCTCCATCAATTGGGTCCCATAAAGCCAAAAGATATCTAGACGGGTCAATGAGTGGATTTTTCTTTTTAACTTCTTCAAGTGAAATAAATTCTTGATCAAGACCCATATATCTTGCTTTTGATCTTTCTCTTTTAAGATATTCGGCCCATACGTCATTGGATGCCAAATAAAATCCACCACTTGGTTTAAATCCAGTCGAATGTCCAGACTCTTTTTCAATTTCTTTATAAAGGCCTATTGTATAAGCCATCATTCTTGAAATATTTGGATCTGAAGATATTACATGAACATTTCCAGCAGCGTGCCAAGATGATCCTGATGTAAGTTCATTTCTTTCTAGTAATATACAGTCTTTTAAACCAAACTTTGAAAGATGGTAAAGTATTGAACAACCAACTACTCCTCCACCAATTATAACTACCTTGGCATGTTTTTCCATAAACTTCCTTTATAAAGTTTTTGCAGCGTCTGTATTATGTTTTTTTAAAGATGAGTCGGTTCCATGAGCATAATGTTTGGACATATCAGGATAGTATTTATAAGAAATTGGTTTTCTTCCTAGAGCAACTGCCATTTCCCTTACATGATGAGGTTCTGCACCACAGCATATTCCTATAAAATTTATTTTTTTTTCTGCACAGTCCTTAGCAAAATCTGCCATTTCATACCTGTTACAATATAAATTGTCTAATGCTACAGGGAATGCGTTTCCTCCAGGTATGCAATCGCAACCTTCATCCTTTTGATTTAAAAACCCAGGATCTTTTTCAGTAGTCCTGTATGGTACTGGTAAAGCAGCAACATGACAAGAAACTGCTTTTCTTATTTCTGGCAAAAGTTTCATTGTCATTTTCGGGCCTCTAAAACAATTTAAACCAACAACATCAGCTCCATTATCTTCTAAAACTTTACATGCTTCTCCAGGGGAAGTTCCTTCCCTAGTTTTGCCATCTCTCCTAAAAGCATAATTGCAAACAGCAATAAGTCCTGCATCTTTTATAACTTTAAGTGCAATTTTTAATTCTTCAACCCAAGTAATGGTTTCAGCAATAATAAAATCTACTCCAGCTTCTTTAGCCCAAGCAACTTGTTCTTCGAACATCTTTTGACATTCAATATTACTTTTTTTATCTTTCGGATCATAAACATTTGTGTTTGCAACATTTCCGGCTACCAATAAATCAAGATCTTTGAATTCGTTTCTTGCGTCCTTAGCAATTTTTAAAGCATTTTTTTGTAGTTGTTCAAGAAGTTTTTCTTTCCCAATTATTCTAAGCTTTTCTCTATGTCCATAATAAGTAAATGCTTGAACAACTTCGCTGCCAGATCTTATAAACTCTCTATGTAACTGTGAAACTACTTCTGGATGTTCTAATACAACTTCAGGAACAAATGCTCCCGCTTGTAAATAACCTCTTCTCTCCATTGCAAACAAATATCCTTCCGCACAAAGAACTGGACCTTCATTTAATCTTTTTATTAAATCTTTTTTCATAAAATTTGATTTTTAATCTTAATTTTAAATTAAAACCTTTGCAAAAACATTTTGTCTACAACTGGTGGTTGAAATAAATTTGCATTTTTTTTTTCAATGTGTTCTCATGCTATTTTAATTAATTAAAAGGGAACAAATAATGAAAGTAAAAAATATAATTCTTTCAGCTCTTGTAGTTTTAGGCTTCACTTCATTTACTGGTGTTGCTAACGCAGGATGTGGAAAGCTGGTTATTGCTGAGCAAAACTGGGCGTCGGCTGAATTAATGGCTAACGTTGATAAAATCATTTTAGAAAAAGGTTATGGTTGTGAGGTTGAGCTTATACCTGGCGCAACTATGCCTACATTTACTTCTATGGATGAAAAAGGTGAGCCAGACATGAATCCAGAACAATGGGCTAATGCTGTTTACACGCCTTTAAAAAAAGCTGTTTCAGAAAAAAGATTAATCATTGCTAATGGAGCACCTATTACTGGTCTTGGTGAAGGTTGGTGGATAACTCCAGGAACTGTTAAAAAACACCCTAAAATAAAAGGTATGACAGCAATGGAAATCTTAAAACATCCTGAATGGTTTCCATCTAAAGAAGATCCTTCAAAAGGAGCATTTGTTGGTTGTCCTGCAGGTTGGGGATGCCAGTTAGCTAATGCAAACCTTTTCAGAGCTTTTGAAATGGAAAAAAAAGGATGGGTATTAATTGATCCAGGTTCTGCAGCAGGTTTAGATGGTACAATATCTAAAGCGGCTGATTCAGGAAACCCTTGGTTTGGTTATTACTGGAACCCAACATCAATGGTTGGAAAATATGGTTTAATTCCAGTTGATTTCGGAGTGCCGTTCGGAGGAAGAGATAATTGGGACAATTGTATAACGTTAGCTGAGCAAGATTGCGCGAGTCCTAAACCAACTGCATGGACAAAATCTGAAGTTAATTCTATCGTTACAGCAAATTTTGCTAAAACTGGAGGAAAAGAAGCTTTAAGTTATGTTGAAAAACGTACTTATCCAGGTGAAGTAATGAATGGAATGCTTGTGTTTATGGCAGACAACCAAGCTAAAGGTTCAGATGCAGCAATTGAATTTTTGAAAAAGCATGAAGGTGTTTGGACTAAGTGGGTATCTTCAGCAGCTGCTAAAAAAATCAAAGCTGGTCTTTAAGATATAATTTATTTAACGAGCCTATTTAATTATAGGCTCGTTAATTTTTTAGGAATTAAATGGAATTTTTAAATAAATTTCCAGTGATGGAACGTACATCCCTTATGGAGTTGAGAAAGGGAATTGATCATACGTTTAGAGAATTTTCTAGAGCATATGGAGATGGTATAGAAGCTTTTTTTGATCCATTGTTATTTTTTTTAATTAAGTTAGAAAAATTATTACTAGCAACACCTTGGCCAATAATATTATTGATACTTGGTGCTTTAGCTTGGTTAGGTTCAAGAAGTTGGAAGCTTGTAGTTGGAAGTGTGCTTGCTTTTATGTTGATTGGATACTTTGGTATGTGGAAAGATTGCATGGCAACTGTAGCAATCATAACTGTATGTACAATTATGTGTATAGCTGTTGGAATTCCAATAGGAGTATTGATGGCAAGATCTAACAGAGTTGAAAAAACAATGCTTCCCATTTTAGACATGATGCAGACCATTCCAAGTTTCGTTTACTTAATTCCTATATTGATGCTGCTTGGTATTGGAAAAATTCCTGGTTTAATTGCTGTTTGTATATATGCTATACCTCCAGTTATAAGATTAACCAATTTAGGTATAAGGGAAGTCGATAAAGAAACAATAGAAGCAAGTGAAGCTTTTGGTGCAACAAAATTACAAAAGTTAAAAACTGTGCAAATACCTTTGGCTCTTCCAACGGTTTTTGCTGGCGTTAATCAAACTATAATGATGGCGTTAGCTATGGTTGTTATAGCGTCTATGATTGGGGTTAAAGGATTGGGTGTACCAATTCTAAGAGCTATATCAAATCAATATTTAGCTTTGGGACTTTTTAACGGGCTAGCTATTGTAGCCCTAGCTATCATCTTTGACAGAATCACCCAAGAATATGGTCGAAGAATACAAAAGCATAGAGGTATAAAAAGATAACCTTCTTGTCTCTAAGACCCGATTTTTATAGACAGATATTTTAAAATAAATAAATATCCCGTAATGAATTTTTCATTGGAAATTGGACCTAAAACTGACCTAGATACTTTGCCAGCTTTAAAGGATGTGTATATAACTATGCTCCCAGGCGGAGACTATAAAGATACCGCTGAACAAGCTTCTAAACTACTCAAAAAAGGTCTAAATCCAATACCACATTTCCCTGCTAGATCTATTGAAAATGAAGGTCAACTTAAAGAGTATGTTTCAAGATGTAGAGATGTAGGGGTTAAGCAAGCACTTGTTATTGGAGGAAGCAGAGATCCCATTGGAAGTTTTGACAGCTCAATTCAAATTTTAGAAACGGGATATTTTGAGCAGATGAAGATAGGAATCGCTGGACATCCAGAGGGGAGTCCTGATATATCCGATTCAAAATTAGAAAAAGCTATGAAAGATAAAAAGCCTTATGCTGACTACATAGTAACTCAATGGTTACTAGACTCTCAGAAAATAATAGACTTTATTTCTAATCAAACAATACCAGTTCATGTTGGAATTACTGGGCCACTTAAAATAACTAGCCTGATTAAATTTGCTAATATTGTAGGAGCAAAAAATTCCTTAAATTTTCTTAAATCTAATTTTAGTAAGGCATTAGATTTAATGAAACCTAAAGACCCAAATGATTTAATAGGGAAAGTTAAATCGCATACTGATTTTTTTCACATTTATACATTCGGCGGCTTGAAGGAAACTAATAAGTGGTTGATGGAGAATAAATATGTCTAAAGAATTTGACTATAGTAAAATGAGACACATAACGTCAGTAGATCAATCTGACAGAAGTGTCCCATACAATTTAAGACAAAGCGGGCCAACAAAAGTAGAAATGCTAATTTCAACAAGAGTAAGGAAATCACCTTATTGGCATTTATCAATGAAAGCAGGTTGCTGGAGAGCAACAGTATATAATCGTATTTACCATCCAAGAGGATATGTA
Organism: Pelagibacteraceae bacterium AG-414-M23; assembly: GCA_003214525.1. Lineage (GTDB taxonomy): Bacteria > Pseudomonadota > Alphaproteobacteria > Pelagibacterales > Pelagibacteraceae > Pelagibacter. The sequence goes on along the minus strand of QCLN01000004.1, from coordinate 24,614 downwards.
AAACCAGAAGATGGTGGAGCAATGGTTGAATATGATGCAATTGTAAATCATGTAACTATGTGGAACGTTGCTGTAGAAAGACAGATACAAGTTAAAGGTCCTGATGCAGAAAAATTTGTTGATTATGTAATTACAAGAGATGCAACAAAAATTTCACCTATGAAAGCGAGATATGTTATCTTGTGCAACCAATATGGTGGGGTTTTAAATGATCCTATTCTTTTAAGAATCTCAAAAGATGAATTTTGGTTTTCTTTGTCAGACAGTGATATTGGAATGTACTTACAGGGAGTTAACGCTGATGGAAGATTTAATTGTGAGATACATGAAATAGATGTATCGCCAGTTCAAATCCAAGGTCCTAAATCTAAAGCACTAATGAAAGATCTTTGTGGTGACCAAGTTGATTTTGAAAATATACCTTTTTATGGTTTAGCTTCAGCTAAAATTGGAGGAAGAAGTTGTATAATTTCTCAATCTGGTTTTTCAGGAGAGGCTGGTTATGAAATTTATTTAAGAGAGTCCACTTTATATGCGGAAGATATGTGGAATGCAGTTCTTGATGCGGGTAAAAAACATAGTTTAATGGTAATTGCACCTGCACACCACAGAAGAATTCAAGCTGGGATTCTTTCTTGGGGACAAGATATGGATCATCAACATAATCCTTTTCAATGCAATTTAGGTTATCAAGTTTCACTATCAGGTAAGGGTGAGTGGAATAAAAAGGGAGATTACGTTGGTAAAAAAGCTTTAGAAGCTATGGGGGCTGATATTAAAGCTGGAAAAAAACCATACAAACTGCAACTCGTTGGATTAGAACTTGGAGGCAAACCAATTGAAGATTATGCCCCTGATTTTTGGTTAATTTCTGGAGAAGATGGCGGTGAACCGGTAGGCTTTATAACATCTCCTTGGTGGCATCCTGAAAAGAAAACTAATATTGCAATGGGTTATGTACCCTTCGATGGTACTTTAAATGCAAATGGTTTTCCAAAAGGTAAAACTGGAAGTAAATTTAAAGTTCATTTACCTGAAAAGTATTCAAATAGCCCAGGAACACCTGTTGAAGCTGTTGTAGTTGATATTCCATTCAAAGAATCTTTCAACGCAAACACAAGGGAAGTTGTAAAGGGCTAAAAATTTATTTGAGGGGGAGTTAACTCCCCCTTATTGCTCAAAAAAAGACAAATAATGTTTGGACAATTTTTACATATAGTAGTTAGCAGTTTAAAACTAGACAGAAATATTTTTAGAGATCCAAAATATTTTGGAGAAGCAGGTATTTATTTTGCTATCCTTATAATGATTTTAGACGGTGTAGCAGGTGCTGTTGCAGCAAATACTTTTGTCAAAACATCAATCGGAGTGTCAGGGATAACAGCTTTGATTACATGGTTAATTTGGTCAATTTTTATCTATGTTATAGGGGTAAAATTATTTCCAGATGGAAATTCAAAAATTCCTTTCAAAAGAGTACTTATTGGAGTTGGTTATGCTCATGCGCCTGGTTTAATAAGATTTTTTGCTGTAACTCCTGAACTTGTTATCCCTATAATTTTCTTAACTCAATTCTGGATATTTGCGGCTCTAATTATTTCTACTAAGCACATATTGAATTTAAAATCTAGTTTTAAAGCTTTTGGGATTGTTTTTTTATCTTTTTTGATAATTGCATTTTTATCCATATCTTTTGTGATGAGCAGAATTAATTCTTTGCCAATTTCAAATATTAGTTAAATAGGAAAAATAGTTTTTGATATTTTACAAGAATTACAAACTTTATATCCTATAAGTATTAAATTTTGTTTAACACTATCATCTTCATTTTTACATTCCTCACATTTGCTGTCTGCAATTTCATTTTGATTTTTTTCTTCATTAATCATTATCTGTTAACCCTGCCCCAGCTGATTTTTTTTTTAGCTCATCACTTTCATCTACAAATGTTTGGTTTTCGAATTTAGTCATTTCATTCCATTCACTATCACTAAATGAATTTGTGTTTTCTAAAAAAGCAACTGAAATAACATTTGCATTTTCTAATATTTCATTTTTTGAATAATTGGAGAAAATACTTTGATTAAAATTAAGCATAAATTCTTTTTCATCTATTTTTATATATATTCTTTTACCTAAAATTTCTGACGCTCTGCTTGCAAAAGGCAAAAACAGAAGTGGATATGCTATTTTGCTAAATTCAATTGTATTATGTTTCTCTAATTTTTTGATTTGGTCTAAAAAGCTAACACCTGAGCTTATAGGACAATGATATTTACCATCTGAATTATTATTTTTAGCAACAAGTTTTAGCTGTTTAAAATTATTTTGATTATAACTTTTAAGATATTGACTGAGATTTTTAACGCCAGGTAAACTAAATAATTCTAATAATCTAATACACTTTCCTACTTCTTCTGAAGTGCCCCAGCTAAATCCTTTCGACCTTGATGCGCGTTTGGATATAGTTTCAATTTCGCTTAAAGATCTCATTTAATTTAAAGAATCGTAAACCCACTTATCATCAAAGTTTTTAAGTTGATTTGGCAGTGGGGCACCTTGAAACATGCAAATTCTCAACCATTTATCTGATCTTGGATCAAATTTTACAGCTCCAAAAAATGAAAGTTTAAATCTCAACATGTCAATTGGCATTAATTTTTCCCCGATAGTATTGTCTAAAATTTCTGAGTAAGGAAATTTTTCAATTATAAAAGCTCTTCTAACAACATGTCTTAAATCATCATTTTCAATTAAAAATTCTGCAATAGTTTGGCTATTTTTAGAAACTATAACTCTCTCATATAATTTTTTTATATCTCTTGCTATAGCCAAAGGCTGTTCTAAATCTGAGCCATTCATTTCAAATCTATTGGCTAATCTTGGTTCTTCTTTATTTTTAGATATAAACCAAAAATTAAGATTATTTTCTTTTTTATTAAAATCTAATTTTATTAATTCTGAGTAATGATTTTCCAAAATATTTCTAAGCTGAATAACAGTCCTCTGACTTGGTATTGTAAAATGTTTATCCTCATCTGAGCTCATTTTATCTATAAATTCTTTAACAATTTCATCAAATGGCTCCATAAACATTGAAACCAAATATTCTAAGCACTCTTCACAAACTTTGGCTTCTATCCATTTGTAAATTGTGTTGAAAAGATATTTTTGTTTTTTATCCACTACATTTAAATAATTAATAGTTTTATTTAAATCTTCTAATAAATCTCTAATTTTACTTTTTTGAAACTCACTGTCTGAATTCCAATTTTTTACATTATAAATCGACTTAATTAAACAATCGTAGAAAATATTAAATTGCCCTTCTTTTACTATTTCTATTTCCCTTATTTTTTTTAGTATACTTTCTCTAGATTGTACCCAGTTGTTTAATAAGGTTGGATGATTAACTATAAAAGGAGCCATGCCAAGTCCGGTGGAATTTCCAATTCCAAGACCTTTTGCAATTTCGCTATCTAATTCAACAAATTTTGTAGGATTTTTATTTTTTGCAATATGATTAATTTGATCAAATGTAAACTGACGCACTAAATAAACAAGCATCATTTCTAATCTAAATGGTCCTTTAATTTCTGAACGATTTTTAATTCTGAATCTGTCAGCTAAACCAAATTTACCAGATCCATAAACGGCTGTAGTTCTATATAAATATCCAACTTTTGATAAAATTTTTTTGTCCGGCTGTCTGCCATTTGATAAGCTATCAACTACTTGATTGAATAATCTTACTGATCTATTTGCTCTAGATAAAGTAAGTTCTTTATAACTCAATCTTCCAACTTCTTGTTTTGGTACATTTTCATAAAGCCTTTCAATATCTTCTTTTAATGGTATTCCATCATGTAGTACGAATGCTGCATCCCATTTGGTTGCAATAACTCGATCGGATCTTTCTTCATCTTTTAGTTCATTAGCAAAACAAACTAATGAATATGTTCTATTGTTTTTAGAAAATGAATAAACAGCTTTACCGAAGCCTTCCTTGTCTAATTCAAATAGATCTCTCGAATATTTCCAATCTTTGAATTCTTCCAAGAATGATCTTAAAAAAGAAAGCCTAGACTGATGAAAACAACCTAATCTTGATAGTTTCATTATTTCCTTGGGTGATCTTAATTCAACTTCCATTAATTTATTCTTTTATAAAAATTAAACCAATTGTCTCCCAAGATTCCGTTAATTTCATTTTTGTTAAATCCAACTTTTGACAATCCATTTTCTATATTTGCAAAACCTCTCGCATCAATAAACCAATCGGGTTGTTTGGGAAATCCTGCATTTTTTTTAGTTCCTTCTCCAAAATTTTTTACTTTTGACCACGTTCCATTTCTCATCCATTCAACAACAGAGTCAGGTTGGTGTAAACAAAGATCTGATCCAATTCCAACTTTTTTTATCCCCATTAGTTCTACAATTTTTGCTGTCATCTCACAAAAGCTACTCAATGTACAATCTGTTCCATTTTTTAGATGATGAGGATATAAAGATAATCCTAACATACCATCATTTTTTGATAAAATTTTAAGAAGTTCATTTGATTTATTTCTTTTTACGGGATGCCAAAAATCTGGGTTTGCATGGGTTATTGCAACAGGCTTTTGACTTAAATTGATTGCATCAATTGTACTTTTTTCTGCTGAATGAGACATGTCAATAACTAAACCTAGTCTATTCATTTCTTTTATGACTTCTTTTCCGAATTTAGTAATGCCACTATCAACATCTTCAAAACAACCTGTGGCTAACAAAGACTGATTATTATAAGTTAGTTGCATGAATCTGCACCCAAGGTCATAAACTTTTTCTACTAGATTTATATCATCTTCTATTGGGGAACAGTTTTGAAAACCAAAAAAAATAGCTGTCTTTTTTTCCTTTTTTGCTTTTTCGATATCCTTGTAAGATTTTCCTAAAAAAATTAAATCTGAATTTTCTTTGAAGTGAGAATTCCACTCTTCAACTCTTAAATTAAATTCGTTAAAATTCTCGTGATAAACTACTGTTACATGTACTGCGTCTAATTTGGCTTCACGATTAATCTCAAATACTTCTCTTGACCAATTGCAATATTGTAAATTGTCTATTTTGTAATTCATATTATTAAAGGTATATTAGATTAAAAATATTTGCTATTAAAAGAATAAAATGCCTCAAAAAAATAAAAAACCTTTAGTATCCATTATTATGGGTAGTCAATCAGACTATTCAACGATGAAGCATACTGAGAATACTTTGAAATATTTAAAAATAAGGTTTGAGACAAGAACTGTATCTGCCCACAGAACTCCTAAAAGATTATTTGAATTTGCTAATAAAGCAAAAAAAAATAATATTTCTGTAATTATAGCTGGTGCTGGAGGTTCGGCACATTTACCTGGAATGGTTGCTTCTATAACATCTATTCCGGTAATTGGCGTTCCAATAGAAAGTAAAAAACTTAAAGGTTTAGATAGCTTGTTATCTATAGTTCAAATGCCTAAAGGAATACCTGTAGGTACAGTTGCTATTGGAAAAGACGGAGCAATAAATGCAGCTTTATATGCAGCATCAATCTTAGGATTAGAAAACAAAGAAATTAGAATTAAATTAAATCAATTAAGATCTAAACAAACAAAATCTGTTAAATTAAAACCTAGCTAATTTGATATGTCACAACAATCAGTCGGAATATTGGGGGGTGGTCAGCTTGGTAGCTTACTATGTTTAGCAGCAAAAAAATTAAATATAAAAACAATTGTATATTGTGATGATCAAGACGCTCCAGCTCAGATTTATACAGATGAATTTATATTTGGAAATTATAAAGATAAAATCAAACTACAAGAATTTATTGATAAAGTAGACGTGGTAACTTATGAATTTGAAAATATTCCTTTTGAAACAATTGATTTAATTAGCCAGTATAAACAAGTTAAACCAAAACCAGAGATAAATAAAATAGTTCAGCATAGATTGTATGAAAAAGATTTTATTAATAAATGCAACATAAGAACAACTAGATATGTATCAATAAAAGAAAAGACTGATTTAAATGCAAATGTTAAACTAGTGCCAGCAATACTTAAAACTTGTAAACTAGGATATGACGGTAAAGGCCAGTACAGAGTAAATAGTGTTAATGATTTAGAAAAGTTAAATATTGATTTCTCACAAGATTACATTTTAGAAAAAATTATAAATCTAAAAAAAGAATTTTCAATAATTTTAACAAGATTTGGTCACGCAGTGCATGATATTTATGATCCAATTGAAAATGAACATGAAAACCAGATATTAAAATATTCAAAAATTCCAGCAACAATAGATGAAAAAATTATATCAAAAGCAAAAGACTGGGCCTCTATTATTGCTGATGATTTAGATTATATAGGCACTATTTGTGTAGAATATTTTATTGATAAAAATGATAATTTATATGTGAATGAAATTGCTCCTAGAGTACACAACTCGGGACATTTAACTATAAATGCTTATAACATAAGTCAATTTGAAAACCATTTAAGAGCCGTATGTGGATTAGAAAAGGTCGAATTAAAAAAATTGTATAATGCTAAAATGATCAATTTAATTGGCGATGAGATTGTCACATATCGATCAAAAAAATATTCTGATAATGAGTTTTTTTTTGATTACGGAAAAAAAGAAATTAAACCTAATAGGAAAATGGGGCATTTAACTATTATTCAAAAATAGACGTGTGACAAAAATTATTTTTTTTTTATTTATTTTAATTAACTACTCTCATAGTTTGTTAGCTATGGAAAAAAAACCCTATCACCATCTTTCTGATGGTACTTTTAGAAATCCAGAAGGATCACCAATTAGAAGCTCTTCATTTAATTGGAGCTTTAAAGTATTTAATGAAGAAAAAAAGAAACTTGATACTTCAGTTCCCAAAAATCATGTGATTAATAAAATAGAGGTTTTAAAAAATATAAATAAATATGAAAATGATAGTTATATAGCTTGGATAGGTCATGCAACTTTTTTAATTAAACTAGGTGAAACAACAATTATTACAGATCCAGTATTTGAAAAAAATATGGGGCCTTTAATATTTGGACCAAAAAGATATGTTAACCCTGCTATTAATTTAGATGAATTGCCAAAAGTAGATCTATTTTTACTAACTCATAATCATTATGATCATTTGAGCACAAGAACCATACAAAAGTTTCCAAATAAAAAAGCAAAAGTATTAACTCCTCTTAAACTTGGAAAATATTTTACCCGTAATGGTTACAGAAATGTATCTGAAATGGATTGGTATGATGAAATTAAAGTAAATGATTTAAAAATTACTCTAGTGCCAGCAGTACATTGGTCAAAAAGAAGTTTATGGGACACAAATAAAACTCTATGGGGTAGTTTTATAATTGAATACAAAGATAAAAAAATATTTTTTGCTTGCGATACTGGCTATGGAAATATTTACAAAGAATTAGGTAAAAAATATGGACCTATAGATTTAACATTAATTAATATTGGAGCTTATAATTTTTATCCAATGTCGACCGTTAAAGATAAATCTATCTATCATACAAATCCCGAGGAAGCTCTAGAAATTGGAAAAGATTTAAAAAGTAAAAAATTAATTGGCATGCATTGGGGAACTGTTGTTTTATCTTTAGAACCAATACTCGAGCCTCCAAAAAGATTTAAAAATTCAGCTAAGTTATATGGTTACGAACCAGATGATGCTATTATTTTTAAAATTGGTCAAGTTGAACCATTGGATGCTATTATAAAATAAATTAATTTATTTTTTGAATCAAAGAGATATTGTTGTTTGTAGGTTTGTTTACATTTTTTGAAATTTTGTAGAATTCTAATTTTGCCTTGTTAGCTTCTTTTAAAAAATTTGAACCATCTATCTGTAGGTTCAAGTAATTATTAATATCTTTTTCGTTTAAAATTACTGGCTGCCTATGATGTATTTCATTTACATTGTCACTAGCCTCTTCTGTAATTAAGCAAAATTGATTATCTTCAAAAATTCCTGCAATAAACATCATTTTTTTATCATCTCTTAAAAAATAAAATGGTGTTTTTTCTTTTCCATCTCTTTTCCATTCATAAAAACCATCAGCTACAGCAATACATCTGTGTAGCTTAATATGTTTTTTAAAAGATATTTTTTCATCTATAGTTTCTAGTCTTGCATTTATTAAAGGTTTGAAATCTTTTTGTTTTGACCATGATGGAGTTATTCCCCATTTAAGCAACTCTAACGTGTTACCATTAGTATATTTTTTAATTACTGGAAGTTGTTGATAAGGGTGTGCATTATAATTTTCTGTATCTTCTACTTTAATTGCTGTTTTTACAATTTTCTTTGTTTTTGCAACAGGATTGGTTACAACAAATCTTCCACACATTATAAATTTTCCTTGGTTTAATTTATTTTTAGATTATATGATTTTCAAATTTATGAAATCAATAGAAAATAACTTTGATAATTCTGAGGTAAATACTCTTTTACGACATCATTTTGTCCAACTTAGATCCAATTCTCCAGAAGGTAGCACACATGTTTTGGATATTGAAGGTCTAAGAGTTCCAAGTATAAAATTTTGGAGCATATGGGAAAATGAAAAATTAATTGGATGTGGTGCACTTAAATTTTTAGAAAAAGGCCATGGAGAATTTAAATCAATCAGAATATCAGATCAATTTAGAAACATGGGATATGGTATCAAGCTCTTAAATCACTTAATACTAGAGGCTAAGAAAAATGGTATTAATAAAATAAGTTTAGAAACAGGAGCTGGAGACTTTTTTAAATCTGCAAGAAAACTTTTTGAAAAAGCAGGATTTAAGACCTCCAATCCTTTTGCTCATTATAAATTAGATCCAAATTCTTGTTATTATTCTAAAGAAATATAACTATTAATCTAAATCAGTTATTTTTTGATGTGTTTTTTTAATATTATTTTCTAACAAAATTAACAATTGCTTATTTTTAATATTGTTTTCTACCAAAGTAAATAAACCCTTAGGAATTTTTTCTTTTTTATTTTTAATTTTTTGCTCTTCAACTTTTTTTGCTATCAATTGATGTGTATGCATACCTGTCTCTTTTTCTACAGCTCTATTTGTTAAAAAAGTTGTAAAAGCTTGAGAAACGTTTCCACCAGTTGATACCAAAGTAATTCCTGGACCTACCATAGCTGTACCTTGAACACATCCTGATAGAAAAATTAAAACTAAAATGTTTAATAATAAATTTTTCATTCCCTGGGTTAATTAATACATGTTTTGAGATTCAACTCAATAGTGAATTAATAATTAAGCTTAATTTGGACAATGTATTTGTCTTAATTATTGGTTATTATGAATCATGATTTTTAAACAACTATTTGATCCTGCTTCTTGCACTTATACTTATTTAATTTCATCTGGAAAAGGTAGGGAAGCTTTAATAATAGATCCTGTAATTGAGCACACTGAAGAATACATAAAAGTTTTAGAAAAATTAGATTTAAAATTAGTTAAAGTAATAGATACCCACATACATGCTGACCATATTACGGGATTGAATGAATTAAATAAAAGAACCAGCTGCACAAGAATTATGGGGGAAAAATCTAAGTCTGAGGTAATTGATTTAAGAATAAAAGATAGTGAAAAAATTAATGTAGAAAATATTGAGCTTAAAGCAATTTATACACCAGGACATACAGATTGCTCTTATAGTTATTTAATGAACGATAGAGTTTTTACCGGTGATACTCTTTTAATAAATGCAACAGGAAGAACAGATTTTCAAAATGGGAGTTCTGAAGACGCTTATGATTCTTTATTTAACAAGTTATTAAAATTACCAGAAAACACATTGGTATATCCAGCACATGATTATAATGGAATAAAATTTTCTACTATAGAAAGTGAAAAAAATAATAATCCAAGACTTCAGGTAAACTCGAAAGAACAGTATGCAGAAATTATGGATAACCTAAATTTGGCAAACCCCAAAATGATAGATGTGGCAGTGCCAGCAAATGTTAAAGGTCTTACTTTAGATAGATTATAAACATTTATAGCCAAATTCTAAACTGGCATCTGTAATCGAATGGTAAAAAGACTCACCAAAACTTCTAAGGCAAAATATTCTTATTATATTTGGCTTGTTAGAGATAAAATCTAAAGTTATTGTAATACCATTATAAACCGTATTAGCGCTATCTCCTGATTTTAATTTACTGATATCTAGTGGCGATCCTTTTTTTAAAACTTCATAAACCATATTGCCTTCAATTTCTATAATTGATCTAGAATGAGAAAGGTCTGTGACTGCAAAATCTGTTTCTTTAAAAACTGTTAAAATTTCATCAAGTAGATCTTTTTTTTTTGATACTAAAATCCAATTTTTTGGACCATTCCATAAAATTCTAGTATCATTATTGCTAACCACAGTTAAAGGTTGATTTTTTAACTTTAAATTATCAATATTAAGATTGTCTATTAAAATTGAAGAATTTTTATACTGAACTATCTGAACTATAAAAAAATTTTTAATTTCTGAAATTTTTAATAAATTTTCTTCGTTTTTATTTTCATAATTTCCAAAAAAGCCTGATTTATGAATATGATTTAAAGCTGATAATGATGTCATGACCTAACTCTTTCTCCTTTTGGATCAACATAATGCGATGAAACAATCTCTACTGGTATAGTTTTATTTTTTAAAGGAGATAAAGCATAAAGTTTTTGTCCAATCATATTTTTTCCATCTTTAAGTATTGCTAATGAAAAAGGATTATCATATTCAACACTCCAACATGATGCTGAGATATGTCCAAGTTTAGGGTTAGGAAGTTTCGCGTTTGAATCTTTAACTAAATAGGATCCCTCTGGAATGTTAGTTTTTTTGTCTAATGGAACAACACCAACTACTTTCTGTCTATCTAGCGCAACATATGCTTTTTTAGATAAAGATCTTTTTCCAATAAAGTCTTTCTTTTTGCTAACCATCCCTTCTAGGGAATTATCATATGGAATTGTACGCCCATCCAATTCTGATCCTGCAACGTGTCCCATTTCAATTCTTAATGTTGATAATGCTTCAGTTCCATATGGTTGAATATTAAATTTTTTTCCAATTTCTATTATTTTTTCCCACATAAAATTACCATTATCAGACTCAACATTTACCTCATAAGCAAGTTCACCAGAAAATGAAATTCTGAAAATTTTTGCATTAACGTCAAATAATTTGCCTTCCATATATCCCATGAAAGGTAAACCTTCGTTCGAAACATCTAAATCTGGAAATAATTTCTGCAACACTTCTCTGGATTTTGGTCCAGCTATTGCTGCACCTGCCCACTGTTCAGTGCTTGAAACCACATTTACATTTAATTCGGGCCATACTAGTTGTAAATAATACTCTAAGTGAGATAAAACATTTGCAGCTTGAGCAGTGGTGGTTGTCATATGATAATGGTTTTCTGAAATTCTTGTTGTTGTTCCATCATCCATTACAATACCATCTTCTCTTAACATTACTCCATATCTTGCTTTGCCAACTGGTAATTTAAGCCAAGCATTTGTATAAACTCTATTTAAAAATTCTGCTGAGTCAGGCCCTTTAATATCGATTTTACCTAGAGTAGTTACATCACATACTCCTACATTTTGTCTTACATTTTTTGCTTCTCTTTTTGATGCTTCAAATAAATTTTCATTTCCTTGTTTATAATATCTTGGACGCAACCAAACGCCCGCATCAACAAAAACAGCGTTATTTTTTTCGTGCCAATAATGCATTGGTGATTTTCTTGTTGGTTTTGAATGTTTTCCAATTTCTCTTCCAACAATAGCTCCTATCGAAACGGGTGAATAAGGTGGTCTAAAAGTAGTATGACCAACTTGAGGTACAACTTTATTTTCTATATCTGAGACTAATTGTAATCCATTAAGATTGCTTGTCCTGCCTTGGTCTGTGGCCATTCCTAATGTTGTATATCTTTTAACATGTTCGATTGATCTATATCCTTCTCTTAGTGCGAGCTGTATATCAGAGACCGCAACATCGTTTTGAAAATCTAGGAATCTTTTATAATTTTTACCTTCTGGCAATGGTACACACCAAAATTTATCATGATTAGAAGATTTTTTTTCTACAACAGCAGGAACAGAAACTTTATTTTCTTTATTTGTTATTTGTTTCGATAATTCGTTTCCTTTTTCAAACGATGTTTTTAATGTTTCTTCTAGTGTAAAAATCCCGTTAGCTGATCCAAGAGTTGTTTCTTTTTGTTTTGATTGGCTTGGAATAAATGCATCTATTTCTTCATTGAATTTAGTTTTATTGCCTGATTGTGAAGCTAAATGAATTGTTGGTGTCCAAAATCCCGAGACACAAATACAATCACATTTTATTTTTTCAATGTTGCTAATATTTTTTTTTATCCTCTGATATTTTGGCAATATCTGCGGAATTAACTTTTTTATAACCTTTGGCTGCTACAACAACATAAGAAAGCTTTATATTTATATTTAAGTCTTTAGCTTCTTTTATAATTTCTGAATTAGGATCTTTTCTTGTATCTAATATGATTGGATCTATTCCATTTTTTTTAAATTCTATGGCAGTTTCATATCCGCTATCATTATTTGTAAATACTAATGGTTTTTTTCCAACTAATACTCCATAAATTTTTAAGTACTCTTTAGCTGCTGATGAAAGCATAACACCTGGAATATCATTATTTCCAAAAACCAAAGGTCTTTCTATTGATCCGGACGAAATAATAACTTCTTTTGCACGAATGTACCAAAGTCTCTGTTTAGGAATATATTTTTCTGATTTAGGTAAATGATCGCTAATTCTCTCAGACATAACAAGCATGTTATGATCGTAATAACCAAAAACTTGGGATCTATTTTTTACAACAACATTTGGCATTGATTTAAGTTCAGTTATTATTTTTTCTGCCCATTCTTGTCCACTTTGATTTCCGATTGTTACCTCGCTGGTTAAAAGGCTTCCACCAAATCTAGATTTATCTTCGGCTAAAATTACTTTCGCTCCATTTTGTGCTGCTGCATAAGCGCTTGCTAAGCCAGAAGGACCTGATCCTGTTATTAAAAGATCACAATATTCGTATTTGTGTTCATATCTTTCTTTATCATGTTTAATTGAAGCTGCTCCAAAACCTGCTGCTTTTCTAATAATTGGTTCATATATCTTATACCAAAAGCTTTTAGGCCACATAAAAGTTTTATAGTAAAAACCTGCAGGGAAAAATTTGCCTAAAAAATTATTTATTGCACCAATATCAAAATCTACATTTGGCCAACAATTTACACTTTTTGCCTCTAAACCTTCGAATAATTCTTGTTCCGTTGCTCTTACATTAGGATCAACTTCATTATTTCTATTCATTTGAACTATCGCATATGGCTCATCCACACCTGCTCCAAAAAATCCTCTGGGCCTATGATATTTAAAACTTCTACCAACCAGATGAACTCCATTTGCAATTAAAGCTGATGCTAAAGTATCACCCTCATAACCAAAATACTTTTTACCATTAAATTTAAATGAAATTTTTTTACTTCTATTTATTAATCCACCTTTGTCCAATCTAAAATGTTCTGACATCTTTATGCCTCTTCGCTTGCTTTTAATGTTTTGAATATTTCGTGAGTTAATGTGTCTCTTTCAACTTTAATCCATTGTCTACATCCTGAAATGTGTTGCCATAATTCCAGATGTTTTCCTCTTGGGCTTTTTCGTAGATAAACAAAATTATCCCAATCTTTATCTGAGACATCTTTGTTTAATTCTGGTCTTTTAACTGTTGCATCACCACCATATGAAAATTCATTTTGAGATCTTAATCCACAGTGAGGACATTTAATATGTAACATTTAAGAAATCCAAGTTTTTGTTCCAAGACCTTTTTCATCAATTAAATGTCCGGTATTAAATCTATTTAAACTATATCCTGCATTTAATTCGTGAGGTCTATCTTGAGCAATAGTATGAGCAAAAGTCCATCCAGATGCAGGGGTTGCTTTAAATCCTCCATAACACCATCCACAATTTAAATATAAACCTTCAATATGTGTTTTATCAATGATAGGTGATCCGTCCATAGACATATCCATTATTCCTCCCCATGTTCTAAGCATTTTTAATTTACTCAGAAATGGAAACATTGCTATTCCTTCTGTTAACACATGTTGTAATGTTGGAAGATTTCCTCTTTGAGCATAACTGTTATATCCATCAAGATCCCCGCCCATAACCATTTCACCTTTGTCAGATTGACTGCAATAAAAGTGTCCAGCTCCAAATGTAACGACATTGTCTAAGATTGGTTTAATTGGTTCAGAAACACATGCTTGTAAAAGATGTGTTTCTATTGGCAATGTCATATTCAGTTTCTCCGCTAAAATATTTGTACTTCCGGCAACACAAAGACCAATTTTTTTTGCTTTAATTTCACCTTTTGAAGTTCTTATTCCTAAAATTTTTCCATTAGAAACATCAAAACCTGTAACTTCACAATTTTGGATAATGTCTACTCCCATCGAATCTGCTTGACGTGCATACCCCCAGGCAACTGCATCGTGTCTTGCTGTTCCTGCGCTTGGCTGCATTAGTCCACCAAATATTGGAAATCTTACATTTTCAGAAAAATCTGCCATAGGTATAATTTCTCTAACTTCATCTCTATTTAAAAGAACAGCATCAATTCCATTTAAACGCATTGAATTTCCTCTTCTAGAATAGACATTCATTTGAGCATCAGAATGTGCAAGATTAATTATTCCTCTTGGAGAAAACATTACGTTAAAATTTAAATCCTGACTCATATTTCTCCATAGATTCATTCCAAATTCACTGAAAAGACCATTTTCATCATGCATATAGTTTGATCTTATAATTGTTGTATTTCTTCCAACATTGCCTCCGCCTATCCATCCTTTTTCTATAATCGCAACTTTTGTGATATTATGTTCTTTAGCTAAATAGTACGCTGTGGCAAGACCATGGCCTCCTCCACCAATAATTATAACATCATATTCGGTTTTAGGAGTCGGGTCTTTCCATGCTACTTCCCAATCTTTGTGGTCTTTGAATGCATTTTTAATTAGACTGAAGACTGAGTATTTTTGCATGATTAATTTTTATATAAATAAGTATAAATTTTTATTGTTTTTTTTATATATATTTTTTAGATGTTTAAAAAAATGATAAAAAAGTATAGAAATTCGCTCATTAACTTTACAAAAAAAATGAATGTCTAAAAGCGATATCCAAATAGCAAGAGAAGCAAAAATGGATCCTATAAACAAGGTCCTGGCCAAAATTAATGTACCCGACGATCCAAGTGCATTCAGCCCTATGGGAAGACATATTGCAAAAATAAATTTTGATTATCTTCAAACTTTAGAAAATAAAAAGAATGGAAAACTTATTCTTGTAACAGCTATAACTCCAACACCAGCAGGTGAAGGCAAAACTACAGTTTCAGTTGGACTTTCAGATGGAATAAATAAAATTGGTAAAAAATCAATTGTGTGTTTAAGAGAGCCTAGTTTAGGACCTTCTTTTGGAATGAAAGGTGGTGCAGCTGGAGGAGGTTATGCACAGGTAGTTCCAATGGAACAAATTAATTTACATTTTACTGGAGATTTTCATGCAATAACATCTGCACATAACCTTTTATCAGCCCTTATAGACAATCATATTTATTGGGGTAACAAACTAAATATCGATGACAAAAAAATAGTATGGAAAAGAGTTATGGATATGAACGACAGAGCTTTAAGATCAATAAAAATTAATACAAAAGGTGCTGCAAAAGATTTTCCAAGAGAAGATGGTTTTGATATTACAGTTGCTTCTGAAGTTATGGCTATATTTTGTCTATCTAATAACTTGGAAGATTTAGAAAAAAAGATAGGAAATATAACAATAGCTTATAATAAAGACGGTAAAGCAATTTATGCAAAAGACTTAAATGCTCAAGGTCCAATGACAGTTTTGCTTAAAGATGCTATTAGACCTAATGTTACCCAAACTTTAGAAAATAATCCTGCCTTAATACATGGAGGGCCTTTTGCAAATATTGCTCACGGATGCAATTCTATAATTGCCACAAAAGCTGCACTAAAACTTTCAGATTACGTTGTTACCGAAGCTGGATTTGGAGCTGATCTTGGAGCTGAAAAATTTATGGATATTAAATGTAGAAAAGCAAATTTAAAACCTAGCTGCATAGTTATAGTTGCAACGATAAGAGCTCTTAAAATGCATGGTGGTGTAGAAAAAGAAGATTTAAAAAAAGAAAATATAGAGGCTCTTAAAAAAGGTTTAGTTAATCTAGAAAGACATATCAATAATGTAAAAAAATTTGGAGTAGAAGCAGTAGTAGCAATTAATCATTTCGTTATGGATACAGAAAATGAAATAAATTTTTTAAAAGAATATTGTAATAGTATTGGTATAAAAGTTAGTAAAAGCACTCATTGGTCTGATGGAGGTGAAGGAGCTAAAGATTTAGCCAAAAATGTTGTTGAAATATGTGATGAATCAGATCAAAATAATTTTAAATTTTTATACAGTGAAAATGAAACTCTTTGGAACAAAGTAGAAAAAATTGCAAAAGAAATTTACAAAGCAAACAAAATAACTGCAGATGAAAGAGTTAAAGAACAATTAAAAACTTTTGAAAAAAATGGTTATGGAAAATTTCCTGTCTGTATAGCAAAAACCCAGTATAGTTTTTCAGTTGATCCAAAGCTTAAGGGGGCACCTTCAAATCATGAAATACCAATTAGAGAAGTTAGACTTTCATCAGGTGCTGAATTTATAGTAGTTATATGTGGATCAATTATGACCATGCCTGGGTTGCCTAGAGTTCCTGCGGCAGACTCCATTAAGTTAAATAGTAAAGGTGAAATAGAGGGCTTATTTTAATTAAGCAGCTTTTAAATAATTTAACCAATTTTTCAATTCCAACATTTGAGCATCTTTTGAAGATTTTTTGATTTCTTGCTCAATAAATTTTATATGGTTTTGAACTTCTTCTTCATTTTTAAAACATTTTCTAACATTTATTAGTTTTTCTTTTCTAAATTTAATTAAAGTTATCATTTTATGATATGTAATTTCAGGATGGTATTGCAAACCCCATATGTCACTTATACCATTTTTAAAATGAACACTTTGTACTTTATTAATTTTATTTGATGCTAAATTAATGGCTCCACTAGGTAGAGTAACCACTTCATCGAAATTAAAAGCTGGTGAGTTAAATTTTTTATTTTTTAATTTGTATAAAGGATGATTTAAGCCTTTTTCATTAATTTCAATATCATTAGCTATCCCTATATGAGCGCCGTTAGATGATTTTTTTACTTCTCCACCAGCGGCTGTAACTGCAACTTGCATTCCCCAGCATATCGCCAAAATTTTTTTAATACTTTTAAAACATTCTTTCATAAAAGCAATTTGTCTACGAATTTCTATACAATCATTATAGATATTTAAACTGCTTCCACCCCAGATTAAACCATCATATTTTTTAATGTTGGGTGTTATTTTATCAAAGTTTTTTTCAGCACATGGATTAAATATATCAATATTTAGATCCTTTGAATAATATGAAAGGCTTTCTTTTAAACTTTCTGCGTGAGTTTGAATGCCTGAGCTTTGAAAATTTTTATTTTCATTAGGCAAATTTCCTTCGACAATTAAAATTCTGTGCATAAATTCTTGATAAAATTTTATTTCATTTTTTTTTATTTTTTTATAAGATGGTATAGGAAATTATGACAAAAGTTGCAATCATAGGAACCGGCCCATGTGGGCTTTCAATGCTAAGAGCGTTTGAACAGGCAGAAAAAAAAGGTGAAAAAATACCAGAAATAGTTGCTTTCGATAAACAAAGTGATTGGGGAGGTTTATGGAATTACAGTTGGAGAACTGGTTCTGATGAATACGGTGATCCAATTCCTAATAGTATGTATAGATATCTTTGGTCAAATGGGCCTAAAGAATGTTTAGAATTTGCTGATTATTCTTTTGATGAACATTTTGGTAAACCAATACCATCTTTTCCACCTAGAGAAGTATTGTATGATTACATAATAGGTAGAGTTAAAAAAGGGAATTCAAAAAACAAAGTGAGATTCAATACAACAGTAAACAGTGTTGTATATGATGGTAAAAATTTTGAAATTACATCACATGATAAAAAAAATAACAAACATGCAAAAGAAATTTTTGATTATTTAATTGTTTCATCTGGACATTTTTCTGTACCCTACATACCTGAATATCAAGGAATGAGTTCTTTTCCCGGAAGAATAATGCACTCACATGATTTTAGAGATGCTGAGGAATTTAGAGGAAAAAATGTAATTGTATTAGGCAGCAGTTATTCTGCTGAAGACGTAGCACTGCAATGTCATAAGTACGGAGCCAAAACTGTAACTATAGGTTACAGACACAATCCAATGGGATTTAAATGGCCAAATGGTGTTAAAGAAGTTTTTCATCTAGATAGATTAGAGGGAAACAAAGCAATTTTTAAAGATGGTTGCGAACAAGAAGCAGATGCAATTATATTGTGTTCTGGTTATCTTCATCACTTTCCATTCTTGACTGAAGATCAAAAACTTAAAACTAGAAATAGATTATACCCTCCTAAATTATACAAAGGAGTAGTTTGGCAAGATAACCACAAGTTATTATATCTGGGAATGCAAGATCAGTTTCATACATTTAACATGTTTGATTGTCAGGCATGGTTTGCTAGAGATGTGGTGATGGGAAAAATCAAAATGCCAAATAAAACTGAAATAGAAAAAGATATTAATAAATGGGTAGCTATGGAAGAAAAGTTAGAAAATCCAGATCAAATGATAGATTTTCAAACAGAATATACAAAAGAACTTCATGATTTATCAGATTATCCAAAAATTGATTTTGAGTTAATAAGAAAACATTTTAAAGAATGGGAGCATCACAAAGTAGAAGATATTATGACTTATAGAAATAAATCTTTTTCATCACCAGTCACTGGATCAGTTGCTCCGATTCATCATACTCCTTGGTCGTCAGCAATGGATGACTCTTTAAAAGTATTTTTAGATCAACCAAAGAAATAAACAGATTATTATTTAATCTACCATCTAATATTTAATTTTTTATTATTTAAAATACACTTAATTAAATCTACCATTAAAGGTATTTTTTTATTATTCACTTTTTTTAATATTTGATTCCCTATTTCAAAAGCTAGTTCTGCACCTTCGACGGTATCATTTAACATGAATTTTTTTTTTGCATTTTTAAATGTAAATCCTTTTCCTAGAAATTCTCCCATTTTACTATTTCTTCCGCCTACAGCACTTACATACAGATCTCCAACACCTGCAAGGCCATATACAGTTTCTTCTTTTCCTTTTAAAAACTTTGTTAAGTAAACCATTTCATTTATAGACTGAGTAAATATTGAGGAAGAAGTGTTGGATCCTTCGCCCGCTCCAATTAGCATAGAGTATATATTTTTAATAGCAGAACATACTTCTACTCCCTTAACATCATTAGAGTATTGTATTCTATAGTACTTAGTTGAAACTAAATTTCCTATTGATTTTGCTTTGTTAATATTTTTGTTTGCTATTATTGTGCTGGATTTTATTTTTCTAGCTAACTCTTTTGCTAAACAAGGTCCTTTTAGAACTGATATATCAAATTTTTTTTTTCCTTTATTTAGCTGTTCAGACATTGTGATAATTTTTTTTGAACTTTTGTCAAATTTAAGACCTTTGGTTAAAATTAAAATACGAGTATTAAACTTCAAATTTTTTAGATTTTCTCTTATTAAATCTATACCGATTGAGCTTACCGCAATTACAATCAGGTCCCATTTTTGAATCAATAATTCGCTTGAAAAATTTTTTATAATTAATTTTTTTGATAAATTTAATTTTAATGAAGGATGAAATTTCTTTCTTGAAGATATTTTTTTAACAAGTTTTAAATTGTAAGGTTCACTTAAAGTAACATGATTATTGTTATCTAAGCATGGGAAAGTAAATGCCGCCCCCATGGCTCCAGCTCCGATTATTAATATTTTTTTCATAGCTTAAATTATGCTAAAGTTTTTCTAATTGCTTGTTTCCAACCTTGCAATAAATTATTTCTCAACGATTTATGAAGTTTTGGAGAAAAAACTCTATCTTTTTTCGATTTAACATGAATTTCATTTAATGATTTGAATTCTCCAACTTGGTATCCAGCTAAAAGTGCAGCTCCTAAAGCGGTAGTTTCTAAAACCTTAGGTCTAACTACTTTTAAATTTATTATATCTGATAAAAATTGAGTAAACCAATTATTTGCTACCATTCCTCCATCTACTTTAATAACTTTTGGTTTTAATCCATCTTTTTTCATAGCGTCAAATAAATCATAACTTTGATAGGCGACCGACTCTACAACAGCTCTTACTAAACTTTTCCAGTCACTATCTCTAGTTAAACCTGTAATTAGTCCTCTTGCATCTGATCTCCAGTAAGGCGCCCCTATTCCGCTGAAAGCTGGAACTACATATACTCCGTAGTTATTTTTCTCTGATTTAGCAATTTTTTCAGTTTCATTTGCATTTTTAATTAATTTTATTTTATCTCTCAGCCATTGTACCCCTGCTCCAGCAATAAAAATCGAACCTTCTAATGCATAAGTATTTTTACCTTTTAAAGTATAACAAATCGTAGTTAACAATTTATTTTTTGATAAAATTTTCTTTGAACCGGTATTCATAATTACAAATGCTCCAGTACCATATGTGCTTTTTATAGAACCTTTTTGAAAGCACGATTGACCAACGGCTGCTGCTTGTTGATCTCCAATTACAGCAGATATAGGAATTTCTTTTCCTACAACTTTTTTATTTGTGCTTCCAAAATTATCTGCAGAGTTTTTTACTTCAGGAAGTATTTTGTAAGGAATTTTTAATTTTTTTAATATATCTTTGTCCCATTTATTTGTATTGATATTAAACAACATTGTTCTGGATGCATTGGTTGTTTCAGTCAAGTGTTTTTGACCTTTTGTTAATTTCCAAATCAAAAAGGTGTCAATAGTACCAAATAATAAATCATTTGATTTTAATAATTTTTTAGAATTTTTTACATTATTTAGTATCCATTTTATTTTTGTTGCTGAAAAATATGGATCTATAAACAATCCTGTTTTATTTCTAATCTTATTTTCAAAATTATTTTTTTTTAAATTATCACAATATTCTTGAGTTCGTCTATCTTGCCAAACAATAGCATTATAGATTGGTTTTCCATTTTTTTTATTCCAAATGACCGTTGTTTCTCTTTGATTTGTAATTCCAATACTTAATATTTTTCCATTAAGTTTATTTGCTTTTTGTAATACTTTTTTTAATGAAGTAAGTGTAGTTTTCCATATTTCATTTGGATCATGTTCTACCCAGCCATTTTTTGGAAAATATTGTTTGAATTCTCGCTGTGATATGAATTTTACATTGCCGGAAGTGTCAAACAGAATTGTTCTTGTTGACGTTGTTCCTTGATCAATTGCGACAAGAAATTTTTTCACTTATTGTTAATCTATACCTAGATGTTTTTTTCTTTTTTCCACCCAAGTTCGAATTAAATTATCAAATATCAATCCTATAAAAGCAACGCAAATTCCAAGTGTAAATCCAATACCGGCACCTTTTTTATCAGATAATGCTTTTAGAATGTATTGTCCTAAATCTTCAGTTCCAATAAATGCTCCAATGATAACCATAAACAATGCAAATACGATTGTTTGATTTAAGCCAAGCATCATGTGGGGAAATGCTAAAGGAAATTCTATTTTAGTCAATCTTTGCAATTTATTTACACCTGACATTGTTGCGGCATCATGCAAGCCAACTGGAACACTTCTAAGACCTTCAATTGTATACCTCGTCGCTGGTATTGTTGCATAAACTATAACTGCAATTAAAACTGATGTATCGGTTATGCCAAAAAGCATCATCACTGGAATTAAGTATACGAAAGAAGGAAAAGTTTGAAATATATCACAAACCCCCAGCATAAAACTCGCAGAATGTTTGTTTTGAAAACATAAAGTTCCAACTGTAAATCCAATTATACAAGATATAACAACTCCAAAAGTTGCCATATATGCTGTCACTAATGCTCTATCCCACCATGGACTTAAGGCTATAAATAATGTTAATCCACAAACAACTAATGCTGATCGAATCCCACCAATTAAATATCCGGCACCAACAACCAAAACTAATGTGGCAACCGCAGGCATTCTTAAATATAAAGCTCTCATTGGCTGAAGCACGTCTTGAATCAACCATGTATTAAATGCTTTTATATACACAAAGAATGTATCAAAGATCCAATCAACACCTTTATTCCAAAAATCTGCTGTTGATATTCCTTTGTTATGTGGAACTTCAAATAAATAGTTGTAACTACCTTTGAACAAAAAAGTTCCAACATAAGCAAGTACAATTCCTATAATTACTGTTGCAACAAAAAATAAAATATTTTTATTTCTTTGATAGAATGTCAAATTGCCAAAATAATCTGTTTGCTTATTTGCCCAAGCTAATGACATTTTATCCAACAGAATTGCAATTAAACTAATACACAGGCCTGCTTCTAATGCTAAACCAATATTCAGCTGATTTAACGCTAACAATAAATTAAATCCTAAACCTTTTGCACCTATAAAAGCTGAAATAACTGCCATGGAAAAACACACCATGATGACCTGGTTTACTCCAATTAAAATATCTCTTCTTGCAGTTGGAATTAAGACTTTAAACATCAGTTGCCAATTATTGCATCCACTCATTCTACCAGCTTCAATAACTTCTGGAGGTATTGCTCTTAAACCTAATATAGTTAATAATATCATTGGTGGAACAGCAACAACCATGGTTACAATTACTGCTGCTTGATCGCCAACTCCAAAAAGAACAAGAGCAGGAACTAATACCGCATATTGTGGCATTGTTTGCATAACTAAAAGTATTGGATATAAAGCTTTCTCAACACGTTTACTTTTAAATGCTGCTATACCTAACCCTAAACCAAAAATAAATGATAGTGGTGCTGCAACTAATATAAAAGAAAGAGTTTGCATCGAAGGTTTCCATTGACCAAATATAGAAATATAAACCATAACTAAACCGGCAAACAAAGCTAGTCCTTTACCGCTTAGTTTATAAGCAAGTATTGCTGAACCTGCAGCAACGATAGTCCATGGCAGACCTGGCAATTCTGCCCAAGGATTGGCATCAATCCAATCCCAACTTGTAAAGGCAACAATAGTTCGTAGTCCACCTAATAAAATCTCTCTAATTAACTCTATTAGAAATGTCATAAACGCAGTTATATTTCTGCTTATTTGTAAAACCAAAGGTCTAGTTTTATATTCTTGAGTATCTTCATTCCAAAACTCAATTGGCATCCATTCATTCATTAAGAAAAATAATGAATCATTTATCCAGATAGGTAACCATCCAAGTAATGGGGGCAGTCTCCAAAAAACATCAAAAGCGTAATATCTTACTTCTTTACCAAGAAAAATGAAGGAGCTTTGATTGGGATCTTTAATAAATTCTGCTTGACCTCGTATAAATTTATATGTTTCCGGAACATCGATTGCAAAACATAATGCAAAAAATATAACTAATAAAAATAACCATTGAATTAATTTTGGATATTTTTTTATAAATTCCATGATTTAATTACTATTTTTTCTTCCTCCAAAAACTGTATTAATTATTTTTGTTGGATTAATAGAACCTACAATTTTGTTGTTATTATCTAGGACTGCTACTGTTTTTTCTTGAGTTAAAATTTTTTCAGCAACATTCTCTATAATTTCATCTTTTAAAACTTTCAAATCACCTAAATTATCAGTAGTAGATGGATCCATCACATCTTCTATTAATAAAACTTTTTCTCTTGGCACTTCTTCAGTAAATTTTCTTACGTATTCAGTAGCTGGATTTAAAACAATATTTGCAGGCGTGTCTAACTGTTCAATTATACCATCTTTCATAATTGCAATACGATCAGCGAGCTTTAATGCTTCATCGAAATCATGCGTAATAAACATAATTGTTTTTTTTAATTTTTCTTGAAGCCTTAAAAATTCATGCTGCATTTCTTTTCTAATTAATGGATCTAGCGCAGAAAAAGGTTCGTCTAAAAACCAAATATCAGGTTCAACAGCTAATGATCTAGCAATACCTACTCTTTGTTGTTGTCCTCCAGAAAGTTCTCTTGGAAAATAATTTTCTCTTCCATCAAGTCCAACAAGTTTAACCATGTCCATTGCTTTACTAATACTATCTTCAGTTTTAATTCCTTTAATTTGAAGCGGGAAAGCAATATTTTCTACAACTGTTTTATGAGGAAGTAGAGCAAAACTCTGAAAAACCATTCCCATTTTATTTCTTCTAAGCTCAATTAGTTCTTTATTATTTAGTGAGAGCAAATCTTGACCTTCAATAAAAATTTTTCCATCTGTAGCATCTGTTAATCTAGAAATACATCTTAGTAAT
>QCLN01000003.1 GCA_003214525.1 Pelagibacteraceae bacterium AG-414-M23 | reverse complement strand
TGCTAAATTTTCAATTATAAATAGAATTTTTTACCTTTTAAACATTCCTAACACTCAACATTAATAAAAATCCGATCAAAAAGAATAAAGATATTGAAAGAAAGCCAATTCTTTGTGAATAAAGAAAAGTTATTGTTCCAACTAATAACGGTCCAGCAAATGCAGTAATTCTTCCGGACAAACTAAATAAACCAAAACCTTTTCCCAGGTTGTTTGTACTTAATAATTTACTCATCAGTACTCTACTTGCACTTTGTATAGATCCAATGAAAAAAGAAATTATCATAACATTATAAAAAAATTCCTTTTTTGTTTCAGCGATTAGAGATCCATAGAAAACAGTACCAATAAAAAATAAAATACAAATTAAAATTATATTTTTGGACGAGTACTTATCATTTAAGTATCCTCCGATCATAACTCCTACAAATGCAACTAGATTACTAAAGATTGCAAGATTTAAAAGTTCTGCAGAAGAATATCCAAACACACCGATAGCATAAACTCCACCTCCTGCAATTAAAACAATTAATGCATCTGAATAGATCATTCTTGCTAAAAGAAATTTACCAGTAGGTGTAAATTTATTTTTCCAAATAATTTGCAAAATATTTTTAAAACTGAAAACTTTTTCATTATTTTTTTCAAATTTAATTTTTTTCTTAAAATAAAAAATCATTGGCAATGAAAATATTAAAAACCAAAAGGCAACAATAAAAGGAATAAATCTTATATGTTCGAAATTACTTTTATTTAAATCAAATAAAGTTTTTTCCGGTAAAATAAATAAATATAAACAAATTAATATTACTGGAACACTTCCGATATAGCCTAAGGCAAAACCGAGTCCAGAAGTTTTTCCAATATTATTTTCATTTGAACAATTTTTTAAAAGCGAATTATAAAATATTGACGCAATTTCATAAAAATAATTTGAAATAAAAAAAACAATCAGAGTAAATAAAATAAAATTTGAGTTTGGTTTAGCAAACCAAAATAAACATGTGGTCAATATACATAGTATGGTAAATCGTTCTAAAAAAATTATTCTACCTGATGGTTTTCTATCTGCCATGGCCCCAAGCACAGGCCCGCTTAGAGCAATTAAAATTCCACATAGTCCAGCTGTCCATTGCCAATAAGCTGCACCTAGCTTAGGATCTCCAACAATTTGAGTTGCAAAGTATGTGGATGTTACGAAAGTAATTATTACCATTGTATAAGCGGAATTTGCTAAATCATATAGTCCGTATAGAAATTTACTCAACATTTTACTTTATATTTAGTAAGTTTTCTAATACTCCGCTTTTATTCCACTTTTTCATTAGAGTGCTTATATCTAATGTGGTTTGAGAAACGAAATCTTTATATATTTCTTTATAACCTACGCCAAGTTTAATTCCATTTGTGTTGTGCACGAATAAAATATTTTTATTTTTTAAAGACATTACTTTTCTTCTTACTGTTTCTCTTGGTATTTGAAGAACTTCAGCAATACTTGCGAAAGTAAGCTTATTTTTATGTGTAACATTGTTTTGTATTATGTTCGCTATGTGTTGCTCTAATTCATTAAAAGACTTGTTTCCATCTTTATTAGCTTCATAAAGTGAATGGCTAACTACCACTTGAAGGATAATGAATGATTCAAAGTCTATATTTAATTTCTCTTTTATTCTTGAATAGAAAGATATCACAAACATTACCCAACTATACAATCCATTAGAAAAAATAGGCTTTTCTGCTACTCTATTTTTTTCAAAAGCAACTATGTTGTCATTATCCATTTTGGTTTTATCTAAGCTCATTTTAGTTTTATATATCCCTAAGATGGTTAACTTACAACCTAATTTGAGTTCAATCAATCCTTTTGCTTAAATTAAAACTATATGCTGTCTATAACTACAACAGTTAAATCATCTTTTTGAATTTTTCCTGACTTCACAATGTCTTCTACTATAATTCTCAATCTTTCATTGCTCGGTTTGTCTTGATGTTTCTTTATATAGTTTTGAAAACCTTCCGCTCCTAACATTTCTCCAGATGGATCTTTGATTTCAGTTATGCCATCAGTAAAAATATACATAGAACTATCTGAAAACTTTATTGTTGTCTCTTTGTATTTTATTTTAGACATTATTCCTAGTGGTGGACCTGCTTCGGTATAATTAGAAAACTTTCCATCTTTTGAAAATATTAATGGCGGCTCGTGTCCTGCATTGGATAATAGCAATTCATTTTTATTACTATCATATATTCCAACCAACATAGTAACAAACATTCCTCTAGCTGCAGTTTCACAGATTTCTTTATTTAGTAAGTCTAATAAGTTGGATGCTGAATAAATAGTTTTACTAAGACATCTGTATAAGCTTGAAGCTTTTGACATTAATAATGAAGATTTAATTCCTTTACCTGAAACGTCGGCCACCCCAAAACCATACTTCCCATTTCCAAGATCTGAAAAATTATAAAAATCACCCGAAACAATTTTTGCAGGAATGTTTATGCCTGCAATTGGAAATTTTTCATCTTTATTTTTTGATAGTAATGTTTTTTGAATTTCTCCAACAATTTCAATTTCTTTTTGCATTCTATTTTTATCAATAAGCTCTTTTGCCATTTTGGCATTTCTTATAGCGAGAGCCGCAGGTGCTGATAGAGTTTCAAGTAATTTTCTATCACCTTCTTCAAATAATTTATTATTAGTTTTTTTATTAAGGCAGTGTATTACTCCAATACAATCGTTAGCAGCTATCAAGGGTGAACATAATACTGAGTAGGTAGTGAAATTGGTTTTATTATCTAAATCAAAGTAAAATTCTGCAATTTCTCTTACATCTTTCCTAACGTCTCCAACTCTTATACATTTTTTTTGTAATACTGCTTTTCCCATAACTCCTTGAGTTAAAGGGATCTCATATTCATCAAGATAAGATTGATATTTAGATGCTATACATTGAAATACTTGCTTTTTTTCATCAATTAAAAATATATTTGCCGCTTGTGCGTTTAGTCTTTTTATAATGACCTCTAAAGCTGTTTGTAAAGTTTCATTTAAATCTAATGAAGTAGCAAACTCTTGGTTCATTTGTGTAATAATGGCCAAATCTTGATTTAATGCTGAATCTTCTTTTTTTGGCTCAACTTTCTTAGATTTAAAAAACATTTTTATATTTGGCATTCTATCTTTTTTTTGATATTTTTAAACAACTATGGAAATCATAATTAATACCCCAGGTTTATATCTTCATATTCAAGATGCAGTTATATTTGTTCAATACTGTATCGATGGTATTATTAATATTGCCTCACAATTCAAAATTTAATTAGTGGTTTTAGTTTTTTTTTTTATTTTAGGAAGTGTTTGGGGCAGCTTCTCTAACGTTTGCATATATCGTATTCCAAAAAACAAAGGTGTTGTATTAAGTCGGTCCTCATGTCCTAAGTGCAAAAATACAATCAGATGGTATGATAATATCCCACTAATTTCTTATTTGTTTTTAAAAGCAAAATGTAGAAATTGTGATTACAAAATAAGCTTTCAGTATTTTGCTGTTGAACTGCTTGCGGCTATTAGCTTTGTTCTTATATATGCCTTCTTTGGCTTTACGATTTCTACTTTATTATTATTAATTTTAAGTATTTTCTTTATTATTATATTCTTTATCGACCTAAAACATTACATCATACCCGATGAACTTACTTTTCCATTAATGTTTATTGGTTTTATTAAGTCATTTGATCCAAATTTAAACCAAACAATATTTCCCGATTTTATAAATTCTTTAATTGGAGGAGTTTTTGGCTATTCAATCATATGGTTGATTATTTTTTTTTATAAGAAAGTAAGAAATAAAGAAGGTATGGGCCTTGGTGATGCTAAGCTATTAGGTGTTATTGGATTTTGGTTTGGCTGGATTGCAATACCTTTTGTACTTTTTTTTTCATCAATACTTGCTCTATTATTTGTTACACCGTCTCTAATAAAAAAATCCAAAAAATTAACTTCACAAATCCCATTTGGACCATATATAATTCTAGCTTCAATTTTATTTTTTGTTTTAAAACAAAAATTATTTTTGATGCTATGAAAAAAATTTACTTAATAATTTTATTGTTTTTTTTACTCTCAACAAATGCTTTTGCATTTATTACCTTTAAACAATCAAAAGATATCTCTTCGAACACTGCTGATCTTCGAGGAATAACTTTTAAGCCAGATGGCAAAATAATGTATGTTACTAATGATAAGGACTCTAATGCTACAGTCATTGAATATTCTTTAACTACTTCATTTGATATTAGCACAGCAGAAAAAACTTCTGAAACTGAATTAAATGTAGGGGGAAGTACTGTTATGGATAAACCTCATGCAATAGAATTTAAACCCGATGGAAAAGTTATGTATGTGATAAGGAGTGAATCGGGAGCGGTGGGTGTAGAACAGTTCAACCTATCAACTGCTTGGGATACAACAACTATATCACATGACACAAGAAAAATTATAACCGGAGATTGTCATTCTAGTATTCAAGTAAGAGCATTAGCATTTAAACCTGATGGAACTCGTATGTATGTCTCTCAGCAAGGTGGTAAAATAGTTGGTCAATATGATTTAACTACAGCATGGGATATCGATACCGCAACGAACAATGTGTGTTCAAATAGTTTTGAAGATGAAGAAGCTCAATTAAGAAATATACAATTTAGTTCTGACGGAACTATAATGTATCTGGGTGGAAATGCTGGAAATGATATTAATAAGTATACATTATCCACAGCATGGGATGTAACTGCAATTTCACATGTCACAACTTATTCAATTAGCTCTCAAACTGGCAATATGAGAGGATTTAAATTTACAGCTAACTTTACAAAATTATATGTAACTGGAGATGGTGGCTCTGGTACGGGAACAAATGTTGTTTATGAATATAATTTAGCTTGCTCAGGCACTATTACCTGCAGTGATCCAACAACCAATGCTGATGCTAAGGCAATTATTCAGGCTCAAGTAGAACTTTCAAAACGTATTATTAAAAATAATACACTTCCAATTTTTCATCGTATTGAGTGGTTAAGAAGACATAAAAATAAAGATAATTTAACAAACTTAAATGCAGAAGTTAATTTTACTAATGAAGTTGTATCAAATTTAGCTAAAGCAGTTGCGAGTTATAAAAAAGATAATAATGCAAATTTGAATGAAGAAGATTGGTTTGAATGGAGTGAGGGTAGAATAACTTTAGGTAAAAGAAGCTCAATAAATTCATCTTCTAAAAATATTCATAGCTACGGTATTTCAATCGGGTCTGATAAAATCAAGGAAGATGACACAGATACTATGTATGGTTATGTATTCCAATATGGTAATGATGATATAGGTATAGGGTCTAATGGAACTAAAATAGATACAGACTCTTATAGTCTCTCTTTATATGGAACAAAACTGAGAGATAATCAAATTTTTACAGATGGAATTATCGGTATAAGCCTATTAGAAATTGATCATAAAAGAGTAACATACGGCAATACTTTAAAAGGGGATAGAGATGGAACCCAGATATTCGGATCAATAAATTTTGGAAAAAGAATAGTTGATGAAGAATTAAATTTCAATCCTGGTATTAAAATTGACTTAGGATACACTGAACTTGCAGCCTTTAGAGAAAAGACAATCATTGGTAATAGTTTGGCTGATGCATTAATTTATAAAAAACAAAAGGTTAAATCAGCGTTAGCTACTATTGGTGTACTTTTAGATAAAACAGTTAAACGCAATGATGAAGAAATAATAAATCATCATGGACGTTTAGAATATATTGCAGATTTAAGCCCATCATCTGATGCAGAGGTTTATTATATAAATAGTCAAAGTACGGTCTATAAATATAAAGTAGATAATAAGGCAAAACATAATTACAGAATTGGATACGGTTTTGATATAACTTCAATATCAGGATGGTCGGTTGTAGCTAATATTGAAAGATTTAGAGCAAATGGAAAAGGACACAGTAATGATCTTTATTTATCTTTAGGATATGTTCCAATTGATGGCGCTAAATTTGCTTTAGATTTAAAAAATAATACCAGTATGAAAAGTGGATTTAATATATCAAAAAATATAAATGGATTTGATCTTAAATTTGATTACGAAAATTATTTAACTCAATCAAATAACGATAATTTAACTAAAATTAGTTTATATAAAATTTATTAGCTGTTCTATTTTTTTTAAATCCTAATAAACAAAAGAAATATTGGCGTTAACCCCATATACTTTCTGAGTTGTACGGGTCCCATCAAGTGATATTAGTATTATTCCAGATTTACGAATTTTTTTTTCATAATTAATGTTTGCAGAAATTGTCATTTCTTTTTTTAAATCATTATCTTGCTTATATGTTGCTTTGGTACCATTAACTGAATATTTTGTTCCAGAGTCTGAAATTAAAGTTCTATAATCTAAAATCCAACCAATGCCCAGTTTGCTATTAGTTTTTTCACTTACGATAGTAAATTCATCATTCAAATCTACTGAGAAATTTGCGACATGTTTTTCTTCCCAAGAATAATATTTGGTTTCTGAGTGGGCAGGTGTGTAAGAATAAGATAAGTTTGTTCCAATATTTGGAATTAAACTTTTATTTTTAAATTTTTTTCCAGTATGAATTTCAAAAGATTCATAGTCATCATCAATGTTTAAAGTACCGGAAGAAGTTGTGTTTGTTAGTATTTTTCTTTCACCTTCGTTGAGAGTAGCACCTGCTAAAATAAAGCTATTGTCTTTAAATTTATTTTCTGACTCGTTATAATGTAAACCAAATAATAATTTATATCTTGTAATGGTATGATCTTTTTGAAAATCTTGTTCACTGTATTCAAAACTAGCTATTACATTCTCGTTTTCTGATGGCCTAATAATATTTACACCTAAACTATAGAATTCATATCCTAAAGCTAAGTTCTGAGTATGTTCTTTTCTTTTTATACGAGTGGCTTGAATTCCTTGCCAGTGAGTTTTTTTATCTTTAAAATCTTTTGACTTTGTAAACCTATTTAATGACTTACGAATATTTAAAGACTTATACCCAAGTAAATCATCAACAGTTTCACTTCCTCCTTGGCCTACTGATCCTGCGGATCCTTGAACAACTTGGTTGCCATCTAAGTCCTCTAAAGTAAAATCACCACCTGTATTATAATAATAACTTTTTCCAAGTCCGTGATTAAATTTTAATGTATTTCCTGTTGTACCAGTTGCAGCTTTAATTTTACCAACAACAATTCCCTCATCTTTTAAAGTAACTGTATTATTGTTTCCTATTAGTTCGATTGAATTTTTATCAACTGATTTATTATTTTTGATTGATCCACTATTGGTAATGGTTGAGCTTGTACCAAGTTTTATAGTTGCTTTAGGTCCCTCGCTATAAATTGATCCACCAGCATTATTTGTAATTGTTGTATTAGGAATAGGATTACCATTATTATACTCATCAAGAATAATTGCAGTAGATGTTGACCCTGTAGTTTTAGTTGAAAAGATTTTTCCACTATTATCAATTGTTATGTTATCAGTACTATTACTTGCGTCTCCGAGAATAGCAAATCCATCAGCTGAAATTACACCACCACTATTATTTGTAATTAATACTCCATCAGAGCTACTTAAATTGATTGCTTTACTAACACTTGTTGAAATTTCTCCTGAGTTTGTAACTGTAAATTCACCTCCTTCAGTAGATATCGTATTAGCTCCCGTAGATGTTACAGCTGAACCAGAGTGAATTGTAAGTGTAGTACCAGTTACATCTCC
Source organism: Pelagibacteraceae bacterium AG-414-M23 (assembly GCA_003214525.1). Classification (GTDB taxonomy): domain Bacteria; phylum Pseudomonadota; class Alphaproteobacteria; order Pelagibacterales; family Pelagibacteraceae; genus Pelagibacter. The sequence continues at coordinate 90,105 of QCLN01000003.1, read as the reverse complement.
ATCAGTATTTTTAATAGCTTTTTGACCAGTTCTTGTTATGGAAGCGTTATCGGTTAAGATAATATCAACATCATTTGCAGTAACAACTTGTTGAGCTGTTGTATCACTTGAGATGGTTGTATCTTCAGCAACATTAGCAGCATATAATTTATTAGAAAAAATTAAGAAAAATAATAAAATTAAAACTATTTTTTTTATAATTTGTTGAAAATTCTTAAATATCATATTTTAACTCACATTAAAAAATGTCTTAATAATTTTCTCTCCAGCTTCCTCTATAAACTGAAATTTCACCTTCACCGCCAAGTAAAGTGACTAGAGTATCTTCCTGTTGCTCGCTATCTGTTGTGACATTAGCAAACAATTTATCTCCAAAAACAACCAGTTTTGAAAGTATACCTGGTTGTAAATAATAACATCCTGAATCATCGTCATATTCGCTATCTGGTCTTACATTTTTTTGTGCGTATGCTATTTTCTTAGAAGTATTTGTTCCACATTCGTCATTCGCAGAACATATAAAAGCTTTTCCAACGTTACATTTTTTTACACCCACTGGTGGTTCGTAGACTGGGTAATAAACTGTTCCTCTAAAAACTGTAGGTGAAGCAGAAGCTTTCCTGTATTTATTTTGAGCGGTTGGACCTGGTTCTGTATCTGTGGATTTGTCATACGGTTTATCAAGTTGAAATACCCATCCTTCTTTGGTTGCACCAGAACAGCTTCCACCATCATCTCTGCTTCTTGCACATACACTTATATCATCAACCTGAGGTGCATTTTCAGCAACAAAAATAGCTTTTGTTAAGAATTCTGTATTAACAAATTCTTCTTCTGTTGCTCCATCAACAGCAATAGGTGGAGGAATTTTTCCATTAGGCGAATGTCTAAAGTAAGGAAAATCTCTATCTCTAACTCCATATAAAATATTATCCATTCCTTTTTGTTTTCCACCAATGTCCGAAAAGTCTCCTGTTGCTCCAAAAAGCCATAAATTTCTTGTATCACTTCCATAAGCAGCATCCATTCCAAAATAACTAAACCTTTCATTTGTTTTCGTTACGCCTAAATTAAAGAGAGTTGTTTGATCAAAAATATTTACAGGATGTACTTCAGATCTTTGGTTTGTTAAATTAATTTTTGTAATTTTTCCTTCAAAATCATTTAGATAGACCATGGCTCCTCTCCAACTAACTCCTTTAAATGTGTCTGGAGTTATTACAATAGGGTCTGTTGGAATTGAATTATGAATATCATCTACAATTACTGCACCTCCACTTTTTATTTCTGTATTCATATCAACTATCATAATTGGACCATTATTCTCTTCTGCTCCATATATTGATCCTCCATTAGTTACCGTATCTTCTAGGTCCACTAAAAAGAGAGCAGAGCCTACACCTTTGGCTGATCCATATCCTCCCGATAAAACAGCAACATAATTATCTGTATCAATAGTATCGCTGGGTGAGTTACCTGAAGGTATTCTCATAATTCTTGGGGCTGCCCAAGTTTCTCCTAATTTACTATAATTGTAAGATTTATCTTCAGTTCCTGTGTTTGAAAGTACAATTGAAAAATTAGTTTCATCAAGATCGGTATCATCGCTATCGCTTACGTTGAAAACATGTTGATCTTCGAGTGTAATAGTTACTTCATTTCCACTTTTTGATATAGATTTTACTGCAATATCTATAGTTCTCCCATCTACAGATTTTGTTGCATCTGCTAGTGATGGGTTGTTTATTATTGTAGCGGGAAAATTGTCATATACAAATGTCCATGATTTTCCTTTATAGCAGGCATTAGCGCCGTCTCTAGCAAATGTACCGGTGCCAGTAGTAATATCATCATTAGATTGACATGTTGCTTTATCATCTCGATTGGTAAAATCTTCTCCATCTGCGTCAATAACTAAATCTGCAGCCTCTGCAGCCTCTTGATTAATTATAGCTCTTTCAGCTTCCAACGAGTCCCCTATTCTTAGTTGTCCGCTTGCGTAAGTGTGAATATCCATGTTACCATCTTTGTCTGCTATATAGACAGCACCTCTTCTATCATTAAATACAGAAAACATATGATATGGTTTTAAAGGATTTGTAACATCTAAAACTGAAAAACCTTCTCCACCTCTTCCATAAGTAACCATTAAAATAGTATGCCAAGATTTACCTTCATTTATACTTTCGTACTCTCCGTTTTCATCTATTCCTCGAATATATACATCGTGTATTACAGGTGAGCCATCTACAGCAAAAATAGAATTGGTTCCACCTCGATTAGATTTATATCCGTCAAGACCATCATTTATAAGACCTGGTAATTTAGCAGCTATAAATGGTGGAACAAAAGCCCATACCTCTTGTCCTTTAGTAAAATCTCCAACATCTTCAGTTGCAAAAGCATGTAAAGCTCCATCATTTGCTCCTACATATATTACTTTCCCTCTATTTTTATTTTCTTTTGCAAAAGTTCCATAATTTTTTATTGATCTCCAATAAGCCTCTTGATTATTTCTTGTAAAATTTGTGTTAGCTTTTGGATCGCCGACTTCTACTATTTGTGAATGATAAATATCTCCTAATACTGAACTTCTTATATTTTTTGTATTATCACAACCTTCGTATGCAAAATAATCATATCCTCTAACAAAATTAATAAGTCCTTTAATGTCATCTTCGTTTTCATCTAATACACCATCAATATCATCTTTACACTCAGATGATTGATTATGATAGTCTGGGACTGACTCTCCAAATAGACCAAATAAACTATTTATGCTTCTCCAATTATCTTCTCCAACTACGAAATTATTCCAGTCATCTTTATAATCTTTCCCACCAGACATGACTGTCCAAATTCTTCTGTCGTCATTTTTTGCTTGCTCCACTAATATATCGGCAATATCATAATTCTCTGGATGATTCATGTCGTGTATTACTGTGCCATCTTCTCTAACCGCTTTTCTCAATAATGACCCTTTCCATTCTTTGTATTGAACAAAGTCGAATTGTGCTTGATATAAATCTCCACCCTCTGAAAGGGATGCGGTAATAGCCGGAGCAGTAAAAGATAATCTACTTGCTGTTATCCTTGCAACTTCACTTTTAAGTTTATTAAGTAAATCTTGTGGAGTTAATGCTTCTATTAGTGGTCGACAATCATCACCTCCTTCTGCATCGCAGGATCCTGCTACCGCCATATCTTCAAATTGGTCTTTACCAGTACCCTTGATATTATCCCCATAGGCAATGAAAACAGTTTTAACACCAAAATCTTGTCTTAAAGCTTCAATTCTTTCTCTCGCACTATCATGGTTACGCCACATACCATCTCCAATAACAATCACATAATTTAATTGACAATCGTTACGATCTTCTTCATCTTTAGTCACTAAACGATTTCCTGATCTGTCTACTACCTTAGTATCGTCAAAATATTGATAAGCCATCTTAGAAAAAGCACTGGCATCTGTCCCGTAAGCCATATCTGTATCCCATACAGCTTGCACTATTTTTGCACTATTACCTTTATCAATTCCAACTTTTAAACAAGAATGTCTATTGCATTGTTTTGATTGTCCGACTGGATGAATTCCAGACCATTCATTATAATATTTACAGTGTTTTGAGCCCCATCGATACCAATGTTTACCCTTCCCCTTATAGCCATGATCTTTATTACAAACACTTTCACAACCCATTTTCCAAAGGTTTTTAGCTTTACCTCCGCTTTTACAATCTTTTTCTCCAGAATTCCAGTAACCGTACCCAAATCTTGCTGTTTGTAGGAATGAGCTATCGGTAACAACTGCTTCTATTGCTGTTTGAGCACCTTTCATTCTATTCAATCTTGTGGTTCCCATTTCAGCTTTCCATTTTATGCTATTTCCACTTATATCGTATTCTTGGATAGATATTTTCTTTCCGCCGGTCCATACTCGATCATTTCCAACATATAATGCCTGTGGCCTATATATTGCAATTGCACTACTTACGTTTTCATTAGCAGCAGCAGAAGGAGTTGCTTTATTTTTTTCTGATCCTCCTACAACAAGACTTTGTGTAAGAGTATTTTTATCTGCACTAATTGTTAATTTTTGAAGAGTACTTGCGTCTTCGCTAGTAACATACAAAGTGTTCTCGTCTTGTGGATCAATTTCAATTTGTGATGCAGGATTGTAATCTGATTCAGAGGTAGAATAACTGTACTCATCATTTGCCCCTGTAGGACAGTAGCCCCCCGCTGATTGTACCACAGGTAACCTATAAATTTTTTTAAAGCGAGTATAATAAAGATTATCCCCATCATCCATTGTTATTGACCAAACGTCTGCGAGGTTCTCGTGTTTGCTGTTATTAAGTGCACAAATTATATCTACACCAGTAGTTAAATTTTTTGAGTACATGATTGGTCTTTCGGACCAATTACTCTTGCTCTTACACTTTGTTTTCCTGCCCTTCCCCTTAGTCCTTGTGCACCATTTTTCTTTTCCAGTAACAACTAAATAATCGTTACCGCCTACTGTTTTTATTGTAAGAGCCATTGGATAAAAAGCATCTAAACTTCCCGTTTTTGTTTTACCCATTTCACCTGCCCATATGATTTCAATACAGTTTCCATCTGCATCAATTGCGGCTACCTTATATTTATCCCATGAAGTTGCATAAATAACTTCTCCATCAACACCATTTACATTAGAAGATTTAGCCATAGAACTTACGTTTCCTACCGCAGCTACTTGGCTGCCATCAAGTGTACATGTTACAGTGGTGGGTTTACCGCCATAAAAAATTGCTCTACCATTTGAAAAATCTGTATTTATATCTTCACTCGCATAATTCATTTTGAGAATTCCAGCATTGCTCTTTTGACCCACAAGTATGCTACCGTCATTAAGAAGCACAATATCACCTACATCCATTATTGTGTCCCCTCCTAATGGATTGGATGACATGCTATCTGATGAGTCTAAAAGAATTAAAATATTTGCAGGTACGTCACCCGCTCCGCTACCTGGAGGAAGTGCTTTTGAAAAAACGTTGTTATTTAGTACAAAAAGAAAAAATAACAATTTTATAATTAATATTTTTATAATTTTAGTCATTAGTTAAAATATTTACCAAATCTTTCTTTTGTCACAAACAATTCTTCTGTAACAATTGAAGTTTTTTGATTCAAAAATTTATAATAATAGTAATATATATTATTTATTTCCCAATATATACTGCCTGTCCAGTCAGGGCTTGTTAGATCTTCAACTTCTGCAACATTTGCAAAATTTTCTTTTATATAATAATAAATAAACTTGTTTTTTTCATCTTGATCTTCTTTTCTAGTATCAGAATTAATTTTATAACCACCAATTATATCATCTCTAAGTAGTATTTTTATCATAGCATTATCCATGCCATGGTCTACGCATACGAATTTTGCGAATTCTTCTATATAAGTATAGTTTGTTTCTTCTTTTGGTTCACCATAGAGAAATATTGCTTTTGATGCCTCGTCCCCAATTTCAAACTCAAAATCACATTCTTCCGCAATAACTTGATTAAAACTGAATAAAAAAATAAAAATAAAATATTTAAAAATTAATTTTTTCTTCATAATAGCTAGTATGGCATAACAATCACAGATTCCAATGGTACAATTATTTCTATTTGTGTAACATTTCTATCATACAACAGCCCACATCCATAAATTTTATAAGCTGACCCCACTTGAGCTGAATCTACTGCTGTAGTTGTTGCAACGCTTGCTCCTAACCCCCTGTAAGGAGAATAGCCGATATGTTGAATGAAAAATGTATATTTAAATCTTTTTAAATATTCTTCTTCTTGTTTTAATTTTGAATTATCACGGATGTAAGAAGCTTTAACAATTGGCTCTACAATATTCCAAAAACTTCCTAACCTTGGATGATCATCTGGCAAAGTATAAGCAATATTCATTGCTTCATCATATTTAAAATTTTTAAAACTTTTCATACATAAAGTTTTTTCTCCTTTTGTAATTTCTTTAACATTAAATGCAGGCCCTTTTCCCCAAGTGTGTCTTACAAGATTATTTGAAAATGCTTTATAATCTGCAACATGTTCATCATAGTGTATTTTGTTTTCTTTTAGCATTTCGGTCCATTCTAATTGTTCCTCTTCAGTGGGTTCGCATGTTCCTCCTGCTTCTATAATAGGTTTGCACCTTTCTCTCCACGGTTCTATAACTGTCACTTTATAGCTCATATTTGTCCCAGTTACGTCGTCTGCAACATTGCTAATCCAATGTCCTAAATAATTATCTGTAACCCATTTTTCACCTTCTATTAATGCTGTTTCTGCAACATAAAACACTTGTTGATACTCATCACTAGTATTATTACTTCTATGATCTCCAGAAGCTATAACTATTAAAGATCCACCCATTAGAGACATGACTAAAAGAAGTACAAGGGATAATATTAGTGCAAAACCTTTTTCTTTTTTTCTATTCATTTTAAAATAATTCTCCAATATTTCTTGTATGTACAGTTACAAAAATAGATTCTCTGTGAAAAGAGTCTTCTATTGATTTCATTCTGTCTTGGTCAAATGATTTAACTACATTTTTAATTTTTCTTTTGAAATAACCCTTAGAAGAGCTTGATCTAAATGTTAACTTTATATCAACTGATCTTATATCATATAATTTATCATGATCGACTGCCGGGTCAGTATTAATTTTTTCGCCATATCTATCTAAAGCAACAAACTCCATATCGACTAAAAATTCTCTCATGAGTTCAGCTTGATAACAGTCAGGACAAAAATCGCTTTCTTCGGTTACCCATTCTCCTGCTTTTAATGTTATTATTGTTTCACCTGGGTTATCAGGATCTTCTTCTTCAATTTCATACTCCTGCCTCCAGCTCTCCTTAGATCTATAAATTCCATAGTATTTATCTAAAATTACACTACCTGACATTTTTTTTATTGGTAATGCAAAATAAGAAATTCTATATTTTTTATATTGTTGCTCTGTGTTTGCATCAAAATCCCCATACACAATATGAATTCTATCACAACACAAACTAAGTGCTTTTGTTTCTTCGTCGTCTTCACTTGTGAGTTTTGCTTCTGAACTATTAGCTATTGCTTTGTAGCCAGTTATTTCTTTATAGTTTAATGTATCTTTATAAATAATGATAGGCGCATGACTGTAGTGTTTAGTATCTTCTGTATCACCTGTTACATATTCTAGGTAATCTTGTGATGGGACACCATCCTCTGCTCCATCAAAAACACCATAATAATATTTAAATCCAGCCATTCTTACATCTCTCATCATCATAGAAACTACATCTCTTCCAGCACGACTTATGCCTGCTACATCACTAACCTGACTATAAGAATTGTTTACTACATTATATGTAGTAAACATTGCTGCCATCATAATAGTTGAAATAACTATGCCAATTAATATTTCAATTAAAGTAAAACCTAGAAATTTTTTTATGTTTTTAGGGGTCAGGGTCATAAACTTGTCCTCCCTTTTGCATTATTTTGTAATCCGATTGAAAATATAAAAATCTTCTTTTTTTTCCGTCATTTAAATTAATCTGAATTCTTCCTACAAACATTGATTCATCATAAATATTTGCATTTGGAATCTGACATGCTTTTGTTTTTTCAACAAAACCTTCATCATCTTTAACTTCTTTGTCATTCCAAATACACATTTCAAACATGTCTATAGATTTAAAATCTTTATCACTTTTACATTTAACTCCTCTATTTTCTGCAAACATTCTTATCCATTTAATTAATTTATTTTGAGGCGCGTTTCCTGTCACTTGAGCATTGGTTCCATGGATTGGACTTAGAGATGTCGCTTCAGTAAATCTTTCTTTTGGACATTTATTTACTAAAATACCCTTTACATTATCTAAATCTACTTTGTCTTTTTTGTAATCGTGATCTATTGGTTTGGAAATTTTACCATCCGCATCCGCTTCATTTCCTTCTAGTTCAAATCCTTCATCGTCTTCCGGTGGTGCACATATAGATTTGGATCCACTTGTTAAAGCTAAGTAATATTCTGAAAATTTCATACATACTGGATCATCGTCGAGACTATAAACGCCCTCTGTACCACTAATACGGGCCCTGCCTCCATAATAATAGATATTGTCTCGGTTATTTGCGCTAACTCCTCCAACAGAATCTCTGTATCCAATAAAACCTTCTGCTACCATTGCTGATAAAAAACTAGCCTTAGTTCTTTCGCCTGATGTATTTATTGAATTTACAGAGAAATTTACCATTTGAAATACTGCAATAAATCCAACTCCAACTATAGCTGTTGCCATCAATGCTTCGATGATGGACATGCCTTTTTCTTTTAAATATTTCATTTTACTGAACTACCCATATTCCGCGATTATCATCCCATCTTTCTAATTTTATATTACCAAATCTGCTCCAACTTAATTCATAAAGAAATTCCATATCGAAAGTTGCTTTCTCACCTGTACCTGTTATTGTTGGACATTCTCCATTCGTATCTCCACATATATAAATTCCACCTATATTTTTTTCGCCATCTAATAAATCTCCAAAGGAACTATACCAACTTCCATCTTTAGAAAAACAAACTCCACTCTCTTTACCAATGCTTAAGTTCACATTATCAATATTAAAACTTCTTACTTCTGCTCTATCATTTAATGCACCGAGATGATCCCAAAATGCATCCTCATTTTTACATCTTACGCTCGTTTTATGCCAATCATCAGTTTCACTTATATTTGTTGCAAGATTACTCATTAACATTCCATTAGTCTGAATTGAATAGCCACCATCATCGGCTAACGGTTGTATATAAAACTGTGCAAAACCGTACAATCCTCTTTGAACTTGCGAATTAATACTGACCGCAAGATCTTTTATTCTTTCTGCTGAATTTTTTACTGCTCTTTCTTTGGTCCAATTAGCGAATTGAGGAATTGCTAATCCAGAAATTACTGCAATTATAGCAACGACAACGAGTAGCTCAATAATTGTAAATGCTTTAATGTTCTTTTGCTGCATTGGCATCAATCTTTCCAGCTTGCGCAAGGTTTTCTAGCGATTTTGACATTGTTATCATTCCATCTTTAACCGCTGTCTGCATGATGCTTGGAATTTGATGAATTTTTGCTTCTCTAATTAAGTTTTGAATTGGAGCGGTACACTTCATTACTTCAAAAGCACCAACACGGCCTTGTCCATCTTTTGTTTTTAACAATCTTTGTGTAACAACCATTTTTAATGATGTTGATAATTGTGCACGAATTTGCGCTTGTTGTTCTGGAGGGAATACATCAATAATTCTATTAATAGTGTTAGGCGCTCCACTTGTATGTAGCGTTCCAAATACTAAGTGACCAGTTTCTGCTGCTGTTAAAGCTAAACTTACAGTTTCTAAATCTCTCATCTCCCCTACCAAAATAACATCAGGATCTTCTCTTAAAGCTGCTTTTAATGCGGTAGCAAAAGTTTGTGTTTGTTTTCCTACTTCTCTGTGTGAAACAATGCTTTTTGCATCAGTGTGAATAAATTCAACGGGATCCTCAACTGTAATAATATTTGCTGTTCTTGTTTTATTTATCTCATTTACTATTGCTGCAAGTGTAGTTGATTTTCCTGACCCTGTTGGGCCTGTAACCAAAACTAGACCTTTGTGCATATCAATAATATCATAAAGAACATCAGGTAGATCAAACTGTCCCATCTCTGGAATTTTACTTTCTACTCTTCTTAATACTGCCGCTGGTCCATTTAATGTTTTATAAAAATTTGCTCTAAATCTTAATCCGCTAATAGTGACAGCTGAGTCAAGTTCGTGTGTATCTTGAAATTTCTTTGTCTCATGCTCATTACAATTTGTAGTCATTAAATCTATAAGATCTTGAGCTTTTACCACTACTTCTTTTACCATTATAATTTCACCTGTTTGTCTATATGCAAGAGGCGATCCAGATCTAATATGGAAATCTGAAATTTTTTTATTATTTTTTGCGAGTTCTTCTAATTTTTCAAACATAAGATATTTATTTATACAATAATAAACGTTAATTAAAAAAGATGAAACGCCATATATCGCTCAAAATAGACAGTAAATTCATTAATTTTAAAGGATATTAGGCTATTTGTTGCTTGTTATAAATTTTACTGCTCATAACTATACTTAGTCCAAGCATTGTAGCTAACATTGATGATCCTCCATAAGACATTATAGGAAGAGGAGATCCAACTATAGGCAACAAACCTAAGACCATTGACATATTCACAGTAATATAAACAAATATCGCAGAACCAAAACCATAACAAAAAAGCTTCCCAAAAAAACTTCTGGATAATGCGCCTATTCTTAAAATTCTAAAAATTAAAATTGCATATATTAAAAGTAAGAACAGTGAGCCTATAAAACCAAACTCTTCAGAATATAATGTAAATATAAAATCTGTATGTTTTTCTGGTAAAAATTCTAAATATCCCTGTGTTCCTTTTAAGAAACCTTTTCCTGTGATGCCACCAGATCCAACAGCAATTTTAGATTGTATAATTTGATAACCTGCACCTAGTGGATCTTTGTCAGGATCGAAAAAGGTAAGTATTCTCATTTTTTGATATGGTTTTAAAATAGAAATTACAAATGGTGCTGAAATAATAAAAGCTAAAGTAGAATAAAAAAAATATTTTACATTCACTCCTGCTAACCAAAGAACAATAATGCCACTTAAACCAATTAAAATAGAAGTTCCTAAATCTGGTTGAGAAATAACTAAAGCTGTAGGAATAAGCAAAATCAAAATTGGAATTATGATATTTTTAGCTTTATTTACATTTCCAATTTGAACTCTGTGATAATATTTAGCAAAACATACTATTATTGCTATTTTCATCAATTCTGATGGTTGAAGGTTTAAAAAATATAAATCAATCCATCTTTGTGAGCCTTGGGCTGTTATTCCAAATAAAGATGCCCAGATCAAAAGCCCTAAAACTAAAAAGTAAAAAATATATCCAATGGCATGCCATGTTTTAATATTTATAAATGAAATAACAATCATCATTATAAAAAAAATTGCAAATCTAATGATATGGCTTTTTGAATGATATAGTAGTTCGCCACCATCTGTGGAATACATGGCAAGTGAACTTAGAATTCCTAAAACCAATACACAAAATAACAAAATAAAATCAAATGATCTTAACTTTTGAAAGAAAGTGGTTTGTTCTGATAGTGAAGTATTTAAATACATTATATATTTGTTGAATTTTTATTATTTATTTTTTCTCTTTCTTCGTGCCTATCAATTATAATTTTAAATAATTTTTTTGCCATAGGTGCTGCAGCACTACTTCCAGATCCGCCATGCTCAACCAAAATACTAACTGCATACCTCGGGTTATTATATGGACCAAATGCAATATACCAAGCATGATCTCTTTGCTTGTAAGGAATTTGACTAGTCTTTAAATCTAGCTCTCTTTCTTTCTCTGTAATTCTTTTAACTTGCGCTGTTCCAGTTTTTCCAGCAAATTGGTATTTTGGATCTTCTATTCTCGATGAATACGATGTGCCATACACTTCATTGGTTGACCTAAACATTGCATCTAAAACAAATTTTACATTTTCCTTATTTCTGTAGAGTGTTGGATATGTTTTTTTATTAGAATCGAATTCTTTTTCAGTTCTCTCTATAAAGTTAGTTTCATCTTTATTGGCTTGTTCTGAAAGCTTCATTTTATCCATTATGCTTTCCACGGATTCACTTTTTTTATCAAAAATTATTTTTGGATATATTTTATGTCCACCATTTGCAAGTTGCGCTGTCATCAAGCACAATTGTAGAGGTGTTGTTTGAATATACCCCTGTCCTATGCCATTAATTAAAGTTTCTCCTAAATACCAATTTTGTCCAATTACTTTTTTTTTCCATTTCGTAGAGGGTACTAACCCTTTTTTTTCATTAAAATAATTACCTAATACTACTTCGCCTAAACCAAATTTTTTTGCTGTCAAATTTAACCTGTCGACTCCTAATAATCTTGCTGCTTCATAAAAATATGTATCACAAGACTGTTTTATTGCGTTTTTAAGATTCATGTATCCATGTCCTTCTTTTTTCCAGCAGTGATATTTGCCACCATGCATTTCGAGAGGATTTTTGTGCCCTCTACAATTTACTTTAAAGTTAGTAGTTATGACGTCATTTTCTAATGCTGATAATGCAACTATCGGCTTTATAGTTGAGCCGGGAGAATATAATCCTGACACTGTTTTGTTTAACAAAGGCTTTAAAGGGTCATTCTTAATTTTTTTCCATATTTCAGGACTTATACCATATAAAAATAAATTTGGATCAAATGAAGGAGATGAATTCATTGCAATAATATCTCCCGTGTAAATATCCATTACAGATATTGAGCCTGCTTTATCTTTTAATAGTTCTTTTGTAAAAATTTGTACTTCGCTATCGATTGTTAATTTTATTGTTTTCCCTTGTTGTCCATTTTCGTAATCTATTTGATTAATTCTTTTACCATAAGCGTTTACTTCAAATCTTTGAACAGAATTAGTACCAATTATTTCATTTTCTAGCATTTTTTCTAAACCTGTTTTTCCTACTCTTAAGCCAGGTACATTTCTTTTTTTTATAGTTTCGTTTTTTTGTAAATCATCTTTACTTACTTCCGACACATATCCTAATATATGTGTATATACCTCTTTGTATGGATAATTTCTTCCAACAGTAATAACTGGTTTCAAACCTGGCAAATCATATAAATAATAATTAATCTTAGTAAATTCATCCCAAGTCAAATTATCTGAAATAATAATAGTTTCCCAAGGCTTTTGTTTATTTTTTACTTTATAAACATTATCAATATCTTTATCTGTAAGATCTAATATTTGTTTAACTCGTGTAATTAGTACTCTAAAATCTTCAACTTGCTCTGGTATTACATGAAGTTCATATACATCTAAATTACCCGCAATAATATTATCAAAATAATCTTTAAATTCTCCTCTTGTTGGGTGGAGTCTATTTTCTCTTATTCTGTTTTTGTCTGAAAGAGTTAAGTATTTTTTATTTTTCTCTACCTGTAAATAAAATAAACGACTTATTATACCAAAAAAAACAACTGCTTTTGCTGTCGAAGCAATAAACATTCTTCTAGTAATCAAATTTGATTTCTTGATATTTGATCCAATTCCTTCACTAAGCATTTTAATAACTCACAGGTGTTAAATATTTAAACATTCTTGCAAATAAAAAATACAAAAAAAATGTAATTGTTATATTCACTAATATTTCAAAAAAAATAATTTCTATTGAAAATATAAAACTTAGTATTGATGCATTTACTGAATTTGCAAATAATATAGCAATTAAAAATACAATTGAATCTTTATAGATATTAGGCCTTAAGGTTATATTTCTTAAATATCTGGCAAATACGACTATTGATAAGTAAATAAATGAGCTTAATCCTATTGGATAACCCAATGTTACGTCATTACAAATGCCCGAAATAAAAATTAATCCAGTGCCAATATGATCTGGATCTTTTAAACTCCAATAAAAAATAATAATAAATGGTAAATTAAATGATAAAAAATTTAAATTAGCAACATCAATGTCAAATTCATTTAAAACTGAAAAATACAGTAAAATTAATGGCAGATATCTTAAAAATTTACTTTTTAAATTTATTTTTTTTTCAACAGCCATCTCAGTCCATTTTTTCTTCAATTGATTGAATTTTTACATACGATAATTGTGATAGATCAGAAAAAAATTCTACCGCAAGTTCTTCAATGCCATTATTAATCTTTCCAACTGGTAAACCTGATCTAAAATTTCCTCCAGACCCAGAAGTATAAACAATGGTATCTTCATTTAATAATAATTTATTTTTTGAATATTTTATTTTTCCATAATTTTTACCTGTGCCACTTAGAATTGACTGAAAACTGCCTGGCTCTATAACAACTGGAATATTACTATTTAAATCTGAGATTAAAATTGCTCTCGATGTTGTAAAATTTACTTCGATTACCTGACCTACAAGGTAATTTTTTTCTAAAACAACCATGCCTTTTTTTATTCCATCTTTGCTACCTTTATTTAAAATAATTGATTTTAAAAATTTTCCATCTTTATCAATTAAAACTTTTGATATAATTCCCTCTGAGCTATTGGTGTTTTCCCCTACAATTTCCTTTAATTTTTTATTTTCATTTTCAAGAAATATATAATTTAATTTTTTAGTATTTAATTTATCAATTTGATCTTTCAATATTTTATTTTCTTTATAAACATTAAGGTATTCTGATAAGAATATAATTGACTTATTTATTTTTTTTTCTGGATAGCTAACTAAAGCTGACAGTCTGTATACTGTTTCATTAACACCAATTTTTATATAATTAATTCCAATAAAATTTAAATTAGATAAAAAAATTAAGAATATTGAAAATAAAATTAGAGCAAGTAAAGAAAATTGTTGTTTGTTACTTTTTTTTAAAAAGGCAGATCTAACGGCAATAATAAAATCATCTCTGCCTGAGGCCATTTATCTTAATACTCTGTAAGCATTGAAGAAAAAGTTTCCTCTTGATCTAAAGCTTTTCCTGTTCCAATTGCAACACACGCTAAAGGATCTTCAGCAATATGAACGGGCAGTCCAGTTTCTTTAGAAAATCTTTTATCAATATTTTTTAACAGAGCGCCACCTCCAGTTAGTGTTAATCCCATATCAACTAAATCAGCCGAAAGCTCTGGTGGTGTATTTTCTAATGCCATTTTAATTCCACCAATCATTTCTTTAAGAATTGGATTTAAAGCCGCTGCTGTATCTTCCTCGGTTACATTAATTTCTTTTGGTGTACCAGATCTTATATCTCTTCCTTTTACTGGATACTTATTACTATTTGTTGGTATGGCTGTTCCAACTTCTTTTTTAATCTTTTCGGCAGTACTGTCCCCTATTAAGAGATTATATTCTTCTCTCATATAATTCTGTAAGGCAACATCCATAGCATCACCTGCTATTCTTAGTGATCTAGAATAAACAACACCTCCTAAAGACATAACTGCTATTTCAGTTGTTCCACCCCCTATATCAATTACCATTGAACCTGTGGCTTCTGATATTGGAAGACCTGCTCCAATAGCTGCAGCAATTGGTTCTTCAATCAATTGTACTTTTCTTGCACCAGCCGCAAGCGCACTGTCTTGAATTGCTTTTCTTTCAACGGGTGTAGATCCTGTTGGAACACAAATTAATATTCTTGGATTTGCAAAAGTGCTTCCTTTGTGCACTTTTTTAATAAAGTGTTTAATCATTTCCTCAGTAACTATGAAGTCTGCAATTACTCCGTCTCTTAATGGTCTAATAGCCTGAATATTTCCAGGTGTTCTTCCGAGCATTGTTTTTGCTTCATCTCCTACAGCTAAAACTGTTTTTTTTCCTTTGTTGTCAGCAACAGCAACTACTGAAGGTTCATTTAAAACCACACCTTTAGTTTTTAATACCACAAGTGTATTAGCTGTACCAAGGTCTATTGCCATGTCCTGAGACCATATTCCTGTAATTTTATCAAGCATTCCCATATTATATTCCTCTCACTTTGTTATCATATACTCCAGAGACTTGAGTGTTGTCTGGAGCTGTTTTTTCTCTTTTAATAATCATTTTATTTAAAGCATTAATGTAAGCATTTGCTGAAGCAACTAAAGTATCAGTATCTGCTGCTTGACCAACGGTCGTTTTTCCATTTTCTTCAATTCGGACACTTACTGTTGCTTGAGCATCAGTTCCTTCTGTTACAGCATGAACTTGGTATAACTGTAAATTTATATTGTGAGGATATAGTGTTTTAATGCATTTAAATATAGCATCTACTGGACCATCTCCGGTTTCTGATGCACTTTTAACTTCGCCGAATACATCTAATGTCATATCTGCTTTTTGTGGTTCCCCTGTTCCAGCAAACACTTTTAAAGATTTTAAATTTATTGCGTTTACTTTGTTATCAATAATTAAGCTATCATCAACTAAAGCAATGATATCTTCATCATAAACATGTTTTTTCTTATCAGCCAAAATTTTAAATTTACCAAATGCATTTTCAACAATATCGTCGGTAACATCAACATAACCTAAGCTTGTTAGCTTATCTTTAAATGCATGCCTTCCTGAGTGTTTGCCCATCACTAGCGATGTTTGTTTAACTCCTACGCTTTCAGGAGTCATAATCTCATAGGTTTGTCTATTTTTAAGCATTCCATCTTGGTGAATTCCAGATTCATGTGCAAAAGCGTTTTTTCCAACAATAGCTTTATTATATTGAACAGGAAAGCCGGTTGCGTTTGAAACAATTTTTGATGCTTTGCTTAAAAGTTTTGTATTTATTCCTGTTTCGTAAGGCATAAGGTCAGGTCTAGTTTTCATTGCCATTACAACTTCTTCAAGTGCGGCGTTTCCAGCTCTTTCACCTATTCCATTAATAGTACATTCAATTTGTCTTGCTCCTGCTTGGACACCTGCTAATGAATTTGCAACAGCTAATCCTAGGTCATTGTGACAGTGAGTAGAAAGTATAGCCTTGTCAATGTTTGGAACCTTATTTAATAAAGTTTGTATAATTTGTGTAAACTCTGATGGAACTGTATATCCAACTGTATCAGGAATGTTTACTGTTTTAGCTCCGCATTTAATTGCGAGCTCAACAGTCTTACACATATAATCCATATCTGTTCTTGTTCCATCTTCACAAGACCACTCTACATCATCTGTGTATTTTCTTGCATGAGTTACATGCTCTTTAATTGACTCATAAACTTGTTCTGGGGTTTTGTTTAGCTTATGTTTCATATGAAGTGGACTTGTAGAAATAAAAGTATGAATTCTAAATCTTGGCGCGTGTTTTAATGCTTCATAACATCTATCAATATCTTTTTTTGAATGTCTTGCTAGACCAGCAGGAATAGAATTTTTTAAAACTTTACTAACTTCAGTTACAGCTTCAAAATCTCCAGGAGATGCAATTGGAAAGCCAGCTTCAATTATGTCAACACCTAGTTCATCAAATACTCTTGCGATTTGGATCTTCTCTTCCAAACTCATAGATGCACCCGGAGACTGCTCTCCATCTCGCATCGTTGTATCAAATATAAATACTTTATTTTTATCGCTCATTTTTAATTTTTCGGGCATCGCATAATACAATCTCTAGGAGAGATTGCAAAATAAATTGGAGATTTTAACCCAAATTTAACTACTAAGTTACTTCTTATCGCTATCGATTAGTTTTTTCTTACCAATCCAAGGCATCATACCTCTTAATTCAGCTCCAACTTTTTCAACTGGATGCTCTGCTAATTTTTCTCTAATTTTTAAGAATTCTTTTTGCCCATCTTTGCATTCATCCATCCACTGTTTTGTAAATTTACCAGATTGAATATCATTTAAGACTTCTTTCATTCTTTTTTTAGTTTCTTCTTTGTTTACTATTCTAGGACCAGACATGTACTCACCATATTCTGCAGTATTAGATATTGAATAATTCATATTTGCAATTCCACCCTCGTAAATTAAATCAACAATTAATTTAACTTCATGAACAGTTTCAAAGTACGCCATTTCAGGTTCATAGCCAGCTTCAACTAAAGTTTCATATCCGTTTTTAATTAGTTCAACTAAACCACCACACAATACAGTTTGTTCTCCAAATAAATCTGTTTCGACTTCATCTTTAAATGTTGTTTCAATTATACCTGATCTGCCACCACCAATTGCTGAAGCATAAGACATTGCAATATCTCTAGCGTTTCCAGATCCGTTTTGGTGAACAGCAAATAAACAAGGTACTCCTCCACCTTTTTCAAATTCACTTCTTACTAAGTGACCAGGTCCTTTTGGAGCTACCATAAATACATCTAAATCTTTTCTAGCTTTGATTAAATCATAATGAATATTTAAACCATGAGCAAATGCTATCGAAGTTCCTTCTCTCACTCTTTGTTCTATATGATTTTTATAAATTGTTGCTTGCAGTTCATCAGGAGTTAAAATCATAACTACGTCAGCCCATTCGGCAGCATCAGACAAATTCATAACTTTAAGTCCTTTTGACTCTGCTTTTGTCTTGCTTGCTGAACCATCTCTTAGAGCAACCACAACTTCTTTAACTCCGCTATCTTTAAGATTAAGAGCATGAGCGTGGCCTTGGCTACCATAGCCAAAAATTGCGATCTTTTTGTCTTTAATTAAATTATTATTTGTATCTTTCTCATAAAATATTTTCATTTCATCTCCTTTTTCTATTTAAATATTTCTGATCCTCTAGTCATTGCAACGGCTCCTGTTCTTGAAACGCTCACTAGACCAAATTTTTTTAAATTTTTTGACATTAAATCTATTTCTCTTCTTAAAGCTGTTATTTGTATAACATAAGATTTATTTGATTTGTCCAATATTACAGCATTATACTTTTTGCAAGCTTTTAAGGCCTTTTTTTTCTTCGATTGGTTTCCTACTATTTTAAACAAAGCCATTTCTTTAAATATAACTTTTTTATCTTCTCTTTTAAAATCAGCAACTTTGTGAACTGGGACCAATTTTTTCAATTGAAGTTTTATTTGATTTATAACTTGTGGTGTTCCGGTTGTTACAATCGTTATTCTTGAAATATTCATTTTAAGATCAACTTCAGCAACAGCTAAAGACTCAATGTTGTACCCTCTCCCAGAAAATAAACCTACAACTCTAGCTAACACTCCAGCTTCGTTATCAACCCATACGACAATGATATGTGTATCAAGTTTTCCCTGTTTTCCTGGAATGCTATATGCTGATTTTGATTTTACCATTAAACTAAAGTCTTGCCTTTCCCTGTAATTTTATTTTCTTTTTGATCTTTTGGACCTAAAAGCATTTGATTATGTGGCTTTCCTGAAGGTATCATTGGAAAACAGTTTTCCTGTTTGTCTACTCTACAATCAAATATTACTGGTCTATCAGTATTGATCATTTCTATGATTTTATCATCTAATTCTTCTGGGGATGTGGCTCTTATACCGACGCATCCATATGCTTCTGCAAGTTTTACAAAATCAGGTAATGCAGCGGTATAGCTTTCTGAATAATTTTTATCATGCAATAGTTCTTGCCATTGTCTAACCATGCCCATGTATTCATTGTTTAAAATAAATATTTTAATAGGAAGACTGTACTGAACTGCAGTAGACATTTCTTGCATGGTCATTAACACAGAAGCTTCTCCTGCAATATCAATTACTAGTTTGTTTGGATGTGCAACTTGTACTCCTACGGCTGCTGGTAACCCATAACCCATTGTGCCCAAGCCACCAGAAGTCATCCATCGATTAGGTTTATTAAATTTATAGTGTTGCGCTGCCCACATTTGATGCTGACCGACTTCTGTTGTTATGTACGTATCTTTATTTTTTGTTAGTTCGTATAGTCTTTGAACAGCATATTGTGGTTTTATAGTTTCTGAACTATTAACAAAGTTAAATGAATTGATAGATCTCCATTTTTGAATTTGTTCCCACCATTTAGAAACTTTTTGTTTGTTAGATTTTGCAAAATCAGGTTTTACTTTTTTTATAGTTTTAATTGTAGAATTAATAACTTCCGCTACGTCTCCTACGATTGGTAAATCTACTTTAACATTTTTATTTATTGAAGATGGATCTATATCAATATGAACTTTTTTTGATTTAGGTGAAAACTCATCTATCTTTCCTGTTATTCTATCATCGAATCTTGCGCCAATGTTTATCATTAAGTCACAGTCATGCATTGCATTGTTTGCTTCATAAGATCCATGCATACCAAGCATTCCCAAAAATTGGCTATCATCACCAGGGTATGATCCAAGTCCTTGCAACGTTGATGTTATAGGAAAGCCAGTTGTGTTTACTAACTCTCTTAAAAGTTCACTGGCTTTTGGGCCGGAATTAATAACTCCTCCACCAGTATAAAAAATTGGTTTAGAAGCTTTGCTCATTAATTTTATCAATTCATCAATATCTTTTTGTGAAAAAAGATTATGAACCTTGCCATTTGTTTTTTTTTGTTTTTTAAATTTTTTATAATTTGTTTTTAAAAATTGAATATCTTTAGGAATATCAACTAAAACAGGTCCTGGTCTTCCTGTTGTGGCAACCTCAAAAGCTTTATGAATTGTTTTTTCTAAATCTTTTATATCTTTAACTAACCAATTGTGTTTCGTGCATGGTCTTGTTATTCCAGTTGTATCGGCTTCTTGAAAAGCATCAGTTCCAATTAAGTGTGTTGGAACTTGTCCAGAAATACAAACTAAAGGAACAGAATCCATATATGCATCTGTTAAAGCTGTTACTGCATTTGTAGCTCCTGGGCCTGAAGTAACTAAGAGTACTCCTGGTTTTCCTGTGGATCTTGCATATCCTTCGGCTGCATGTCCCGCTCCTTGTTCATGACGAACCAATATATGCTTTACAGAATTAAAATTTTTTAATTCATCATAGATTGGAAGAACGGCACCACC
The DNA here is from genome assembly GCA_003214525.1 of Pelagibacteraceae bacterium AG-414-M23. Classification (GTDB taxonomy): domain Bacteria; phylum Pseudomonadota; class Alphaproteobacteria; order Pelagibacterales; family Pelagibacteraceae; genus Pelagibacter. The sequence goes on along the minus strand of QCLN01000003.1, from coordinate 69,516 downwards.
AGGATAACCAAAAACAATTTCTACATCTTGGTCCTCGAGGCATTTAAATACTATTTCAGCACCTGAATACAATTTTGACATTTAGACAATCTAGCTGAAGTTGTGCTAATAGGTCAAGTTTAAGAGGTGATTATTTTAATTTTTTTAAAGTTAAACTTAAGTTTTTAGGATTAATTTTTTGCCAAGAATGCATTTGCCCTCTTGCCCATGTAACTTGTCTCTTAGCATATTGTCTTGTTTTTATAGCAATTAAGTCCTTGGCCTGCTCAAGAGTGGATTGTTTGTTCAATAAATTAGTAATTTCTTTAATTCCAATAACTTTATTTGAACTATTTTCTTTTTTGACCTTAAGTTTGTTAAATTTTTTAACTTCTTCAATAGCTCCATTTGCAAACATATCATCTACTCTCAAGTTAATTCTATTTATCAGACTTTCTCTTGGGTAATCAATGTAAAGTTTAATAAATTGATTTGAAGAAATATATTTTTTTGTTTTTTTAAACCAATTTAAAATTGATATTTTTGTAAAATTTTTAATTTCATAAGCTCTTATAGATCTTTGAACATCATTTTTTTCAATTTTGTTTATAATTAAAGGATCAATTTTTAATAATTTATTATAGAATTTTTTTTGACCTATTTTTTTCTGCATCAATCTAATTTTATTTCTTACTTTCATTGGAATGTTAGGTATTTTTACTAGACCATCAGTAAGAGCTTTAAAATACAAGCCCGTTCCCCCAACTATAATGGGTACTTTCTTTCTTTTTCGAATTTCTTTAATCTTTTTTAATAAATGCTTTAACCATTCTCCAGATGAGCATTTTTTTCTTACATCATAAAAACCATAAAGATGGTGTTTTGCTTTTTTTAGATCATTTTTTTTAGGTCTTGCAGTTAAAATTTGAAGCTGTCTATAAACCTGCATACTATCAGCGTTAATTATTTCTCCTTTAATTTTTTTAGCTAATTTTATTGCAAAATTTGATTTACCACTCGCTGTTGGTCCATAGATTAAAATGATTTTGGACTTGAGGTCCATTTTTAATCTAGTTTAACACCAATTGATCTTTTTTGGTTCTGATTATTTATAACTACTATATCAATTGTTTTATCTGATTTTCTTAATGCTGCATTAACAATATTTTTTAAATCTCCAACAGTTTTTATTTTTCTACCCTCGGCTTCAATAATAATATTTTCAACATTTAAATAATTAATTGGACTGTCATTATCAATTTGTGTAATCACTACACCTGTTGTGTCTTTTGGTAATTTACGTAATTCGATGTAACTTTTATCTAGTGGTTTAACTTTTATTTTTAAACCTTTGATTGAAGTGTACTTTGGTTTTCCTTCTAAAATATTAAAGTCTTGAGAAGTTTCTAGTCTACCAAGTTTTATTTTTTTAGTAACTTCTCTTTTATTTCTCCAAACTTTTACATTAACAGTTTTTCCCACTTCTGTTTCTGCAACAATTTTTGGTAGTTCTTTCATTTCATTGATTTTTTTTCCATCAAACTCTAAAATTATATCATCAGATTTTATTCCTGCTTTGTCAGACGGACTGTTGTCAGCAACACTTACGACTAGTGCACCTACTGGTTTATCTAAGCCTTTGGCCTCAGCAATTTCTTTTGTTACAATCTGAATTCTTACACCTAACCAGCCTCTTTTGGTTTCGCCAAATTCAATTAATTGATTAATTACTTTTTTTGCACTGTTAGAAGGTATTGAGAAGCCAATCCCAATAGATCCTGATTGACCTAAAATGGCTGTGTTAATTCCTATAACATCGCCGTTCATATCAAACAATGGTCCACCTGAGTTTCCAGAATTAATTGACGCGTCTGTTTGAATATAGTCTTCATATCTTGAAAGACCTATGCTTCTATTTCTTGCAGAAATTATTCCTGAGGTTACTGTTCCACCTAATCCAAAAGGATTGCCGATAGCAATTACCCAATCACCTACTCTAGCGCTATCAGAGTCTCCAAATTTAACAGGTGAAAATATTTCCTCTGACTTTATTTTTAAAACTGCAATATCTGACAAAGGATCAGTGCCGACTATCTCTGCTGCATATTCTTTTTCACCATTAACGGTGACAAAAATATCTTCTGCACCTTGTATAACGTGATTGTTTGTTACAATTATTCCATCTTCATCAATAATAAATCCTGAACCAAGTGCGCTAGTTCTTCTTTGTTGTGGTTCTCCAAAATCTCTGAACATGTCTTCAAATGGAGATCCTGGAGGAAACTCAAAAGGAAAGGGATTTGTTCTAGTAGAAATAATTTGAGTCGTAGATATATTCACAACCGAAGGCATGAGCTTTTCCGCTAAATCTGCAAAAGATCCTGGATAATCTTTAGCATTAACATTAAATGCAAATAAAAATAGAATTATATAAATTGAAAATTTTTTAAACATTTCTTTTTAAGTACCAAATAATAACAAATCCAATTATTGCAAAAATTAAACCTCCTAATCTAAGTTGTGAATCTGAAATTTGATTTAATTTAGATAGCATATTTTTCATTTTTGATGGAAATATGGCATACAAAAGTCCTTCTATAAAAAGGAACAATCCAAAAGCTATAATAAGCTCTCTCATGTTTTTAATTTACTGATTTTTTTTTGGTTTTATGTTTCCAAAGAATTTGAAAAATTCACTATCAGGTGAAAGTATCAAAGAAGTTTCGCCACCTATTAATGCTTTTTCATATGCTTGCATAGCTCTGTAAAAAGCAAAGAACTCAGGATCTCTACCAAATGCATCTGCAAAAATTTTATTTCTTTGCCCATCTCCTTCTCCTTTTAAAATTTGAGAAGATTTTTCAGCATTTGCTAATATAACAGTGACTTCTTTGTCTGCAGTCGATGTAATTTGTGCAGCCATTTCTGCACCTTTTGCTCTAAATTCTTTCGCTTCTCTTTCTCTTTCTGTTTGCATTCTTTTATAGATAGCTTCACTATTTGCTTGTGGAAGATCTGCTCTTTTAATTCTCACATCTACAATGTTAATACCAAAGTTTTCTGCTTCATTATTTACTCCGTCTTGTATTAAAGTCATTTGATTAGTTCTGTCTGCTGATAATAATGTTTGTAATCTTTGCGTACCAAGAACACTTCTTATTCTTGAGTTAATGATTGTAGATAGCCTTGATCTTGCAACTCTTTCATTTCCAACTGAAATATAAAATTTTAATGGATCAACTATTTGAAATCTTGCAAATGCATCTACTATTAATCTTTTTTGGTCAGAAGCGATAACTTCTTCTGGAGGGGTATCTAGATTTAAAATTCTTTTATCCAAGAATACTACATTTTGAATAAACGGAATTTTAAAATTTAATCCTGGATTGGTAATTATTCTTTTTGGATCTCCGAACTGTAGAACTATAGCTTGGTTGACTTCTTTAACTATAAATACAGAAAAAAATATTGTTGCAGCTATTAAAATAATTAGCGGTAATATAAATCTTGTTACTTTCATTTTAATTCACCTTTTTTTTAAGTTCTGGTAATGGCAGATACGGAACTACGCCTGATCCAGAGTTTTTATCAATAATAATTTTATCAATATCAGCTAAAACTTTTTCCATAGTCTCTAAGTACATTCTTTCTTGTGTAACATCTTTTGCATTTTTATATTCATTATAAATTGCTAAAAATCTACTTGCTTCACCTTCGGCTTTAGCAACAACTTCTTTTTTATAAGCTTCAGCAGCTTGTAAAATTACTGCAGCATCTCCTCTTGCTCTAGGTATTACATCATTTGCATATGCTTCAGCTTCATTCTTTGCTCTCTCCATGTCTGCCCTTGCTGCCTGAACATCTCTGAATGCATCAATAACTTGATCAGGTGGGTCAGCTTTTTGAGTTTGAACTTGAGTAACTTGAATTCCTGAATTGTACTCATCTAAAATATTTTGAATAATTTCTTGTGTATCAATTTCGATTTGAGATCTTCCTTCTGTTAAAATTGGTTGAATTTCTGATCTTGCAATTACTTCTCTCATTGCTGTCTCGGCAGCTGCTTTGACCGTTCCTTGAGGGTCTTGAATTTTAAATAAAAATTTTCCTGCATCTTTAATTACCCAAAATACCGAAAAGTCTATGTTAACTATATTTTCATCTCCAGTAAGCATTAAGCTTTCCTCTGGAACATCCGCTACACTTGACGAAGTAAAACCAGTATCTCTTTCAGATCTAAATCCAATATCCATTCTGTTTACTTTTGTTACTTTAGGAGTCAGTACGCTTTCAATTGGCATAGGCAAGTGATAATTCAAACCAGGCTGGGTTGTTTTTACAAACTTACCAAATCTTAAAACTACACCTTGTTCATCTGGAAGAACTCTATATAGGCCACTTAATGCCCATAAGATTGCAACTAGTACTAAGGCTAATATTATAGGTTTGTTTCCAGAACTTCCACCTGGAAAAAATCTGTTAATTTTGTTTTGTAGATTTTTTACAATCTCATCAATATTTGGTGGTGTTGGTCCTCTTCTAAAACCACCATCACCATTTCCTCCTGGACCTCCTGGAGGGGGAGTTCCCCACGGACTTTGATTTTTGAAATCACTCATACGACAAAGTATATAATGTCTTTATGGCCAAAAACAAGTTAATGATACTTTATTTATAATTGAAAATAAGGTCTAATTGACACAATGAAAGAAAATTTGGAAAAAAAACGCTTTCAAAAAAACCCTATTAAAGGAACAAAATTCACCATTGCAATTTCAAGTGCAAAAGGAGGAGTTGGTAAATCTACTTTTGCTACAAATCTAGCTATTGCATTAAAAAATATTGGGTGCAAGATTGGTTTGTTGGATGCTGATATTTATGGTCCTTCGTTACCAAAGTTATTTTCAATAAGCGGAAAACCTGAGAGTGATGGTCAAAGTTTAAAGCCAATTTTAAAATATGATATTCAATGTATGTCTATTGGTTTTTTAACTGATGAACAAACACCAATGATTTGGCGTGGACCAATGGTAACATCAGCAATAAAAACTTTTACTCAAAAAGTTTCATGGCAAGATTTGGATTTTATTATTGTTGATATGCCTCCAGGAACAGGTGATACTCAACTTACCTTTTCACAAGAAATAAAAATGGATGGAGCAATTATAGTTTCTACACCTCAAGAAATAGCTCTTCAAGACGTAAAACGAGGTATTAAAATGTTTGATAAATTAGGTGTAAAAATTATTGGCCTAGTCGATAATATGAGTCATTTCATAGGTGATGATGGAAAAAAATATCCAATTTTTGGAGAAGGTGGAGTTAAAAGAACCGCTGATGAATTTCAAAAAGAATTTTTAGGAGAAATTCCAATCAATCCTGAAGTAGGAAAGCTTGGAGATTTAGGAACTCCTATTGTTGAAAGTAAACCAGAGCATGAAATTTCGAAAATTTATTTAGATTTTGCAAAAAAAATTAAATCAATTTATTTAATCTAATTCAAATTCTTTTTTATAGTCTTTCTTAAGATTGGGATCTTGTTTGGTTTTATCTAAAATACAATTTCCAATAACAAGATAGTCTAATTCAGTTCCCATAAAACAATTAAATGCATCAGTTGGCGAATTTACGATCGGTTCACCTCTTACATTAAATGAAGTATTAACTATTACAGGACAACTAGTTTTTTCTTTAAATTTTGAAATAAGATCGTAATAACGTTTATTAGTTTTTTCACTTACTGTTTGCACTCTTGCTGAATAATCAACATGAGTAACTGCAGGTATTTCTGATCTTTTTATATTTAGTTTATCAATCCCGAAAAGTTCTTTTTGCTCATTATTCATCTCAATTTTTTTTTCTGAATTAATATTAGAGACTAGTAACATATAAGGACTATCAACATTCATATCAAACCAATTAGACAAATCTTCTCTTAAAACTGATGGTGCAAATGGTCTAAAACTTTCTCGATATTTAACTTTTAAATTTAAGTTTTTTTGCATTTTATCAGATCTAGGGTCTCCTAAAATAGACCTTCCTCCTAAAGCCCTTGGGCCGAATTCCATTCTTCCTTGAAACCAACCAATGGCTTTTTGTTTTGATAAATGTTCAGAAGTCTCATTAATTAAATTTTCATAATCAAAAGTTTGGAATTTTGCTCCAATAGAATTTAATTCTTTCTCAATTTCATCTTGGGAAAATTCAGATCCTAAATAAGAACCTTTCATATCATCATCTTTATTAACCTCTCTTTTATTTCCTTTTTCAATATGCCAAAAAGCTAAGGCAGCACCCAATGATCCCCCAGCATCTCCAGCTGCGGGCTGGATCCAAATATTTTCAAAAATTTTCTGCTTAAGAATTTTTCCGTTAGCTACGCAATTTAAAGCTACACCGCCAGCAAGGCATAAATTTTTTATATTATATTCTTCTCGAATTGCTTTTGCTAATTTAATCATTATTTCCTCAGTTACTTTTTGAATTGAAGCAGCAATATCCATATGAAATTGATTCAATTGATCTTTGTTGGGATCTCTAGGTTTTTGTCCAAATAAATTGTTAAATTTTGTATTTGTCATTGTTAATCCTGTTGCGTAATCAAAATATTCTTGATTAAGCCTAAAAGTTCCATCTTTTTTTATATCTATTAGATTTCTTTTTATGACTTCAGCAAACCTTGGTTCTCCATAAGGAGCCAAACCCATAAGTTTGTATTCTCCACTATTTACTTTAAATCCTGTGTAATAAGTGAACGCTGAATAAAGTAAACCTAAAGAATGAGGAAAGTGGATTTCTTTTTTTATTTCTAAATCTTTTCCTTCACCGATAGCAACTGTTGTCGTTGCCCACTCACCAACTCCATCAGCAGTTAATACTATAGCTTTTTCAAATGGAGAAGGATAAAATGCACTTGCCGCATGACTAAGATGATGTTCAGAGAAAAATAATTTATTTTCAGCTGTGAATTTTTTATCATGGGATTTAAGTAATTTTATTAATTGCTGTTTTTGAAATAATTTAAATTTTAACCATGCCGGCATAGCTTTAGTAAATTGTAAAAATCCTTTAGGGGCAAAAGCTACATAAGTTTCAAGTAGTCTTTCAAATTTTAGAAATGGTTTTTCAAAAAAAACTATATGGTCAACATCGGACAAATTGATTTTTGCATATTTTAATACAAATTCAATCGCATTTTTAGGATAACTATAATCATGCTTTATTCTTGTAAATCTTTCTTCTTGAGCAGCGGCTATAATTTTACCATCAATAATAATACTTGCTGCACTGTCGTGATAAAAAGCTGATATGCCTAGAATTGAAGTCAAGTTTTAAAATATTGCGTAAATAAATGGAGCCACCGCACTACCTTGGCTTAAAACGATTAAACCTCCAAATAGAACAAGAATGATAATTATAGGAAGCAACCAGTATTTTTTTCTTACCATTAAAAATTTCCAAAACTCAATAATAAAGTTCATACTAAAATTGATTTTTCATATTGTTATTTGAGTTATCTTTATTTATCCAATAAGTATCGCTTCTATTTTTTTTTAGCATTAATATATCTTTACCAAATATTTTGAGCAAAATACTAGTTGGGGTAACAACTCCAAAAAAAATTATAGCCATAACTATGGGGGCAATAATATTTCCTAAAATAATTCCAAATTTTGTCCAAATTTTATTGAAAGGATTAAGAATTTTAGAGTTTAAGATCCCAAATATAAAAAAAACAATTGATAAAATAATTGACCAGACTCTTATTTCATTATTATCTAATAAAGGCCATAAGGCAATAATTAAAAATATAACACTAAAAACTAATCCAAAATTTTTATTTGAAGGAATATTGTTATTTTTTTCCATTATATTCTAAATATACGTTTGTAATCTACATTAAAAAATTATTTTAATTTAAAAATAAAAGCAAGTTAATTAATTGAACTATAAATAAATTTTGATATTTTTTTATACCCATATTCATTAAAATGTCCCGACATTCTAAATGGGTATAATTCTAATGGATCCTGGTGTTTGCTTATCAAATCAAAATGCAAATCAATTAATTCTATTTTGTTTTTTTTTAAATATTCAATTAGTTTAAAATAATACTTATTTGAAAATTCTTTATTTGAGTATCTCTCAAACGCAGGAATAAAAATAAAATATAGTTTAGAATTATTTTGTTTGGAAAAATTATTTACTTTATTTATTATATCTAAATATAAATTAAAGCTATTATCTAAATTTAAATCTCCTTTTACTCCAAAATTTGCTGCCAAATAGTGCGCTTTTGATCTCAAATTCCATAGCATTATATATTTAATAAATCTGTTTTGTCTTTTTTCATTATTTCCTCTTATTTTTAATTGTTTATCTGTATAATTTTTGAAAATTTTTTTTATTTCTTTTTCTTTTAATATTAAATTTTGAGAGTAAAAGTCATCTTTAAAATATTCCAACAAAATTTTATTTTCTTTTTCTAGATTTAAGTCAAGCAAATCATTTCCTTCATAAAAAAACCACAAAATATTTTCAACATTATTTGGAAAAAATTCTTTTAATGTTGCATACGATGTTAAAGGACCATTTGAGCCAAAGCCTAAATTTATAACATTCTCTTTAGATAGTTCTCTCAATTGATAAGATATATCATCAGGTTTATTTACGGCAAAACCATGAACAAAAGAGTCACCTAATAATAAATATTTTGTTTTATTTTTTTCCCAAACATTGTTGGGATTTCTAAATCCATACTTGTCACTAAAAAAGTAAGCATAATATCCGTTTTCATTTCCAATTATAATTTTTGAGTTTGGTTTTCCACTCAATGGAAACACATCATCTTCAGTATTCCAAAAATATTCTGGTTGGATTAACATTTCTAACCGTTCATCAGAATCTAAAAATACTTGATATTCTGTTCTATAATCATACTCATTTCCGGTATTCTCAAAATATATTTTTTTTTTTAATTCTCTTATTTTTTCAATATTTTTTACATAAAAAATTTGATTTAAACTTAAAATAGTCTCAAGTATATAAAAGGAAATTATTGTTCCAAAGATCAATAAAAAAATATTTTTTTTAATATTTTCATTTAATAAAAAAATAAAAATTGAAAATAAAAAACTAAAAATCCCAATAATGTAATATGTTTTATAATACTCTCTTAAAACCCCCTCAGAAATAATTTCAGACTTATAAAAAACATAGGACAACAATAATATTGAAAAAAATAATACCAAAAAAGGAAATATAAGATTTATTATGATTGAACTATTTTTGTTCATATAAAAAAATTGAATTAAACTAATTTGTTTTTTATATCGAAAGCTTCCATTAATTCATTCCACTCTCGTTTCGAAAGTCCAGATTGATCAATATCGGGTTTTTCGCCCTTCATAAGTTTTTTAATTACTTCTTTGCCTTTAGCAGATATTTCGGTTCCTCCCACTCTATAATCCATAAAAGCTTCATAAGTTATTGGCACCCACTTTTTAACGGTATCCAACATTGCATCTGCATAAGCTCTTATTTCATATTGAGCATGATGATCTGCGCGAAGTCTCAAAAAGTTCATGAGATTTAATAAATCAGTTTTCCAATACCATTGGGTATATGTGTTTAGAGTTAAATTCATTCTTGCAAGTTCTCTTGCTAGACCAACTGCATTCTCATCAATTACTGATCCATCATATCTTTCATTCAACATTATTTCATAATTATTATATGTTTGTTCAGCATCTCCTTTTAAAAGATCTAAAACTTTTTTTGCTTTTTCACCTTCAAGAACATCTCCTCTGCCTTGCCTGTTACTTTGAGATTGCGCAGCCAAATGTTCAGAAGCAGGTAAATAAAATTCCTTATCTAATATTGAATACCTTGCAGAATATTCATTCACATTTGCTGTTCTGTGTCTAATCCATTGCCTTGCTATAAAAATTGGAAGCTTAATATGGTACTTAATCTCACACATTTCAAATGGAGTGCTATGCCAATGTCGCATTAGATATTTAATTAATCCTGCATCAGTTGAAACTTTTTTTGTTCCCTTTCCATATGAAACTCTCGCTGCCTGAACAATAGATGTATCATCGCCCATATAATCTACTACTCTTATAAATCCGTGATCTAATACAGAAATTGCCTCGTAAAGAATTTTTTCAAGCTCTAGAGCTGTAACTCTTTTTGTGTTGTTTTGTTGAGATTGCTGCTCTTTTATTTCTTTAATTTGCTCGTTTGTTAATTTCATGAATAATATATTGAATCTCTTAAAATTGGTTTTATATTAATAATGTTGGTTTTCCAACTATGACGATAAACGAATTTCGTAATAACCATTACGGACGTGGGGGCAGTACCCACCACCTCCACCATTTTCAACTTATGGGGGTGAATTAGGATCGACGGGTGTCTAAAAGTTATTTTTTCGTCAGGTATTGTTCCGCCTCAATGGGCAATTTTATAAATGCTAACGAAAGTTATGCAATTGCAGCTTAATTAATTTTTTTAATTAAGTTACGGGGTTTGGGGCACCTGGCAACAGAACGCCCTTTTTTTTATTTTATAAAGTTTATTTTTTGGTGCGGTCAGAGAGACTCGAACTCTCATGGGCTAAGCCCACACGGCCCTCAACCGTGCCTGTCTACCAATTTCAGCATGACCGCAATTGATGCGTCAGATTAAATGAATGACAATTCTATTTCAAGTTGATAAGTTTGTGTAATGGCAATTTCTGCAGAAGTAAAAAAAGTAACTGATCCAATCTATCAAAAAATTTCTAGTGCTGTTCCAGAAATTGAGTGGGCAACTCATGCTCCCTACATCTATAAAATAAATAAATTAAAGAAAGAAAAGAATGCCGTTATACTTGCGCATAACTATCAAACTCCAGAAATTTATCATGGTATATCAGATTTTTCAGCTGACTCCCTTGCTCTTGCAGTTGAGGCTGAAAAAACAAAAGCTGAAATAATTGTTATGTGTGGTGTTCATTTCATGGCTGAAACTGTAAAGTTAATGAACCCAAATAAGAAAGTGTTATTGCCAGATATGAGGGCTGGATGCTCTTTATCATCATCAATAACAGGTGAAGATGTTAAAAATTTAAAAAAACAATACCCTGGAGTTCCGGTTGTTTCATATGTAAATACATCTGCTGATGTTAAAGCAGAAACGGATGTATGTTGTACATCGGCTAATGCGATTAAGATTGTAAACTCTCTGGACGTTAAAAAAGTTATATTTTTACCAGACGATTATTTAGCTAAATATGTTGCTTCACAAACTGATGTTGAAATTATTTCATGGAAAGGAACATGTGAAGTTCATGAAAAATTTAATGATGAAGAAATAAATGAGATTAGAAAAAATAATCCAGGAATAAAAATTATTGCACACCCTGAATGCCCGCCAGATGTGATTAATGCGAGTGATTTTACTGGATCTACAAGTGGTATGATAAAATATGTTAAAGATAAACAGCCAGAAAAAGTAATGATGGTAACAGAATGCTCTATGAGCGATAATGTTCAGATAGATAACCCCAATGTGAAATTCATAAGACCATGCAATCTTTGTCCGCATATGAAAAGAATTACACTTCCAAAAATTCTTGATTGTTTAGAAAATGAATCAAATGAAATAATCATGGATGATATCACTATAGAAAAAGCAAGAAAGTCTGTAGAGAGAATGACAAAAATAGGCAGATAAATTCTGTGTCAAAAATTCAATTAAGTAAAAATTATATCAAATCTTCCTGCAAGTTTGCGCTAAATGAAGATCTTGCTCCCTCCGGAGATATAACTTCTAATCTTTTGAAAAATAATCTTAATAAAAAAGTAAAAATGATAAGTGGTCAAAAAGGTATTTTGGGTGGGTTGGAATTTGCAAAAGAAACTTTCAAGCTAATTGATAAAAAAATTAAGTTTAAAATAAATAAAAAAGAAGGCTCTAAAATTAATAAAGGAACAGTTATTGCAACAATTGAAGGAAATCTAAAAAATATCCTTAAAGGAGAAAGGGTAGCATTAAACTTTATCTCTCACATATCAGGTATTGCAACAAAAACAGATAAATTCGTAAAAAGAGCTGGCGGTAAAACAAAAATATGCTGTACAAGAAAAACTATTCCTAACTTAAGATTAATTCAAAAATATGGTGTAAAACTAGGTGGCGGAACTAATCATCGTTTTAATTTAAGCGATGAATTTTTAATTAAAGATAATCATATAGTTTCAGAAAAAAAATTTGAAAATATTATAAGAAAAGCGATTAAAAACAAAAAAGGAAGAAGGATTACAGTTGAAGTTGATAGAATTTATCAATTGAAAAAAATCTTGGGATTAAAATTTGATAGAATTTTACTGGATAATATGAAAATAAAAACTCTTAAAGTATGCGTTAAATTAGCTAAAAAATATTATGAAACAGAAGCTTCGGGCAATGTAACTTTAAAAAATATAAAAAAAGTTGCTTTGACTGGTGTTGATAGAATATCAGTTGGAGCTTTAACTCATACTGTATCAGCAATTGATTTGAAATTAGAATTGAATTAATTTTTTTTTAGTTCAGCTTGTGCGGCAGCTAACCTTGCTATAGGAACTCTATAAGGAGAGCAAGAAACATAATTAAGACCAATTTTTGAGCATAAATGTATACTCTTTGGATCTCCGCCGTGTTCTCCACAAATTCCTAATTTAATTTTCTTGTTTTGTTTTTTTCCTTTTTCAGATGCAATTTTGATTAAATCTCCAACTCCTTCGTCTATAGATACAAAAGGATCAATGTCGAAAATTTTATTTTCAATATAGTCATTTAAAAATTTACCACTATCATCTCTACTAATACCAAAGGTTGTTTGGGTTAAGTCATTAGTTCCAAAGCTAAAAAATTCTGCATGTTTAGCAATATCATTAGCTCTTAAAGCCGCTCTTGGCAGCTCAATCATAGTCCCAACTAAAAAATCTATTTTTATTTTGAAGTAATCTTGAACTTTCTTAGCTGTTCTAATTACAAGATCTTTCATTATTTTTATTTCAGCCTCTGTTGAAACTAGAGGTATCATTATCTCAGGAAAAGCAGATTTTATTTTCTTTCTTTTTAATTCTATTAGTGCTTCAAATATAGCACGACACTGCATTTCATAAATTTCTGGAAAAGAAATACCAAGTCTACATCCTCTGTGCCCTAGCATTGGATTTTGTTCATGAAGTTCTGTAATCCTTACTCGAATTTCATTCTTTGTTAGTTTTAATGAATTCGCTACATCTTCTATTTCTTTGTCACTTTTTGGTAAAAATTCATGCAGAGGAGGATCTAATAATCTTACTGTAACAGGCAATCCTTGCATGATTTTAAATATTTCTAAAAAATCTTCTTTTTGATGTGGAAGCAGTTTTTCTAATGCAATCGCCCTATCCTGCTTAGACTTTGAAAGTATCATTTGTCTAACTGATAATATTCTTTCTTCATCAAAAAACATATGTTCTGTTCTGCATAATCCGATGCCTTCTGCCCCAAAGTCTCTTGCAACTTTACTATCTAATGGTGTTTCAGAATTGGTTCTTACTTTTAATTTTCTAAAACCATCTGCCCAGCTCATTAATTTTGAAAAATCGCCAGATATTTCTGGTTTTACAGTTTTTACTTCACCGGTAATTATTCTACCTGTTGATCCATCAATGGTAATTACATCTCCCTCTTTAATTGTATTATTTTTTGTTTTAAAAATCTTATTTTCATAATCTATTTCAATCTCACTTGAGCCAGAAACACATGGACGGCCCATTCCTCTAGCCACAACTGCTGCATGGCTTGTCATTCCTCCTCTGGCTGTTAGTATTCCTTTTGCAGCATGCATCCCATGAATATCTTCGGGTGAAGTTTCTACTCTTACCAATATTGTATTTTGCATCATTCCATTTAATCTTTCTGCTTCATCAGATGTAAACACAGCTTTTCCACTTACTGCACCAGGTGAAGCTGGCAAACCTTTGGCAATTACATTTATTTTTTCATTTTCATCTAAAGTGGGATGCAATAAGGAATCTAAAGAATTTGGGTCCAATCTTAAAACGGCTTCCTTTTTAGAAATTAATTTTTCCTTAAACATATCAACTGCAATTTTAACTGCTGATTTTGCTGTTCTTTTTCCAGATCTAGTTTGTAACATCCATAAAATTTTATTCTCAACTGTAAATTCTACATCTTGCATATCTTTATAATGTTTTTCTAATTTTAGTAAAATTTGTTTCAATTTTTTATAAACAACTGGCATTACCTCTTCCATTGACAATTGTTTATCATTAGAACTTATTCTCGCTTTTTTTGTAATATGTTGTGGTGTTCTAGTTCCTGCAACCACATCTTCTCCTTGAGCATTAATTAAATACTCACCATATATATTTTTATCACCATTTGAAGGATTTCTTGTAAATACAACTCCTGTAGCACAATTATTTCCCATGTTTCCAAAAACCATTGATTGAACATTTACAGCCGTTCCCCAGTCTGAAGGGATTTGATTTAATTTTCTATAAACTTTTGCCCTATGACTTTCCCAAGACAAGAACACTGCTCTAATAGCTCCAATTAACTGCTCTTTAACATTTTGAGGAAACTCTTTTTTAGTTTTTTCTCTAACTAAATTTTTAAAATCTTTAATTAAACTATCCCAATCATTCTCATCTAATTCGGTATCAAGAAGAACGCCTCTTGTTAATTTATAATTTTCAATTAACTCTTCAAAATTATAACTTTCAATTCCTAAAACTACATTTGAATACATTTGAATAAATCTTCGATAGCTGTCTTTTGCAAATCTCATATTTGAAGTTTTTTTGGCAAGTGCAATTACAGTTTGATCGTTTAGACCTAGATTCAAAATAGTATCCATCATTCCAGGCATAGAAACTCTTGCACCTGATCTGACTGATACTAATAAAGGATTTTTTAAATCACCAAGTTTCTTTTTTGCTTCTTTTTCTATTAATAGAAGTTCTTTATTAATTTCTTTAATTATCTTTGAATTTAATCTTTTTTTATTCTGATAGAATAAATGACATACCGCTGTAGAAATTGTAAAACCATGAGGCACTGGCAATCCCAATCTTCCCATTTCAGCAAGGTTTGCGCCTTTGCCGCCCAGTATATTTTTGGGGTTTTTTAGTTTTTTTACGTCTTTTGATTTAAAATTAAAAATTAGTTTTTTCATTTAGCCTTCAATTTTTGAAAAATTAAAAAAATTATCAAAGCTTTTACACAACAAATTTAAAAGTTCTAGTCTGTTTTTTTTAATTAATTGATTTTCATCATTAACTATCACATTGTCAAAAAATAAATTAACTTCTTCCTTGAATTTGAATAGTTCTTTTAAACTTTGCTCAAAATCATCATTTTTTCCTAAATTTAAAAAATATTTTTTTATTTCTTGTATTTTTTTATAAAGATTTTTTTCAAAATCGTTCTTGAATAAACCCGTATCCACAGAGTTAGATAGCTCTAGTTTGTTTTTTTTTATTTCACTGCTTAATATGCTGAATGATCGCTTATAAATACCTACAACGGCTTGCCCTAATTCTTTTTTGATATTTCTATTTAATATCTCTGTTTTTTTGTATCCACTGTAAAGTTCATCTATATCGTTTGACAAGATAGAACTTTCAACAATATCTATTCTTATACCTTTCTCTTTTGAATAATTTTTTAATCTATCCAAAATAAAATTATTCAGATCTTTAAGAACTTTTGTAATATCAAAATCAAAACCTTGCTCTTTGTAAAGTGTTAAAGAATAATTAATTATACTTCTTAACTTAATTTTAATTCTATTTTCTATAATTAATCTAACTACAGCAATTGTAAATCTTCTTAATGCATAAGGGTCTTTTGATCCCGTAGGAATTAAATCTATTCCAAAAAAACCAACCAAAGTATCTAACTTGTCACTTAAAGAAAGTGTAATGCTATAAATATTTTTTGGAACTTTGCTATCAAGTCCACTTGGCAAATAATGTTCTGAGACAGATTGGCAAACTTCTTTTTCAAAACCTTGTGCTTCTGCAAAGTGTCCTCCTAATACTCCTTGCAATTCTGGAAATTCAGCAACTAAATCTGATTTAAGATCTACCTTGCAAATTGAAGCTGCAACTTCAATTTTTTCTTTACTAATCATAAGCTCATCTGAAATTAACGCACTTAATTTTTTTATTCTTTGAGTTTTATCAAAATAAGATCCCAGCCCTTTAAAAAAATTAATTTTTTTTAACTCTGATAATTGTTTAATTAAATTTTGAGATTTATTTCTTTTCCAGAAAAATTCTGCATCGTTTAATCTTGCTTCGATAACTCTCTCATTTCCTAACTTTACAAGTCCTTTTGGATCTTTGGAGTCTGAAACAACAAGAAAAAAATTGGTTAAATTTTCTTTTTTATCAAAAGTTGGAATATATTTTTGATGATTTTGCATAGTTATAATTAAGATATCTTTAGGAATTTCTAAAAATTTTTTGTTAAATTCGCAAAGAATCACTTTTGGTTTTTCCACTATATTAGTGATTTCATCCAACAAATTCTCATTTACATCTATAAATAAATTGTTTTTTTTAGATATTTTATTTAATTCGTTATTAATAAATTTTTTTCTTTTATCATGATCTAAAATAATTCTATTTGATTTAAAATAAGATATATAGGATTTAAAATTATTAAAATTTTTTGTTTTTTCTTCAAAATCTTTATCTACAAATGTTAAATTTGAAGCTTTTAAATGATGAAAATTAAAATCTATTTTTTTCCCATCAAATAGTGCAAGGATTGATTTAAGCGGTCTACCCCAAAACATTTGATTTTCTCCCCATTTCATAGATTTATTCCAAGATATTTTTTCTAAAATTAAAGGTAAATTTTTTTTTATTAAATCATATGTTTGAATTTTTTGTTCTGGTGTTTTGTAAAAATAAAATTTTCCTTTTTCGGTAGATTTTAAATCAACTTGAGACTTCTTAATATTGTAAGACTTTAAAAAACCTTCTAATGCTTCAGTTTTAGCGTCTAATGATGGTCCCTTAACTTCTTGAGATTGTTTTATAATTTCTTTTGATATATTTGAAAAATTTATTGCAATTCTGTTGGGGGTAGAAAAAGCTGATGTAGATCCTTTTATTTTTATGTTGTTTTCCTCAAAATATTTTTTTAAATCTAAAAACAATTGTTTTCTTGCACTAGTTTGAAGTTTTGGAGGAGTCTCCTCACTAAAAAGCTCTAAGAAAAATTCGGACATAATTATATCTGAGAGTCTACCCAAACTTTACCAATCATTTTTGTAAGTTCTCTTATTCTTGCTATATATTCTGCTCTTTGTGCAACACCTATAACTCCTCTGGAGTCTAATATGTTAAATACATGGCTAGCTTTTAAACATTGATCATATGCTGGTAATGATAGTTTTTTTTCGGTTAAGGATTTTGCCTCTTCTTCTAACATTTCAAAAATTTTCAACAAATTATCTGTATTTGCATATTCAAAATTATATGCAGAAAATTCTTTTTCTGATTGATGAAAAACATCTTTATAAAGCACTCCTTGGTCATTCCAATTTAATTCAAATACATTTTTTTTATTTTGTATAAACATGCAAAGTCTTTCAAGGCCGTAGGTAATTTCAACTGAGACTGGGTTGCATTCCATACCAGCCATTTTTTGGAAATAAGTAAATTGAGTAACTTCCATTCCATCACACCAAACTTCCCAGCCTAATCCAGCAGCTCCTAGCGTGGGACTTTCCCAGTCATCTTCTACAAATCTAATGTCATGTTCTTCATGTTTAATCCCAATTGAGGAAAGACTATTTAAAAATAATTTTTTTATATTTTCTGGTGATGGTTTTATTAAAACTTGAAACTGATAGTAATGTTGTAATCTATTTGGATTTTCTCCATATCGACCATCGGTTGGTCTTCTTGAGGGTTGAACATATGCAGCTTTCCAAGGTTTTGGACCCAATGATTTAAGTGTAGTCGCAGGATGAAAAGTTCCCGCACCAACCTCCATATCATAAGGCTGTAGTATTACACATCCTTGTTTACTCCAGTACTTTTGTAAATTCAAGATTGTATCTTGAAAGGATAGAAATATAAGTTTATTTTTTTTTTTTATCTTTTTTATTTTTTTTGGCATTTATAAACCAAATTTTTGCCATAGGGCTCTTTCTTCTATTACGCTAGCAATATTATCAACCTGATTATCTATAGAGGATGATAGTTTTTTTGCTATAAAACTTTTTTGTTTTTCCAGCTTTTTAATAATTATGTCTTCTCCAAATTTTTCTCTTAAAATTTGTTCCGCATTACCAATACCATCTATCAATCCTAATTTCATTGATGCAGAACCAGACCAAAATTCTCCTGTAAAAGTATTATTTTTTTCAGGATCTTTAAGTTTTTGGCCTCTGCTTTTTTTAACAACTTCAATAAAATCTGAATGTAGCTCCAGTTGTAATTTTTTTATTCTTTCAATATCTTCATCTTTTTCTTCCTTAAAAGGATCTAAAGTACTTTTGTTTTTTCCAGCAGTATAAACTCTTCTTTGAATGCCAATTTTTTTGATAGCGTCTTGAAAACCAAATGAAGCTGAGATAACTCCAATTGAACCTACTATAGAACTTGAATTTGCATAAATTTCATCTCCAGCACAAGCTATCAAATATCCACCAGATGCCGCAACATCTTCTGCAAAAATTATAACTTTTTTTTTATTTTTTTTAGCTAGTTGTTTTATGTAGTCATGAATTAAGTGGGATTGTACAGGGGAGCCACCTGGTGAATTAATTGAAACAGCTATACATTTTGCTTTTTTATATGAAAAAGCTTTTTTTATAATTTCTTGTTGACCTGAAAAATCAATACCTTGTTTAAATCTGCCTGCAGACCCGATAACGCCCGCAAGTCTAATATGCGGAATAATTATTTTTTTTTTAAAAAATGAAAACATATTAATGCTTATTAGATTTTATTAATAATATAAAGCTTACTTATAGTTGAACAATATGGTGCGTCAATTGATAAGTATAATAAATATAATTATATATTAACTTTATTTTATGGGATCTGTAATCAAATTAAGCAAAAAAATTAACAACTCTTATATTGAGTTAAAAAAATCAGTTGAAGATAGACTGGCAATGGTGGACGAAAAAATTGAAAAAAAACTTGAAAGCAATGTTGATTTGGTCAAAAAAATGTCATCTTACCATTTGGAAACTGGTGGTAAAAAACTAAGAGCTTTAATAACTCTAGGCACTTCTAAATTGTGTGGCTACGCAAAAGGAACTAGAGATGTTAATTTTGCTGCCTGTGTAGAACTTATTCACTCTGCAACTTTAATGCATGATGATGTTATTGATAATGGAGAAATAAGAAGAGGAAAAAAAACACTAAATAAAATTTGGGGTAATCAATCATCAATTTTGGTAGGAGATTATTTACTAAGTCGTTGTTTTGAGATGATGGTAGAGGATGGAAATTTAGAAATATTAAAACTTCTTTCTTCTACATCAGCTTTAATATCTCAAGGTGAAATTTTACAATTACAACATAAAGGTGAAGTGGATATGTTGGAAGAAACATATTTAAAAATTATTTCTAGTAAGACAGCATCATTATTTTTAGCAGCTGCTAAAATTGGTCCAATTATAACTGAAAAAGAAAGTAAATATAAAGATGCTTTAGAGTCTTACGGTAAAAACTTAGGCCTGACATTTCAAATTGCAGATGATGCGCTTGATTACAATTCGGATTTAAAACTATTTGGAAAAAATATTGGAAATGATTTTTTTGAAGGGAAAGTTACATTGCCAATAATTTTACTTTTTCAAAAAATAAATGATAATGAAAAAAAATTTCTTAAAGATCTATTCCTTAAAGATAGCAGAACAGATAATGACTTAAAGTTAGTTATAAATTTAATTCAAAAAAAAAATATTATTAATGAATGTTATAAGAAGGCTGAGCATTATATAAATCTATCCTCAAACTCGTTAAATATTTTTGAAAATAGTGAAGATAAAAACATTCTTAAAAATTTAACTACATTTTCTTTAGAACGTAATTTTTAAGGATATAAAATTTTCTTTTTCCAAGAATTTGATTCTTTTAAGTATTCAAGTCTTTGATGTAGTCTTCCTTCTACATCTTTCCAAAATTCTATTCTATTTGGTGACAATAAAAATCCAGACCAATGTTTTGGTCTTGGAATATTATTTTGAACGCTATATTTATTTTTAAATTCATCTATTTTTTTTAAAAATTCATCTCTTGTTTCCATTGGTTTTGATTGGTTTGAAGACCAGGCTCCAATTTTGCTAAGGTATGGTCTTGTATTGAAATACTCGTCTGCTTCTTTTTCGGGTATTATTGAAATAGTTCCAGAGATTCTTACTTGTCTTAATAAAGATTTCCAGTGAAAGCACATTGATGCTTTGGGAGTTTGTTTTAAATCAGTTCCTTTTTTACTATTTAAATTAGTAAAAAATGTAAAGCCACTACTATTATATTCTTTTAATAAAACAATTCTTACATCTGGTTGGTTAGATTCGTTTACAGTTGCTAACGCAACAGCATTTGGATCATTAATTTCATTTTTTTCAGCTTCAGACATCCATTGTTTAAAAACAACAAATGGATCATTTTCATCCATGAAAGAAATATCTAGCCCTAAATTGTTTTTTTTATTCATAATTTCGACAAATTAAACTATATAACAGATATAATGTCATTTAATACTTTTGGAAAGTTTTTTAGATTTACCACTTGGGGAGAGTCTCATGGGCCAGCTATAGGATGTATTATAGATGGTTGCCCGCCAAACATAGAGATTAAAGCTGAAGATATTCAAAAGGAATTAAATAAAAGAAGACCTGGTCAAAGTAAATTTGTAACTCAAAGAAAAGAAAAAGATTTAGTACATCTTATGTCTGGTGTATTTGAGGGAAAAACAACAGGCACTCCAATATCTTTAATTATTTATAATAAGGATCAAAAATCTAGAGACTATGAAACAATAAAATCTAAATTTAGACCTGGACATGCAGATTATACTTACTTTATGAAATACGGAATAAGAGATTATAGAGGTGGTGGAAGGCAATCAGCAAGAGAAACTGCCGCAAGAGTAGCTGCTGGAGCGGTCGCAAAAAAAGTTTTAGAAAAAAAAATTGGAAAAAAATATAAGGTTATTGGGGCAGTCACACAAATTGGAATTTTAGGAAGCAATGCCAATAATTGGGATGATAAATTTATTAATAAAAATTCATTTTTTTGTCCTGATAAAAAAATACTAAAACTTTGGGAAAAGTATCTTTTAGCTGTTAGAAAGTCTGGCTCATCTTGTGGTGCGGTTATAGAAGTAAGAGCAAAAGGAGTACCCCTTGGTTTAGGGGCCCCCGTTTACTCAAAATTAGATATGGATATAGCATCTGCGATGATGAGCATTAATGCTGTTAAAGGTGTTAATATAGGTTCTGGAATGAATTCTGCAAAATTAACTGGTGAAGAAAATTCAGATGAAATGTTTAAAAAAGGAAAAAAAACAATTTTCAAAAGTAACAATGCGGGTGGAATTTTAGGAGGTATATCAACTGGACAAGATATAATTGTGTCTTTTGCTGTAAAGCCAACTTCCTCAATATTAAATGAAAGAAAAACTATCGATAAAAAAGGTAAAAATACTTCTATCTCTGTAAAGGGAAGACATGACCCTTGTGTTGGTATACGAGCTGTCCCAATTGGTGAAGCAATGATGCACTGCGTATTACTTGATCACTATTTAATGAATAAAGCTCAGTGTAGTAATTAATTAGTTTTTTTTAATACTACCTTTGAATTTAAAGTATCTATAACTTTGTTTTCTATAGATTCTGAGTCTAATCCTGCAGTTTTATACATTTTTTCCGGCTTATCATGATCAATAAACAAATCAGGCAAAATCATAGATCTAAATTTAATTTCTTTGTCTAATAAATTTTTTTCATTAAGAAAATAATTTACATGAGAGCCAAAACCACCTATTGATCCTTCTTCAATTGTAATTATTGCATCATGATTTATTGCAATTTGCCATAATGAATTTTCATCTAAAGGTTTTGCAAATCTAGCATCAAAAACTGTTGGAAAAATTCCTTTTTTTGATAAATTTTTTTCTGCAATTAAACATTCTTGGAGTCTTGCGCCAAAATTAACCAATGCAACTTGTTTTCCTTCTTTTATAAATCTGCCTTTTCCAATAATTAATTTTTGATCATCTTCTGGTAATTCTATTCCAATTCCATTTCCCCTTGGGTATCTAAAAGCGGAAGGTCTATCATTTATTTGGACTGATGTATTAATCATTTTAACAAGTTCAGACTCGTCACTAGCTGCCATAACAACAAAGTTTGGCAGTGTTGACAAGTAAGTTATATCAAATGATCCTGCGTGCGTTGGACCATCTGCTCCTACTAAACCAGCTCTATCAATTGCAAACCTTACCGGAAGTGACTGTATTGCAATATCATGAATTACTTGATCATAAGCTCTTTGTAAAAAAGTTGAATAAATTGCTGCAAAAGGTTTATAGCCTTCTGTAGCCAAACCACCAGAAAAAGTTACAGCATGTTGTTCTGCAATCCCAACGTCATACATTCGATCAGGAAACTTTTCAGCAAAAAGATCCATTCCAGTCCCGCTAGGCATTGCCGCAGTAATTCCAACAATCTTACTATCATTTTGTGCATGTTTAATTAATGTATTGGCAAACACTTTTGTATAAGAAGGAGCTATGCTCTTGGCTTTTTCTTGCTGTCCAGTTAAGACATTAAATTTTGAAACTCCATGATATTTGTCCAAAGATTTTTCAGCAAATTTATATCCTTTGCCTTTTTCAGTTTTAATATGAATAAGTATAGGTCTATCGTAATTCATTTTTTTAGCATTCTCTAAAACTGAAGTTAATACATCAATATCATGGCCATCAATTGGACCTACATAATAAAAACCTAGAGAACTAAATAAAGTACCTCCAGTAACTGCTGATCTTAAAAAATCTTCAGCTTTTCCTGCTTTTTTCATAAATCTTTTTGAGAATGAGGAAATTATCAATTTTACCGTTTCTCTTAAACTGAAGTAAATTTTTCCAGATAAGATTTTTGCTAGATAAGTTCTTAATGCTCCAACGGGTTTTGCTATTGACATATCGTTATCATTCAAAATAACAATCATTTTAGTTTTAGAGGAGCCTGCATTATTCATGGCCTCATATGCCATTCCTGCACTTAATGCTCCATCTCCAATTATAGCTACTACATCTTCAGATTTATTTGAAAGTTTGTTTGCTGTAGCAATTCCTAATGCTGCTGAAATAGATGTTGAGCTGTGAGCGGCTCCAAATGGATCATATTCACTCTCATCTCTTTTTGTAAAACCTGATAATCCACCACTTGATCTTAATGTTTCAATTTTATCTTTTCTACCCGTTAAAATTTTATGAGGATACGATTGATGTCCTACGTCCCAAATAATTTTATCCTTAGGCGTATCGAAAACATAATGAAGAGCTACAGTTAGCTCAACTACTCCGAGTCCAGCACCTAAATGGCCACCCGTTTTTGATACTGCGTCTATCATCTTTTCTCTAATCTCGTTTGAAAGAATTTTTAGATCAGAGTTAGAAAATTTTTTTATATCGGATGGAAAATTTACATCATCTAAAAATTTATATTTTGACATTTACTTTTTTCTTTCAATTATAAATTCGATTGTTTCTTTTAAATCATTTGCTTTATTTGAATGCACTTTTAGCTTGTTAAAAATATTTTTTTTTAGTTTATGAGCATATTTAACTGCATTTTCGTATCCAAGTAAACTAATTATAGTCGCTTTTCCTCTTTTAAAATCCTTTTTTGTTTTTTTTCCCGCAGATTTAGTATTACTTTTACAATCAATCATATCATCTACTATTTGAAACAATAAACCAACATCTCTACCTAGCTTTGAAAAAGAACTTAAATTCTTTATTTTTTTTTTAACAATTAAAGGAGATACAAAACAAAATTCAAATAACTTTCCTGTTTTTTTTAATTCCATATTTAATATTTTTTGAAGTGATACTTTCTTTTTTTCGTAACTTAAATCTAAATACTGTCCACCCGCTATACCTATTTGACCTGAGCACCTTGAAAGGGCATGAATTAGATTGGACTTAATCTTATCATCTACTTTAAAACTTTTATCACTTAAAATTTCAAATGCAGTTGTGAGCAATGAATTACCTGCCAAAATTGCTGTGGACTCACCAAATTTTATATGTGTAGAAGGCTTTCCTCTTCTTAAGTTATCATCATCCATGCAGGGTAAATCATCGTGAATGAGTGAATAAGCATGTATGGCTTCTACTGATGCTGCTAAAAACATTAAATCTTTATTTTTAACTCTAAAAATTTTTCCAACATCAAAAATTATTTTTGACCTTATTTTTTTTCCTCCAGGAAATAATCCATATTTCATTGGTACAACTAATTCTGAAGAATTAAATTTTGATAAATATCTATTTAAAAAAATATTAACTTTTTTGGATAGTTTTTTTAGTTTTTTTTCCATAGTTTATTATTTGATCAATTTTATCTTTAGTTTTTTTTGATATAGATCTTGTCTCTTGTTGAAATTTTTTTTCTATATAATTATTTAATTTTATCAATTCTTGATATTCTTGAACAAAATCTTCTAAACTCTTTTTTTCTAAATTATCAATTATTTTGTTTGCTAAATTATTTAGTTCTTCTGGAGATTTAGATTCAATATCATCTAGTAAATTTTTTTCTTTCATATAATAGTTGGTATTATTATATGAAAAACAAACTTTCAAATATTAAAAAAGCAATAAAATATCTGAATAAAAACCAATGTATAGGCATACCAACAGAAACAGTGTATGGTCTTGGGGCAAATGCATACTCGTCGGTTGCAACAGCCAAAATATTCAAATTAAAAAAAAGACCCAAAAAAAACCCGCTTATAGTTCACTACTATGATCTTAAATTACTGAAAAAAGATTGTAACATAAACAATCATTTCTTAAAATTATATAAGAAATACTCTCCTGGACCTATTTCATATATTTTGAAACTAAAGCAAGGTAGTTTAATTTCAAAGAATGTTACAAATAAAAAAAATACTTTAGCTGTAAGATTCCCAAGTCATCCTATAACAAGAAATTTATTAAAAAAATTAGATTATCCTTTGGCTGCTCCAAGTGCAAATATATCAACAAAAATAAGTCCAGTTTCAAAAAAAGATGTGCAAGATGAATTTGGTAAAAAAATTAGTTTAATACTTGATGGCGGTTCATCAAAAATTGGTGTGGAGTCAACAATAATAAATTTAATAAATAAACCTCAAATTTTGAGATTGGGAGGAATTGCAAAAGAAGAAATTAACCAATATTTAAAGTTAAATGTTAAGTTCAATAATAGATCAATAATTAAGTCCCCTGGTCAAGGAAAAACACATTATTCTCCTTATATAAAATTAAGATTAAATGTTAAAAATGCAAATAAAAATGAAGCTTTTATTCTAATTAAAAAAAGAAAAAAAATTAACAAAAACTATTTTTATTTATCGAAAAAAAATAACTTGAAAGAGGCGGCCAAAAATTTATACAAAACTTTAAGAAAAATTAAAAAAAGAAATTTTAAAAGTATTGCAGTTGAAAGAATAGTAAATAAAGGATTTGGCGAAGTAATAAATGATAGATTAAAAAAAGCCTCTTACTTCAAATGAATTATATAGTTAAAATTAAAATTTTAAAAAAAAATAATGATATGTGGTGCGCCCGCAAGGAGTCGAACCCTGAACCTCCAGAGCCGAAATCTGGCGCTCTATCCAGTTGAGCTACGAGCGCATAATGTATTAATATTACAATTTATGAAAAATATCATTAATTTAATTGTTGAAAAAAATTCAGATAGAAAAAGAGTCGATTTATTTATTATCAGTCAATGTGAACAACTCAGCAGAACAAGAATAAAAAATTTAATTTTAGATAATAAGCTTAAAATTAATGGAAAAATAAACCAATCAGTTTCAAAAAAAATAAATGTAGGAGATAAAATTTCTATAGAAATACCAGAGCCAAAAAAGACTTCTTTAAAGCCTTATAACTTTAAATTAGATATAGTTTATCAAGACAATGACTTAATAGTTATTAATAAACCTTCAGGAATATCGATGCATCCAGGGCCAGGCAATTATGATAATACAATTGTAAATGCTTTGATGAATTATGAAAAAATAAAACTATCAAATATAGGTGACGAACTACGTCCAGGAATAATTCATAGAATTGATAAAGATACTTCAGGCTTGGTAGTTATCGCAAAAAATAATTTTAGTCATGAAAATATTTCAAAACAATTCAGTAATCATTTTATTGACAGAGTTTATAATGCATTAGTTTGGGGAAAGTTAAGACCACAATCAGGACTAATCAAAACATTAATAACTAGAAGTTCAAAAAATAGACAATTAATGGATGTGAGTTTTGTAAAAGGTAAAAGGGCAATAACAAATTATAAAACACTTAAAGTTTTTGAAAGAAAAAATATTCCAACAATGAGTTTAATAGAATGTAAACTCGAAACAGGAAGAACTCATCAAATTAGAGTGCATATGAACTATAAAGGAAATCAAATTGTTGGTGATAAGAAATATAAAAAAAAGTATAAAAAACTAAATAATGTAAGTGAAGAAATAGATAGAGCAATATTAAAATTAAATAGACAATTCCTTCACGCTAAAATATTAGGATTTAATCATCCAAGATCTGGAAAAAAACTTTTTTTTAAGTCAAATCTTCCGATTGAACTAAAAAAAATAATTAATGTCCTTGAAAAATCTAACTAATTTGATGTTGTAAAAAAAAAATTGTTTATTAAATAAACAGTTAAATTATTAAATAATTATGAGTAATTCAAAAACATATAATTTACCTATTCTTTCAAATGAAGGAGGGCTTGCTGCCTACCTTTCTCAAATCAAAAAGTTTCCAATGCTAGACGCAGAAGAAGAATATATGTTAGCAAAAAATTGGAAATCAACAGGCAATGTAAAATCTGCAGAAAAACTTGTTACTAGTCATCTAAGGTTAGTTGCTAAAATTGCAATGGGATACAGAGGATATGGTTTGCCTTTAAATGAAATGATTTCTGAAGGCAACGTAGGTTTAATGCAAGCAGTAAAAAAATTTGAACCAGAAAAAGGATTTCGATTAGCCACATATGCAATGTGGTGGATTAAAGCATCAATACAAGAATATATTTTACGATCTTGGAGCTTAGTAAAAATTGGAACAACAACCGCACAAAAAAAATTATTTTTCAATTTAAAAAAAATAAAAAATCAGATTGCGCCTAATACTGAAGGAGACTTGCGCAATGAAGATGTAAAAAATATTGCAGAAAGATTAGATGTTAGTGAGAAAGAGGTTGTTTCAATGAACAGAAGACTGGCAGGGAAAGAACATTCTTTAAATGCCCCAATAGGAGAAGATGGTGATGAATGGCAAGACTGGGTGGTTGACCAGGGTATGGATCAAGAATTGAAAGTAGCTCAACAAGAGGAAATGGAACAAAGAAAAGATCTTTTAACTGATTCAATTAAAATTTTAAACGACCGTGAAAAAAAAATTTTATACTCTAGAAGATTGACTGACAATCCTAGTACATTAGAAGAATTAAGTAAAAAATTTAAAATTAGTAGAGAAAGAATTAGACAAATAGAAAATAAAGCTTTCGAAAAACTACAAAAGCATATGTTGAATTCAGCAAAATCAAAAAATTTGTTGCCAGCTAATTAAATTTTAAAAGGATTTTCAATTAAAATTGTATCATTTCTCTCTGGACTTGTGGATATAGTCGATACTTTAGCTTCTACAAAATTCTCAATGAAGTTTATGTAAATTTGAGCATTTTTGGGTAAATCGGAAAAATTTTTTATACCGCATGTGGGTGATTTCCAGCCATCAAAAACTTTATAAACTGGTTTAACTTTAAGTTGTTGTTCAGAAGAAGTTGGTAAATAGTCAATTTTTTTTCCATCTAAGTCATAACTTATACAAATCTTGATTTCATCAAATTCATCAAGCACATCTAGTTTAGTTAAAGCTATTCCATTGATTCCAGAAGTTTTAATTGTTTGTCTAACAAGTACTCCATCAAACCATCCACATCTTCTTTTTCTACTAGTTACTGTTCCAAATTCTTTACCTATTTCTCCAAGTCTTTCTCCTATTTCATTTTTTTGTTCTGTGGGAAATGGACCTTCGCCAACTCTTGTTGTATAAGCTTTTGTTATTCCTAAAATATAGTTTATCGTATCTATACCGCAACCTGAGCCTGTTGCGGCCGAGGATGCTACAGTATTTGAGGATGTTACAAAAGGATAAGTGCCATGATCTACGTCTAATAATATTCCTTGCGCTCCTTCAAATAATATTTTTTTTTCATTTTTTTTTAATTCCTCTATTTCTTTCCATATTGGCTTGCTATATTTTAATATCTTTGGTGCAATTTTTAAAAGGTCATTTTTTAATTTCTCTTTGCTATATTCTTTCTTTCCCATGCCTTTCCTTAAATAATTATGGTGTTCAAGAAGATTTGTTAACTTTGAATCTAGGTTTTGTTCAGAAGACAAATCAATTACTCTTATAGATCTACGTCCAACTTTATCTTCATAGGCTGGTCCAATGCCTCTTCTAGTCGTTCCAATTTTTTCACCTTTTGAATTATCTTCTCTAATCTCATCTAGCTCACTATGAACCGGTAAAATTAAAGATGCAGACTCAGATAAAAATAAATTTTCCTCATTTACATCTACTCCTTTATTTTTTATTTCCTCTATTTCTTCAATTAAAGCCCATGGATCTACCACAACTCCATTTCCTATTATTGAAATTTTGTTTTTTCTTACAATTCCCGATGGTAAAAGTCTCAATTTATAAGTATTGCCATCTATAACTAAAGTGTGTCCAGCGTTATGGCCACCTTGAAATCTTATTACAACATCTGCTTCACTAGAAAGCCAGTCTACAATTTTACCTTTTCCTTCATCTCCCCATTGTGATCCGACTACTACGACATTTTTCATCTAAATATTTTCTTTATTTTAATTGAGTTAAGGTGATTAATTGGTCCATGTCCTTTTCCATATTTTGGAGCATAAGTTATTGCTTGGTTTACATATTTAATTCCATTTTCACAAGATTTCTTTAATGATTTTCCACATGAATAATATGTGGCTATTGCTGAAGAGAGCGTACACCCTGTTCCATGAGTATGTTTAGTTTTTATTTTTTTATTTTTAAATTCAAAGATACTGTGTTTATTTACTAATACATCGTATGTAATTTTAGAATTAAGATGTCCTCCTTTTATTAAAGCGCTCTTTGCCCCAAGTGCTAATAGTTTTTTTCCTGCAATAATCATATCATCTTTTGAAATTATTTTTTGATTTACTAAAATCTCTGCCTCAGGGATATTTGGAGTAATTAATGATACTCTTTTTAATAATTTTTCTTTCAAAATTTGAATTGAATTATTATCAATCAGTCTAGTCCCACCTTTTGCAACCATTACTGGGTCTAGTATAATTTTGTTAACTTTTATTTTTGATAAAGATTTAATAACTGCATTGATCACTTTCGCATTTCCTAACATTCCAATTTTAATTGCATCTGGTCTAATATCTTTCGAAGTAAATTCAATTTGTTTAGAAATTTCTTTAGGAGAAATTGAAAATACTGACAAGACCCCTGTAGTATTTTGAGAAGTAACTGCTGTGATAGCTGTCATAGCATATGACCCTAAAGAACTCACAGTTTTGATATCTGCCTGTATTCCGGCACCTCCAGAAGAATCTGAGCCAGCAATAATCAATACTTTTGAATTTATTCTCAATTTAATTTATAGATTTTTTTATTAAACTAATGCATTTTCTCATTAACTTTTTGTTATTAGACTCACACATTATTCTTATTTTTGGCTCTGTCCCAGATGGTCTTACTAAAATCCTCCCGTTGCCATTTAAAAGTTTTTTTGCTTTTGAAATAGATTTTTTACATTTTTTTGAATGAATAATTGATTTATCTTTAACATTTATATTTACTAGTTCTTGGGGTATTTGAAAAAAATTATTAAATAATTCACTTGCTTTTTTTCCCTTTCTCATTGAGTAAAGAATTTCTAGCGCAACAAGTATACCGTCTCCAGTAGTCGCAAAATTTCCTAAAATAATGTGCCCAGACTGCTCGCCGCCTAAATTACATTTATTATTTTTCATAGCTTCTTTGACATATCTATCTCCAACATTTGTTCTGATGAATTTGATCTTATTTTCTTTAAATAATTTTTCTAATCCATAATTCGACATTAGCGTACCTACGACTCCACCCTTCAATATTTTTTTTTGCTTCCACCTCAAAGCAATCATAGCAATTATTTGATCTCCATCAATTATCCTTCCTTTTTCATCACATATAATTATTCTATCTGCGTCTCCATCTAAAGAAATGCCCAAATGTACTTTTTTCTTAATTGAAAAAGATTTAATTTTATTAGCGAATGTTGAGCCGCAATTCAAATTTATATTTAAACCATTTGGAGAAGTTCCTACGCTATAAACTTTAGCACCTAATGATTTTAATATATTTGGTCCAGATTTATAACCAGCTCCATTTGCACAATCGATTGCTATTTTAAGACCTTTTAGTGAAAAATTTTTGGGAAAATTATTTTTCAAAATATTAATATATTTTTCGTTCGCATCTTCTAGTCTTTTTACTCTTCCTAAAACACCAGGATTAATTAGATGTTTTGAAATTTTTGTATCAATCAATTTTTCTATTTTTTTCTCAATCTTATCTGACAATTTTAATCCATCTGGACCAAATAATTTAAGCCCATTATCATAAAAAGGATTATGTGATGCTGTGATCATAATTCCCAAATTTGCATTCATTTTTTTTGTCAGCATTGCCAGTCCATTAGTTGGCAAAGGTCCTAGAGTAAAAACATGCATACCAGCCGAAGCTAGTCCTGATACAAGAGCTGGTTCTAAAGTATATCCAGATAGTCTCGTATCTTTAGCAATAATTGCTGTTTGTTTTTTTTTCTTTAAATTTCTAAAATATGTTCCTGCAGCAAGTCCAAATTTAAAAAACATATCACCATTAATTTTATTTTGGTTCACTGTTCCTCTGATCCCATCTGTGCCGAAATATCTTTTGCTCATTTTTTAAAAATTAGTTTTTTAAATACTTTCATTGATTGTTGTATTTCATTTACATCATGTACTCTAAGAATTTGAACACCTTGCAAGATTGCATAGATGCAAGAAGATGCTGTTCCTCCAATTCTATCTTTACTATCATTTTTGCCTGATAATTCCTTAATAAATCTTTTTTTTGATAAACCTAACATTACTGGAAAGCCTAAAGAGTGAAAAATAGAAATTTGATTTAATATTGTAATATTATGTTTCAAATTTTTTCCAAATCCAATTCCAGGATCTAAAATTATATTATTATGATGAATTTGATTTGCTCTTATGTATTCCAACTTTTTTTCAAAAAAATCATATATATCTAAAATTATATTTTTATATTTAGGATTTTTTTGCATTGTCTTAGGTGTTCCTTGCATATGATGTAAAACAAATGGAATTTTTGATAACTTCAACACACTAATCATTTCATTGTCATGGTTTAAACCCGACACATCATTAAGAAGATTTATTTTAAATGGTAATGATTTTTTAAGAATAAAACTTTTTCTAGTATCTAATGAAATAATGGTTTTATTTCTTTTTGCATATTTTAATTTTGATTTAATTCTTTTCCACTCAATTAATTTATCGACTGTATCTGAATTAGGTCTTGTTGACTCGCCTCCTATGTCAATAATATCCGCACCATCTTTGGAAAGTTTTTTTATTTTTTTATAAGCAGAAATAGATTTTAAATATTTCCCTCCATCAGAAAAACTGTCCGGTGTAGCATTTAGTATACCCATTAATAACGGAAAATTTTTTGATTTTATTTTAGATAATTTTTTTACTTTTGTAATTTTATTTAAATCATTTAACACTTTTTTTTTTAATTTTAATGGAAGTTTTTTAATATCTTTAATATTAATTTTTTTTTTTGATTTTCTAGTTAATATTTCTATTGAGTCGAATGAAATTAGCTTATTACCATTCAAAGGTAGGCATGCCTTTTTTTTTATTTTTTCTTTAGATATTTTTCCATAATAAAAATTACACGCTCTTGTGTAATATTTTATCATTTGATTAATGAACTATTTTTGGCTTTAGTCCAATAGATCCTAAGGCTGAGTCTTTGTCTTCGTCGTTTTTTAGATCTTGTTTATTTTCTGGATATTTATTTTTATTAATTAAATCTTCTATTTCATCACCTGTTAAAGTCTCATAAGTAAGCAAGGCTTTTGCGATTTTATGAAGATCTTCTAGTTTTTCTGTAAGAATTTTTTTTGCCTTATCATATCCTTCGTCAATTAACTTCCTTACCTCAATATCAACTTTTCTTGTCATTTCCTCAGACATATTTTGGTGTCTTGCTACTGATCTTCCTAGAAATATTTCTTCTTCATTTTCCCCATATTCCATAGGACCCAATTCTTCACTCATTCCATATTTTGTAACCATTGCCTTTGCTATTTTAGTTGCTTGATTTATATCTGAGCCTGGCCCTCCTCCAGCACCAGATGTGATATTATCTTTACCGAAGATTAATTCTTCTGCAACTCTGCCACCAAAGCACATTGCTAT
Source organism: Pelagibacteraceae bacterium AG-414-M23 (assembly GCA_003214525.1). Lineage (GTDB taxonomy): Bacteria > Pseudomonadota > Alphaproteobacteria > Pelagibacterales > Pelagibacteraceae > Pelagibacter. The sequence goes on along the minus strand of QCLN01000003.1, from coordinate 36,661 downwards.
CTTTGCTTTAAACTCTTTAATCGTATATTGATACTTATCTCTCTCAGGCAAATTCATAACCATTCCTAAAGCTCTACCTCTTGGAATTATAGTTGCTTTATGAATAGGGTCAGAGTTTTCTAAATTAAATGAAACAATAGCATGACCTCCTTCATGATAAGCGGTGAGTTTTTTCTCATCCTCGGTCATTACCATAGATCTTCTCTCTGCTCCCATCATTACTTTATCTTTTGCCTCTTCAAATTCTTGAAAAGTTACTATACGTTTATTTTTTCTAGCTGCCAGTAATGCGGCCTCATTAACTAGGTTAGCAAGATCAGCTCCTGAAAAACCTGGAGTGCCTCTTGCAACTGTTCTTAAATTCACATCAGGCGACATATTAATTTTTTTAGCATGAACTTTTAATATTTTTTCTCTTCCTATTATATCTGGGTTTGAAACAACTACTTGTCTATCAAATCTTCCAGGTCTTAAAAGTGCTGGATCAAGAACATCCGGTCTGTTAGTTGCGGCTATTATGATTACTCCTTCATTTGTGTCAAACCCATCCATTTCTACTAAAAGCTGATTTAAAGTTTGTTCTCGTTCATCATTTCCACCACCAAGTCCCGCTCCTCTACTTCTTCCAACTGCATCAATCTCATCAATAAATATTATACATGGAGCATTCTTTTTTCCTTGCTCGAACATATCTCTAACTCTTGATGCTCCAACACCTACAAACATCTCTACGAAATCTGAACCGGATATAGTAAAAAAAGGAACTGCTGCTTCTCCAGCAATTGCTCTTGCCAACAAAGTTTTACCTGTGCCAGGAGGCCCAACTAACAAACAACCTCTAGGAATTTTTCCTCCAAGTCTACTAAACTTTCTTGGATCTTTTAAAAATTCTACCACTTCCTCAACTTCTTCTTTAGCTTCTTCAATTCCAGCGACGTCATTAAATGTAACTTTTCCCTTAAGCTCATTCATTAATTTTGCTTTCGACTTGCCAAATCCCATGGCACCACCTTTTCCGCCTTGCATTTGCCTCATAAAGAAAATCCAAACTGCAATTAATAAAAGCATTGGAAACCAAGATAGGAGAACGCCCAAAAGTGAAGGCATTTTTTCTTCTAAAGGTGAAGCCGAAATGCTTACTCCTCGCTCTGATAATTTTTCTATTAAATTAGGATCGTTAGGAACGTATGTAGAAAACTTTTTACCGTTCGAAAAAACCCCATTTACATTATTGCCTTGTATTTCTACTTGAACTACACGGCCATTTTCAACTTCAGATAAAAATTCTGAAAAAATAATATTATTTTTTTGGTTATATGAGCCTTGCGGATTTTTAAACATATTATATAGCCCTATAGTTAGAAAGACTATAATTGCCCACATAGCTAGATTTTTTATATTCATAATAAATAATATAATACTAATTAAGAATTATTATAAATTAAACAAGTGTTAAATTGTGGCAAATTTAGTATTTTTTGTTTTTTCTTTAGAAACAATCACAGAATTGTGTATTTTTTCAATAATTGTGCCCCCAAGCGTTACTTTGATGTGCTGTTTTGTTTTTAAATCTCTTATCAAATTAATCATTTTTTTACCTCGCGGAGGATATTCATTTTGACCAATTTTTTTAATTAATTGTGATAAAGACCTAAAAATAACTTCTTCTGGTTTTATAAAAAATTCTGAATTAATTAAATACTTTTTTCTTGATAAATAAATAGCATTTTTATTTATATTATATTTAACTATTTCATTTAAGGCCATATTGGTGGCTGCTAAGTTATTTATTGTAAGATTAAGCTTCTTGAAATCTAAACCTTCTTTTTTTAAATTTAATATTAATTTTCTGATCCTGACTCTCTGAAATCTATCCGATTCATTCGATGGATCTTTAACATAAAACTTGAATGCACTATTTGATATATGAATTAAATCTTGTTTAGTTAAGTTATGTAATGGTCTGACTACTTTAAATTTTTTATTTTTGAAATTAAAATGTTTTTCAATTTCTGCAAAAGACGACAGTCCCTCTGTTCCAGATCCTCTAAGTAATCTACTGAAAAAAGTTTCGTACATATCATCTTGATGATGACCGGTAAGTATAACTCTGATATTTAATTTTTCACATTCTTTAAATAATAGTTCATAGCGTTTTTTTCTTGCTAAATTCTGCAAGTTAGAAGTGGGTTTTTTTCCTTTCCATTTTAAAATTTTTAAATCTAATTTTTTTGATTTTAAAATTTTTTTTACAGATATTGCTTCTTTTTGTGAATTATTTCTTAATCCATGATCTATTAAAAAAAAAGACGGTTGAATTTTTTTATTTTTCTTGAATTTATAGCAAGCAAATAAAAAGCATAATGCAAGGCTGTCTGGCCCTCCAGATACTGATACCGCAATTTTATCTGAATTTTTATGGTTTTTAAGATTTATTTCAAAGCTTTTATAAATTTCAAAAATCTTTTTATCTTTAAGAATTTTTTTAAAATTAAAATTTCTATGAATTATTTTTTTTGCACTCAAACTTTTTTTCTTCATATTTTGCTTTTTGAAGAATAGATTGGGATGCCTCTGGATATTCTTTTTCTAAACTTGTTATCATCATGCAGCCTTGGTCTTTTTCTCCAATTTGAACTAATGATACACCTAATTTTAATAAATTATCTGGTGCTTTTTCACTCTTTGGATATTTTTGATATCCTTCTAAATAAGCTGATGCAGCATCAACATATAACTGTCTAATTCTAAAAGTTTCTGCAAACCAATATTGTGCATTTCCGGCAAGTTTGTGGTTTGAATTTGTTAGCACAAATTCTTTTAATGCTCTTTCAGCGGTATTGTAGTCACCAACTTTCAGAAAACTCGTGGCAAATTCATATTGTTTTTCTGGTGAATCGTCAGGTAAAAGTTTTTCGCTACTCTCAATATTTTCTGAAAGCACTGTTGAAGTTGAGTCAACAGATTGCGTTTGTTGAGTTGTTGATGATGTGGTCATATCTTTGTACGATATACTTCCTAAATCTTGCGGCTCTGATGTTCCAGGTAATATTTTATCTTCATTAGATATATTTTCACTCAAATTGGCGGCGCCGGTGCTTACAACATTGCCCATAGTTTTTTCAACTTGTTCAAAACGCAATTGATTATCTGATTGTAATTTTGTTAATCTATTTGAAAGTTTATCAAGTTTAAAATTAATTTCCTCAAATTTATTTGTTAAATCTCTGAATTGATTTTCAATTTCAGATAATTTTAATAAATGTCTTGTTAAGGCTTCTTCGGAATTATCATCACTTGAAAAAGAATTTTCATCAGAATTTGAAACTTTTTTTTCAAATGAATCTGAATAAACTGCTCTTTCTAGTGTTTTTATATCTTGCTGTAAGGATTCCAATATTTGTAAAACATTATGACTATCTGAATAAACATTACTAAAACTTAAACTAAAAACATAAGTAAAGAGAAATAGTTTTAATAAAATTTTTCTAGTCATCTTAATTATTAGTTTTTAGATACAATGATGGCAAAAAAAAGACCCACCACATTTTATTAATGTAATGGGTCTTTAAATTTAAAATTTTTTGTTTAATTTGCTTTAACTGTTACAGATCTTCTGTTCTTAGACCAGGCTAAAGGATTTGATCCTGAGTCTACAGGTCTTTCTTTTCCATAGCTTATAACTGAAATTCTATTTTCTGAAATACCATAAGTCATCAAATAGTCTTTGGCTGCATTAGCTCTTCTTTCACCTAATGCTAAGTTATATTCTCTAGTTCCTCTTTCATCTGCATGTCCTTCTAGAACAACGTTAATGTCAGAATTTTTTCTTAACCAAGCTGCTTGTTTTCTTAATGTGTCTCTTGAAGCAGTAGTTAATACTGACTCGTTTGTAGCAAAAAACACTCTATCTGGAACACCGGCTGCTAAATATTCAACTGTGTCCGTACCTGTATAAACATCTCCTTGAATTTGTGAATCTATTTTCGCTGCTTTTTGCTGTGTCGCGCAAGCTGACAACAAAAGTGCAAAAAATGATGCTAGAATTAAATTGTAAGTCGACTTTGTAAATATCATACTGCTCCTTAAATTCTTTTTTTTTAAGTATTAGTTTCACAAATGGTTAAATCTTTCAAGTTAAGAAATCAACCTAAAATATAGGTATTTTATTAGAATACTTGTTAATTACTAAGCAATGAAGACCAAGATGGGTCTGATGCGTCAGTTTCTGTGATTACTTGCCTTTCATTATAACCAGTAAGATCTATTGACCAGAGTGTAGCTGAAAAGCCTTCACCCTCGCTATTAGATTTTGTTTCTCTATAAAAGATTAGCACTCTTCCATTTGGAGACCAAGAGGGTGCCTCTTGGTAATAATTTTCTGTTAATAGTCTCTCTCCTTTTCCATCAGTTCTCATAACGCCTATATAAAATTTTCCTTTGTGAAGTTTTGTAAAAGCAATCAGGTCTCCTCTTGGAGACCAAACTGGAGTTCCGTATAATCCATTTCCAAAAGAAATTCTTTTTACATTAGATCCATCGCTTTTCATAACGTAAATTTGTTGATAGCCACTTCTGTCAGAATTGAATGTTATATATTTTCCATCGGGCGAATATGATGGTGAAGTGTCAATTGAAGGATGATTTGATATTCTTTCAACAATTCTATTTTCTAAGTCCATTGTATAAATATCTGAGTTTCCATCTTTTGCAAAGCTCATGATTATTTTTTTTCCGTCAGGAGAAAATCTTGGGGCAAATGTCATTCCGGGGAAGTCTCCTACCACTTCTTGTATTCCAGTTTCTATATCCAACAAATACACTCTTGGAAGGTTTTTAAAATAGGAAAGATATGTTACCATCTGATTGGTTGGATTAAATCTTGGAGTTAATACTAATTCATTACCTAAAGTTAAATACTTTGTATTAAATCCATCTTGATCCATAATTGCTAGTTTTTTTATTCTTTTAGTTTTTGGACCTTTTTCTGAAACATAAATTATTCTTGTATCAAAATATCCTTTTTCACCAGTTAATCTTTCATAAATTTTATCGGAAATTATATGGCCAATCCTTCTCCAATTATTTGGAACAGTAGTAAAAGCTAAAGCCAACATTTCTCTAGCAGCTAACACATCCCATAATCTAAATTCTACTCTAACTTTGTCATCTTTAAACTCAACTCTGCCGGTAATTAGAGCTTGAGCTTTAATTAGAGACCAATCCTCAAATCTTGGTTTTAAATGAGCTACGTCAGGTTTTTGTAAAAAAGCTTCTTTTTCTAAAGGGTTAAATAAACCAGTAGCTTTTAGATTGTTTTCAATAACTAAGGAGATTTCATCCCCAATATTATCAATTTTTATTTCTTTTTTAAATTTATCGTTTGTCTCTTTGTCTGAATTTAGTGGAGACACAGCAATTGGTAATGGATTTAAATTTCCTCTAGTAATATCCACTTCAATCAAAGCATGAACGCTTGATGATAAAAAAATTACTATTAAAAATGATATTAATTTTATCTTATACATTATCCTTCTAACATTTCTCTAGCATCAAAATTCAATTGTAAATCTTTCCACTTTTCATAACCAGTTGTCGGAACTCTAAGAGGTTGACAAATTTGAATAGCTCTTAATGCACTTTCTGCTAATACTTTGTAAAATCCTTGTCCTGGCTTATTCATTCTTACATGATCTAATATTTCAGATTTAATCACAGTACCATCTGGTTTAAGTTTTAATTTTATTCTTACTAATAAATTTTCATTATAAGGTAAACCTAAAGGTATGCTCCAGCAACCAAAAATTTGAGCCTTCAGAGCATCCTCCTCGCTAAGAGTTAGGCCAGATAATTTCATAGATTCATCCTGCGACTGAGTAATTTCATCTTTTTTTGCTGTTGTTTCTGCAAAATTTTCTTTTGATTTATCAATAAGTGCGGCGATGTTATTTGGGTCAAAAAGCTCTTTTTTTTCAAATTCAGATACTTGTTTTGCTTTGTTGTCGTCTAATATGGGATTCTGTTTTTCAGTCTCTATTTTTTTTATTTTTTCTATTTCTTGATCAGGAAGAGGAATTGTCTCAGATTTTTCTTTTTTAACTTTTTTTGGAGGCGCTTGTTCTGAAACAAGTTTTTCTTTTTCCTTTTTAACTTTTTCAATTATTTTTTTAGCTTTTGGCGCAAAAGGAATATTTGTTTTGTCTGTTATTTGAATTAATTCTACAGAAACTAAAGGAGGTATATCAATTGGTTTCTTTGCAATAAAGGGTAGAGTAACTAATGCAATTAATATTACTGATAAATGAAAAAAAAAAGATAAAATTAAATTTTGAGGCATTTATTACCTGTCTTTGTAAGGTTCAGAAATCAATGCAACTTTAGTGAATCCTGACCCAGATAACATTCCCATAATTTCAAGTACTCTCCCATAATTTATTGTCTTATCACCTCTAACATAAATCCTAGTATCTGTTCTATTTTTAGAAACAGCTAAAATTTTTGCTGTTAAACTATCAAACTCCACCTTTGCCTCTTGAACAAAAATTTCTCCTTTTGAATTTATTGTTAAAGTTAATGGTTCTTGTTCTTCTGGTAATGAGTCTGCTGAAGTTTCTGGCAGATCAACCTGAACGCCAACAGTTAAAAGTGGTGCAGTAACCATAAAAATTATTAAGAGAACTAACATGACATCAACAAATGGAGTCACGTTGATCTCGCTCATAGGTTCTCTGGATGATCGACCAAGTTTAAAAGCCATTTTAAATTATTGCTAAAAATCTTTTAGAAAAATCCTCTAATTTATTATAATACTTTTTAGCATCACTATTAAATTTATTGTATGCTACTACAGCAGGAATTGCTGCAAGAAGTCCTAATGCTGTAGCAAACAATGCTTCCGCAATTCCCGGTGCAACAATAGCTAAACTTGTATTTCTTGAAATCGCAATAGATTGAAATGAATTCATTATTCCCCAGACAGTTCCGAACAATCCTATAAACGGGGCTGTTGAACCTACTGTGGCTAAGAAAGTAAAATTTTTTTCTATTACTGACATTTGTTTTTCTATATTAGTTGCCATTATGTTTGTTAGTCTTTCACTTAAATTAGATTTAGATCTAGATTTTAAAACTGTTTGCATTGAGTCTTTAAATACCATTGCCATTGGGTCGTCCATTTCTGATGGTAGATTATTATAAAATGTCTCAGCTGATTTAGATCTCCAAAACTTTTCTTCAAACTCAATTGTTGATTGGTTTATTTTTTTAAAAAGTCTAAATTTCTCAAAAATTATTGCCCATGAATAAATTGAAGCAGCAATCAACATTATAATAACTAGTTTTACAATTAAGTCTGCTCTAATAAAAAGGTTAATTATTGAAAAGTCAGAGCTTGAGGTTAATCCAACCGCTTGTGTGGCTATATCTGCTTCCATGAAGCTCTTCTCACACTAAAATGTGTCATGAATATGACTCTAAAATGCAGGAAATTATTCAGATTTATAAGTATTGTAATAATAACTTGCTATTAAAATCGCGTCAGCTTTGTTTGAATCTTTTTTTCTCTTTAATTGATTAGAAATTTTTGGAAATATTTCAATTGCTCTTGATCGACTAGCATCTTTTGAAGTATTAATTAAATTAAAATATTTTTTCCATTTTGTAGGTCTGACAAAATGTATAGGAAGCTGCATTGCGGAACAAATACCTTTAATTAATCCAAATGATTGGCCAAAATTAAACATGCTTGTTACACCCTGGCCTGGCATTGCAGTTACATGCTCAACAACTACACATGCTTTTTCGTAATTAATTTCAGATATACGGGATTTTATTTCGTTACATAGCTGGTTGCCATTAACTTGTCTCTTATTTTTTTTCCCTTCTGACATTGATGGCATTTCGATTACATCAACTATTTTTCCATCTTCAAAGAAGCAGATTGCCCCCGATATTCCTGGATCTATCCCAATTATAAACATTTATTTTTTAAATTTAACATTACTATATACATTTTGGACATCATCATCATCTTCAAGAGTTTCTAAAAAACTCAAAATATCATTTTTCTCATTATCATTTGCTTCTATAAATATTGTAGGTACCCACTCAATTCTTGTAGAAATAAAGGAGTCTATTTCATTTTCGAGCAATTTTTTAACTTTATATATATCTTCTTTTTCACAACGAATTTCATGAATGCTATCATCATATGAAATGCAATCTTCAGCACCTGCATTTAAAGCTAAATCAAGAACTTTTTCCTCAGAAATTAAGTTATAGTCAATTTTAATAACACCGTTTTGTATAAAATTATGAGAGGCAGATCCTTGAGTGCCCAAGCTTCCACCATTTTTTTGAAATAATTTTCTTATAGATGATGCTGTTCTATTTTTATTATCTGTCAAAGTGTCCACAATTACAGCAATATTTTTTGGTCCAAAGCCCTCATATCTTATACTTTCAAAATTTGATTGATCCCCTGCTTCAGATTTATCTATAGCTCTATCAATATTATCTTTAGGCATATTTGCGGCCCTAGCAGATTGTATCGCTGCTCTAAGCCTAGAATTCATCTCTGGATTTCTGTCTCCTAGTTTTGCAGCAACAGTAATCTCTCTTGATATTTTTGAAAATATTTTTGATCTTATTTTGTCAGCTTTTCCTTTTTTATGTTTTATACCAGCCCAATGAGAATGTCCTGCCATATCTTTAAATATTTGTTTTTAATACTCCACCAGTTATAAAATTTTTAATATTTAAAGCTAAGCCAGTTTTATTACATACATCAACAATTACCCCGGATATTGATGACTCTCCTTTTGAAGGAAAATGTTTTTTTGACACTTCCTTAAGAAACCTTTTTATAGAATTATTTTTGTCCATACCAATAACGGAGTCGTAATCACCACACATTCCAGCATCAGTCATATAACCTGTTCCATTTGACAAAATTCTCGCATCGTTTGTGGGAACGTGTGTATGAGTTCCAACTACTAAGCTAGCTTTACCATCTAAAAAATGACCTACTGCCATTTTTTCACTTGTAATTTCGCCGTGAATATCAACAACTAAACAATCATAATCTTTTTTTAATGATTTATTTTCTAAAAATTTTTTTAAAGTCATAAACAAGTCATCGCATTTTTTCATAAATATATTTCCCATTAGGTTTAAAACTCCAACTTTTAAACCTGCTCTTGAATTTAAAATCGTAAATCCTTCACCAGGTAAATTTTTATCCATGTTTAAAGGTCTTAATAATCTTGATTGATTTTTTATGAATTCATAAGTTTCTTTTTGATCCCAAATATGGTTTCCGCTAGTTACCACATCCGCTCCACAAGATAAAAACTCATCAAGAATATTTTGTGTTATTCCAACGCCTTCAATGGCTGCATTTTCTCCATTTACGATTGTAAAATCAATATTCTCATCTTTAATAATTTTTTGTAAATTTTGTTTAATTGCGCTACATCCTGTTTGGCCAACCACATCACCTAAAAATAATATTCTCATATTTAAATCTTTTTTTCAGTAATTATTTTATCAAGTTTTTTATCAAATTTGTTTACTGGGAGTTTTTTAATTTTCTGAAAAGAAAAGGCAAGTCCAATTTTAACTATTTTCTTTAACTTTAATTTTTTTTTAAAATATCTATCGTAAAAACCACCTCCATATCCAAGTCTATTTAAATTATTATCATATCCAACTAACGGAACAAAAATCAAATCAGGTACTATTTTTTTATTACATTTATAAGGTTCCGGGATTCCAAGTTTATTTATTTTTAGAGGGTCTTTAAATGAATATTTATAAAAATCCATTTTAAAATTATTTGTAATTACTGGAAGACTAATAGTAAAATTTTTCGTCTCTAAAAATTTTAAAATACCTAAACTATCATACTCATAATTGATTGGAATGTAGCCACCAATGGCTTTAATATTTTTGTATTTATTTTTTATTAATTTAAAAATATTTAAAATATGCTTCGCACTTATTTCTAAATAATATTTTTTTCTTCTATTTAATAATTTTTTTCTTAAAATTTTTTTCAAAAATATCTAGTTTCTGTTATGTAAAATTATTTTTATTTATAAATTTTTCTATTTGACTAGATGCATCATCTATAATTTTTTCATAACCATTATTTAAGTTTTCTAATTCTTCTTTAAATTGTTCTTGCTCTTTTTGTAAAGCATTTATCTCTTTATCCTTTTGGTCTTTATAGCTATAAACTAATGATTTAAGTTCTTTAAATTTATTTTTTAATTTTTCAATTTCATCTTTTTTTTCTTCAATTTTTTTTTTTGTCTCAAAGTACTCATCCATTAAAGTGATAGATGTAATTAGTAATAATTTATTCTCCCCTAAATTACCAAGCTTAGATTTGAGTTGATTAAATTTTTCACTTAAGTTTTCCGATAATTCCCCTAGATGCTCTTCCTGTCCATCTTCGCAAGATAGCAAAAATTCTTTACCATTAAATTTTATATTTACATTTGCCATTTATCTATTTCTTCAATTAAATACTCCGTCTCTTGGTTTAATTCATCAATTTTTTGATTAAACTCAATTTGCTTTTGTTGATCTTTTTTTTTGCTATTTTGAAGTTCTTTAATTTTTTTTTGAGATTTTTCTAATTCTTGAACTATAGATTGATACTTTTCCTCTAAGTGATTTTTTTCAATTTCTAATTGATTTTTATGAATCTTTAGGTCATCCATTTCTGATTGTCCTTTTTTTTGAATTTGCGAAGTATCAGAGTTATTCAGTTGATTTAATAACTCATAAAGTTTTTTTTCTTTTTCCTGAAAAGATTTCATATATATAACTATATTATTAAATTGTACTATCAGAGTCTACATAGGTCTAAATTTGAATAAAACTAACAAAGAATTAGCTAACGCAATTAGATTTCTATCTATTAATGCTGTTCAAAAAGCAAATTCGGGTCATCCGGGTATGCCTATGGGAATGGCTGATGTGGCTACAATTCTATTCAAATATTTTTTAAAATTTGATCCAAAAAATCCAAGTTGGCTTAATAGAGATAGGTTTGTTTTATCAGCAGGACATGGGTCGATGTTATTATATTCATTATTATACTTAACCGGATATAAAAGTATAAGTTTAAACGATATTAAAAATTTTAGACAACTTGACTCCATTTGTGCTGGACATCCTGAGTATCATCCAAATACAGGTATAGAAACTACAACTGGCCCTTTAGGACAGGGCATATCTAACGCAGTTGGTTTTGCTTTAGCCGAAGAAATCTTAAAAAAAAAAGTAGGAAAAAAAATAATTAATCACAAAACTTATGTTTTGGCGGGTGACGGGTGTTTGATGGAAGGAATAAGTCATGAAGCATTAAGTCTGGCGGGACATTTAAAATTAAAAAATCTTATTTTGCTTTTTGATAATAATTCAATTTCTATAGATGGACCAACTAATTTAACAGTATCAGATGATCACAAAAAAAGATTTAATAGTTATAATTGGGATTTTTTAGAAATAAATGGTCACAACGAAAAAGAAATATTCAAAGCTTTAAAAAAAGCACAAAATTCAAAAAAACCTACTGCTATTTCCTGTAAAACAATAATTGGATATGGATCGCCAAATAAAGGTGGTAAAGAATCTTCTCATGGAAGTCCGTTGGGTGAGGAAGAAATTAAATTAGTTAGAAAAAAATTAAAATGGAAATATGAACCATTTGAAATACCAAAAAAAATAATTAGCAAGTGGAGAGCTATTGGGGACAACGCTTCAAAAAAAGCTAAACGTGATCAAAAAAATAATCAGAAGCAACTATCTAAATTAGTTTCGACTCAAAATAATTTATTAATAAAACCAATTTATTCAGTTATAGAAAAAGCTAAACAAGATTATTTAAAATCTTTGGACCCAATTGCAACAAGAAAATGTTCAGAAAAATTTTTAGAAATTGTATCAAATATACCAAATATAATTGGTGGCTCCGCAGATCTCGCTGGATCAAATAACACAAAAACAAAAAAACACAAAATTATAAAACCAGGAAATTTTTCAGGTAACTATATTCATTACGGTGTCAGAGAACATGCTATGTGCGGTATTATGAATGGAATATCTTTACACAGTGGGTTAATTCCCTATGGAGGAACTTTTTTAATTTTTAGTGATTATTGCAAACCATCCATAAGACTTGCTGCTATGATGAAGCAAAGAGTAATTTATGTTTTTACTCATGACTCTATTGGACTCGGAGAAGATGGGCCAACACACCAACCTATTGAACAATTAACAAGTTTAAGATCTATTCCAAATTTAAATGTATTCAGGCCCGCTGATATGATTGAAACTTTTGAATGTTGGAAGTTAGCTCTTGAAAATAAAAATACGCCAAGTGTGATTGCATTAACGAGGCAAAAAATTAATCCTGTTAGAAAAAAAAATATTTCTGAAAATCTTTCTTCTAATGGTGCCTACGAAATCTTAAGAACTAATGACAAAATAAATTTAACAATACTATCTTCTGGCTCTGAAACATGCTTGGCATGTGAAATTAGTCATAAATTGGCCACAGAAAATATTTATTCAAAGGTTATTTCAATGCCTTGTCAGGAATTATTTGATCAACAAAAAAAAGATTATCAAAGAAAAATTTTGAACGAAACTGATCTTGTTGTCTCAATTGAAGCATCGGAGCCTAATTTTTGGAAAAGATATACTGGTCAACAAGGATTAAATTTTGGAATAAAAAGTTTTGGAAAAAGTGCCCCTTATAAAAAGATATATGACAATTTTGAACTAAATTTAGAATCTATAACAAAAAAAATTAAAGAAAAATTATGAAAATAAAAATCGGTATTAATGGGATGGGTAGAATTGGGCGAATGATAGTTCGATCTATAATAGAAAACAAATATTCGAACATTGAAATTAGGCATATTAACAATAGAACAAACTCTGAAACTTGTTCAAATCTTTTAAAGTATGATTCGATACATGGAAAATTTGATGCTGAAATTAAATTTGATGAAAATCATCTGATAATTAACAAAAATAAAATTACGTTTGGTCAAGAGACAAACCTTAATAATATAAATTGGAAAAAATTTGGTGTTGAGTACGTTTTTGAATGTACTGGTAAATTTAATTCTAAAGAAAAATTATTGCCTCATTTAAAAAATGGTGCAAAAAAAGTTATTGTATCTGCTCCTTGTAAAAATGCTGACAAGACGATCGTATATGGAGTTAATGAATCTGAAATAAAAAAAGAAGATAGTATAATCTCAGCGGCATCATGCACTACTAATTGTCTTGCGCCCGTGGCTCACGTATTAAATGAAAATTTTGAAATTATAAAAGGTTTCATGACTACTATTCATGCTTTTACTAGTGATCAAAGAATTTTGGACAATTCACACAAAGATCCAAGGAGAGCCAGGGCTGCAAGTCAATCAATTGTACCAACTTCTACTGGAGCATCAAAAGCAATAGGTCAAATTATTCCCTCACTAAAAGGTAAACTTGAAGGAGTTGCAATGAGAGTTCCAACGCCAAATGTATCTTTAGTTGAATTAGTTTTTTGTACAAAAAAAGATCTATCCATAGAAAAAATTAATTCTGCATTTCAAAAATTTATTGGAAAACAAAATAAGAAAATTATTGAAATAACTAATGAAAAACTTGTATCAATTGATTTCAATCATAACTCAGCTTCATCAATTGTTGATGCTTCACTTACCAATATTGTTGGAAAAAATATGGGTAAAATTTCTGCTTGGTATGATAATGAATGGGGCTTTTCTAATAGAATGTGTGATATAGCAGAATATCTTCACAAAAATTCTTAATGAATTACATCAAAGATCAAAAAGAACTAGATGGAAAAATAGTTTTATTAAGACTAGATTTAAATGTTCCGATTAAAAATGGTAAAATAACTGATGAAACAAGAATTAATAAGATTTTACCAATATTTAAATATTTAATTGAAAAAAAGTCAAAAATCATTGTTATTTCACATATTGGAAGACCTAAAGGAAAGTGGGTTGAGGATCTATCTTTAAATCCAATTTGTGAAAATTTAAAAAAAAAACTAAATAAGAAAATAAAACTCATCAAAGAAAATATATTTAATTTAAAGAAAGAAAACTTATTTGTTAATTCTAATGATGAAATAGTTTTTCTAGAAAATATAAGATTTTATAAACAAGAAGAAAAAAATGATAGCAATTTTTCTAAGCAGCTTGCAAGCCTTGGAGATTTATTTGTCAATGATGCATTCTCTTGTTCTCATAGAGCCCATGCCTCTGTAAGCGAAATCACTAAATTTCTCCCCTCCTATGCTGGCTTACAAATGGAAACTGAAATAAGTGCTTTAAAAAAAGTTACTGCAGAAATTAAAAAGCCAATAACATGTATAATCGGGGGGTCTAAAATATCGACTAAAATTTCTGTTATTAAAAATTTAATTCCTAAGTTTGATAACATAATAATTGTTGGCGGGATGGCTAATAATATTCTTAAATTTGAAGGTCACTCTATTGGCAAATCAATTCAAGAGCATAATTGTGAGACAATTATTGATGATATTTTTAAATCATCAAAAAATTACTCATGCTCTATAATTTTTCCTGAGGATGTTGTTGTCGGCAAAAGAATGGAAGGTGATCCAAAAATTAAAGAGCTTGATGAAATAGGAAATGATGATTTAATTTTAGATATTGGTCCAAAAACGATTAAAAGAATTAAAGATATAATTGAATCAAGTAAAACAATTTTATGGAACGGCCCTGCGGGGTATTTTGAAAATCCTCATTTCTCAAAAGGAAGTTTTGAAATTGGAAAAAAAATTGCAGAAAAAAATAAATTAAATGAAATATTTTCGGTAGCTGGCGGGGGTGATACAGTTGCTCTTATAAACAAAATTGGAATTTTTAATTCCTTTAATTTTGTTTCAACTGCTGGTGGAGCATTTTTAGAATATCTTGAAGGTAAAGAATTGCCTGGTATAAAGGCCCTTAACTAATGACTGAACTAAATAAAATTTCACTTAAAATTTTATCTGGAGGAAAAGGTATCCTCGCCGCTGATGAGAGCACAGGAACAATGACTAAAAGACTTCAGTCTGTAAAAGTTCCATCAAATGAAGAAAATAGACTTCAATTTAGAAAAACTCTCTTCTCTTCTGAGAGTATGAAAGACTGTATTGGTGGAGTAATATTATACGACGAAACAATAAAACAAAAAACTGGTACTAAAACAATTCCTGAATTAATTGACGAAAGCGGCACGGTAACAGGAATAAAAGTAGATACTGGAGCAAAAACTCTAGCAGGTTCGCCTGACGAAAAAATCACCGAAGGCTTAGATGGTTTAAGAGAAAGATTAAAAGAATACTATAAACTCGGAGCAAGATTTACAAAATGGAGAGGTGTTTATGCAATTTCAGATAAGTTTCCAAGTAAGTTATCTATTCATTCTAATTCTCATGCACTAGCAAGATATGCTGCTTTAGTTCAAGAGTCTGGGATGGTTCCAATAGTAGAACCCGAGGTTCTGATGGATGGCAACCACTCTGCAAATGTATGTTTTGAGAAAACTTCAGATGTAATAAAAAAATGCTTCGATGAGTTAATACTTCATAAAATTGATTTAACCGGACTTATACTAAAACCAAATATGATTTTAGATGGAGTTAATGCTAATAATAAAATAAGAAATGATGAAGTTGCAGATTTAACATTAAAATGTCTCCAAGAATCAGTTCCTCAAGAAGTTCCTGGAATAGCTTTTCTTTCAGGTGGGCAAAGTGAAATTGAAGCTACTGAAAATCTTAACTTAATAAATAAGAAAAATAATACTAAATTTATTATGACTTATTCTTATGGAAGAGCTTTGCAAAAAAGTGCGCTAAAATTCTGGTCAAAGGATATTAAAGACATAAAAGGAACTCAAAAAATCTTTGATCATCGTGCAAATATGTGCTCTCTTGCAGCTCAAGGAAAATGGTCTAAAGAACTTGAAAACCAAGATTAAATTCATTTACTTAATTTCTCCTGATAAAATTAACTCAAATTTTTATTCTGATTTAATATCAGTTCTGGAAACAAAAAAAGTAAAGTACTTTCAGCTAAGATTAAAAAAAACCTCAGAGAATAAAATTATAATAATTTCAAAAAAAATAAAAAAAATTTGTAGAGCTTTTAAAGTAAAATTTATAATAAATGATAGTCCTTTGATTGCTAAAAAAGTTGGTGCCGACGGGTGTCATTTAGGACAGACTGATATGAATATAGAAGAGGCAAGAAAAATAATAAGAAATAAAATCATTGGTGTAACATGCCATAATTCAATAAAGTTTGCTAGAAAAGCAATTAAAAATAAAGCTGACTATATTGCTATTGGGGCCTTTAATAGAAGTAAAACAAAACGTACAAAATACAAAACTACAATTAAAGATCTCAAAAAAATTAAAAATATTTCAAAAAAACCAATAGTAGCAATAGGTGGAATCAATCAAAATAATTATAAAAAACTTTTGTTGAATAAAGCTGACTTTTTGGCTATTTCAAGCTTCGTTTGGAAAAATAATAAATTAAAACCAAAAGAAGCTATAGAAAAAATAAAATGAAAATATCTGGCAATGAAATAAAAACTGGAATGATAATAGAACATAATAATGATCTGTGGGAAGTTTTAAAAACACAGCATGTAAAGCCCGGCAAGGGAGGTGCATTTAATCAAGTAGAAATGAAAAGTATTAATAAAGAAACAAAGCTTAACGAAAGATTTAGATCCAGTGATAACGTTGAAAGAGCAATAGTAGAAGAAATAGATTATAATTTTTTATATGAAGACAAAGGAGAATATTATTTTATAAATAATAAAACATTTGAACAGATAAGTTTAAAAAAAGAGCAAATGGGAGAAAAATCAAAATTTCTAAGTGAAGGATTGGAAGTTATAATAGGAATTTACAATGATCTTCCTATTAAAATAGATCTTCCAAACCAAATAGAATGTAAAATTGAAACGACTGATGTAGCAATTAAAGGTCAAACTGTAGCCTCTTCTTATAAACCTGCATTATTAGAGAACGGTGTTAACGTTCAGGTCCCACCATTTATTGAAAGTGGAGATGTTATTATTGTGGATACAAGAACAATAGAATACGTTAAAAAGATTTAATTAATGAAGTCAATATCTCCAAATTTAAATATTATGATTAAAGCATGTGAGAAGGCTTCAAAAATAATAATTCGTGATTTTGGTGAATTAGAAAACCTTCAAGTATCTAAAAAGGGGCCCAAAGATTTTGTTACTAACGCTGATAAAAAAGTGGAACAAGCCCTAATAAAAGAGTTATCCAAGAAAAAATATTCAATAATCAGTGAAGAGGCAGGTTCAATAATAAAAGAAGATAAAAATAATTTTTGGATAATTGATCCGATTGATGGAACAACTAATTTTTTACATGGGATTCCACATTTTTGTATATCTCTTGCTTTTGTAAGTAATAATGAAATTATTTCTGGGGTTATTTTTGACCCTATAAAAAATGAAATGTTTTATGGAGAAAAAAATTCTGGAGCCTTTTTTAACAATCAAAGAATAAGAGTTTCAAAAAAAAATAATATGGATGATTGTTTGTTTGCATCTAACTTGGAAGGAGTAAAAAACATTGATATTAATTTAAGAATTAGCGGTAGTGCTGCACTTGATTTGGCATATGTTGCTTCTGGAAGACTTGATGGATTCTTTCAAAGAAAACTTAACATATGGGATATTGCTGCGGGTATTCTGATTCTTACTGAAGCAGGCGGCAAAATAAGCCCTATAGATATAAAAAAAATTAAAAATCACTCAATTATTGCCACTTCAGAAAATATATATAAAGATTTAAGTAATTTACTAATAAACTTTTAATTGTTTTATAGAAAAGTTTTGTTATAAAACCGCTATGAAAAAAAAAACTCATCCGAATTATCACCTTATTAAAGTTCAAATGACTGATGGTTCTCAGTTTGAGACTAGATCTACTTGGGGAAAAGAAGGCGATACTTTAAAGTTAGAAATAGACCCAAAGTCACATGCCGCTTGGACAGGTGGTAAGCAAAAAATTCTAGATAAAGGAAGAGTAAGTAAATTTAATAAAAAATTTCAGAATTTCAGGTCATCTAAGTAAGTAAATGTCTAAAGCACCATTAATGCCAGTTGCTACTGCTGTTTGGTTGGTTGAGAATACATCTTTAACTTTTAAGCAAATTGCTGATTTTTGTAAAATGCATGAAGTAGAAATTCGAAGTATAGCAGATGGAGAAGTTGGAAAAGGAATCGTTGGCTACAACCCAATTATTTCAGGCCAACTAACTAGAGAAGAAATTGATCTTTCAAGTAAAGATGAAAATAGACCATTAATAATTTCTGAAAATGAAGTGCAAATAAATGCACAAAATAAAAAAGATAATAAGAAGTATGTGCCTTTATCAAAAAGACAAGATAAACCTGATTCTGCTTTGTGGTTAATTAAAAATCATTCAAAATTAAAAGATTCACAAATTGCTAAACTGGTAGGAATTACAAGCGCGTCTGTAAAAACTATAAGAAATAAAAGTTATTGGAACTATAACAATTTAAATCCAAAGGATCCTGTTGCTATGGGATTATTCTCACAAAGAGATTTATTAGAATCTTTAGAAAAAGCAGATAGAAGGATAAAAAGAGAACAAAAATTAAAAAATAATTAAAATTTTTAAAGAAGTAATAGACAAAATAATTATATGGTGTTAGTTAATCGTTTTTTTGGAGGTAGTTATTAAAATAGAAGTTAAAGATAATAATGTTGAACAAGCGTTGAGAGTTCTTAAAAGGAAACTTCAAAAAGATGGTTTTTATAAAATTATTAAATTAAAAAATAACTACGAAAAACCTTCGGAAAAGAAAAAAAGAATTTTACAAGAAAATATAAAAAGAGTTAAAAAGCTAAATAAACTTAGAAATAGGATTTAATTATCGCGGGGTGGAGCAGCCTGGTAGCTCGCAAGGCTCATAACCTTGAGGTCGGCGGTTCAAATCCGTCCCCCGCAACCAATTTTTCTAAATAATGTAATATATTTAAGAATTGTTATGGAGTTAAAAATAATATTTCCAAAAAAATATATAAATAATTTCCAAAAAGTTTTACAAAATCAACTTTGATGTTTTACTTGAAAATATATTATTTAATTTTAACACTTTTTAGAATTTTTAAATATTTACTATCTAATACAAAAAGATATTCTAATTTACTTTTTTTAATATTAATTCACAAACCTAAATCTATTGTTGAAATAGGAATTTACAAAGGCTTTAGATCAAAAGAAATGATACAGGCAGCAAAAATATTTAATAGTGATGTGCAATTTTTTGGGTTTGATCTTTTTGAAATGATAAATAAAAAAATTCTAAAAAAAGAACTAAGCAAAATGCCAAATTCAAAAGAAAGCATTGAAAAAAATTTATCTAAAATTTCTAAAGTTAAATTATTTAAAGGCTATACAAGTAAAACTATACCCAAAATAAAAAATAAAAAAATTGACTTCATATTTATTGATGGAGGCCATTCATTGAATACGATTAAAAATGACTGGAAAAACTGTAAATATATAATTAAAAAAAACAGTATAATAGTTTTTGATGATTACTATTTAAATAATAAAAAAATAATAAAAAAATTTGGATGTAATAAAATAATTAATTCAATCTCTAAAAAGGAGTTTGAAAAAAAATTTTGTAAATTTACCGACAATTTTATTAATAATGGTGAAAAACTAAGAATTAAAATGTTTTATTTAAAAAAAATAAAATGATGATTAAACATTTTTTTTTTACATCAAGACTAGATTATAAATCTGGCTGGGGTACGGCTACAGTTAACTATCTTAAAGAATTTGATAAAAATAATATTGTTGTAATATGTAACGAAAAAAATTCTAATCACAATTACAAACAATATAATATTCTTCATAAACCCCTTGAATATTTTAAAAATCCATTTTTAATTTTAATCGATTATTTTAAATTTATTAAAATAATAAAAAAATTTAAAGATCATAAAATTTGTTCACATTTTCCCGTTGAACCATATTCATTAATCTTGCCATTAATTAAAAAGTTTTTTATTTCAAATATTTATTATGCAATTGGGACTTATTCTTTAGAACTTCAAAAAAATATCAAAACAAGATTAATATTTTACTTTGCAAAAAAAAATTTCAATAAGATAATTTTTTTAAGTTCTTATTCAAAATCAAATATAGAAAAAAATGTAGATTTTAGTTTTACTAAAACAAAAAAAATTATTAATCCAATAATCTACTTAAAAAACAAAAATAATTTTACAAATAAAAAGTTTAAGAATAAAACTATACTTAGTGTTGGTGAAATTAAGCCAAGGAAGGGTTATCATTTTTTAATTAAAGTACTAGAGAAAATAAACAATAAATTTAAAAAAAATTATGATTTAATTATTATTGGAAAATCAGATAATGAAAATTATAAAAATGATTTAAAAAATATTGCTAAAAAATATAATTTACAAAAAAATGTTAAATTTAAAAATAATGTAAGTGAAAAAAAAATTCAGGAATACTATAAAAAATCAAATGTTTTTGTGTTGTTGTCAAAAAAATTAGGAAATCATTTTGAAGGATTTGGAATTGTTTATTTAGAAGCTCTTTACTATGGATTGCCAATAATCGTTTCTAAGGAAAGTGGCGCAAAAGATTTGCTTAAAATAAGTAAAAAAATAAAAGTAATCCAGCCAGAAAACTATACTCTTATTGCGAAAGAGATAATCAAAATAACTAATAATAAAATCTATCTTAATAGTAAATTTAATAATAAAATTTTACATAATCATCTTAAATTAAACAAAATTAAATATAAGAATTTTTATAGTAAATTAAAATAATTAAATTAAAAAATTAATATTCTTTAATATTTTTTAAATCGTTTTCAACCATATTGACTACTAATTCATCGAATGAAATTTTTGGTTCCCATTTTAAATTTTTTTTCGCCTTGCTATAATCTGCCAAAAGAGTGTTGACTTCGGAAGGTCTTATTAAATTTTCATCTATATCTATATGATCTTTATAATTCAAACCTACATGGGCAAAAGCTTTCTGGGCAAAGTCTTCAACTGAATGTTGTTTACCTGTGCCAATCACATAATCCTCTGCTTTGTCCTGTTGAAGTATTAACCACATAGCATTTACATAATCTTTGGCATGGCCCCAGTCCCTTTTGGATTTAATATTTCCTAGTTTTATTTTTTTTTGAAAACCTTTTTTTATTCTCGCCACTCCACTAGAAATTTTTCTTGTTACAAACTCATAACCTCTTCGAGGCGACTCGTGATTAAATAAAATTCCATTACATGCATGCAAATTATAAGCTTCTCTATAATTTTTGACTAAGTGATAACCAGTTACCTTTGATATTCCATATACTGATCTGGGATGAAAAGGAGTGGTTTCTTTTTGAGGTGTTTCTTTTACTTTCCCAAACATTTCTGAAGAAGCTGCAAAATAAAATTTTGTTTTTTTTTCTGCAAATTCTTTATATGCGGATAAAATATAATGTGTTCCATTAATATTCATATTAAAAGTTGAAAATTCATCCTCAAAAGAATGGCCAACATAGCTTTGCGCTCCCAAGTGATATATTTCATCAGGTTTTATTTTTCGAATGACATTAAACAGTGCTGCATAACTCTCTAGTGATCCAGCATGTAGAGATATTTCACTTAAAATTTTTTTAATTCTCCAAAGTCTATGTGTCTCATCTTCTAAAGCTACTCTTCTAACAATTCCATGAACCTTATAACCCTTGGCTAATAATAGCTCAGCAAGATATGATCCGTCTTGACCAGTTATTCCTGTAATAAGAGCAATCTTTGACATTTAAATTTCTTATTCTTGTAACATAAAAATATCTTTTAATTAAATACTAAATTTTAAAATTTGAATCTTTGCTATCTTTTAAAAATTTTTTAACCGTATCTAATGTTAGTTCTTGATACGTTTTTCCAAATTTTGATATTTTGTATATTATGGAAGGAGGCATAGTTATTATTGAACAGCCACAATTTTTTGCCTGTAAATAATTGTAAGCTTCTCTAGTGCTAGCCCAAAGTATATTTACATTTTTTAATTTTTTAGTAAGACGTACGCTTTCTTTAATAATTGGAATAGGATCTTTTCCAACATCAGCCATTCTTCCTGAAAAAATTGAAATTATTGTTTTAGAATTTTTATTTAAATTTTTAATTATTTTTTTTACCTGATTTACTGTATAAACAGCAGTGATATTCAGTTTAATACCTTTATTGCTAAGCAATTTTATTACTTTTCCAGAAAATACTCCCTTTGAATTAACCACTGGGATTTTAACATATATATTTTTTCCCCAGGAATTTATTGTATTCGCTTGTAACAGCATTTGTTCAAACGTATCTGCAAAAACTTCTAATGAAATTGGTTTTTTTTTACAAACATTTAATAATTTTAACGAATAATTTTTATAATTTTTTGCACCAGATATTTTCATTAAACTTGGATTAGTTGTAAAGCCACTAACTAAAGAATTATTATTTAATTTTTTTATAGTTTTATAATCTGCGCTATCACAAAAAATTTTAGTTTTCATTTGTAAAATAAAATATAATTAATCAAGATTTTTTAATATATCTTCTGTCATTTTTTTTGCATCAGCAAAAAGCATTAGTGTATTATCTCTATAAAATAACTCATTATCTATACCGGCATAACCTGGTGAAAGGCTTCTTTTGACAAAAAGTACTGATTTTGATTTTTCAACATCTAATATTGGCATACCATAAATTGGGCTTTTAGGGTCTGTTTTGGCGGCTGGATTAGTTACATCATTTGCCCCAATCACATATACAACATCGCAGTTTGCAAAGTCATTATTTATTTCTTCTAATTCGAAAACTTCATCGTAAGCTACATTTGCTTCTGCTAACAAAACATTCATATGTCCAGGCATTCTACCAGCTACTGGGTGTATTGCATATGTAACCTTTACACCATTTTTTTTTAATGCATCTACCATCTCTCTTAATGCATGTTGGGCTTGTGCAACGGCCATACCATAGCCTGGAACAATTATTACTGAAGATGCATTTTTCATTAAAAAGGCTGCGTCATCGGCGTTACCATTTTTTACAGGTTTATTATCTTTAGATTTATTTAAAGAAGTCTGATCTGTTGCGCCCCAGCCTCCTAAAATAACATTAAAGAATGATCTATTCATTCCTTTACACATAATATATGATAATATAGCGCCAGACGAACCAACTAAAGCACCAGTAATAATTAGCGCTGTATTTTCCAAAGTAAATCCAATACCAGCTGCGGCCCATCCAGAATAAGAATTCAACATTGAAATAACAACTGGCATATCTGCGCCGCCTATAGGAATTATTAAAAGTACTCCAACTAAAAATGAAATTGCAATGATAAACCAAAACCAAGTGTCAACTTGAGTTTTGCACAAATAAAATATTAAACTAATCAGAATTAAACCAAGTGCTAAATTTAAATAATGTTGTCCTGTAAATGTAATTGGAGATCCTGACATTATTCCTCTTAATTTTAAAAAAGCTATTATAGATCCAGTAAAAGTAATTGCCCCTATCGCAGCCCCTAAAGACATTTCAATTAAACTTGAGATTTTAATATTTCCTGGAAAACCTAAATTAAATACTGCAGGATTTAAAAAAGCTGATATTGCTACGAAAACTGCGGCTAGGCCAACTAAACTATGAAATCCAGCAACTAATTCTGGCATTGCAGTCATAGGTATTTTGAAAGCAATAAATGCACCTATGGAACCACCGAGAAGTAAAAAAACTATTAGATAAATAAATCCAGTTGAAAAATTTGCCGCAGATATGATGGTTACACCTATAGCTAATGCCATTCCAATTATTCCATATAAATTTCCTTGTCTTGAAGTTTCTGGAGATGAAAGACCTCTAAGCGCCAGGATAAACAGTACTCCTGAAATAAGATAAAAAACTGCTAATAAATTTGCTGAGATCATTTTTTATCTTTCTTTTTTTTTTTATACATTGCTAACATTCTTTGAGTTACCAAAAATCCACCAAAAATATTAACTGCTGCCAGCACTATGGCCAAATAGCCAAATATATTAGCTGTCTCAAATATTTTTTCTGATTGGTTAGCAAGTGCTGCAATTATTGCTCCAACAATAATTACTGAAGATATGGCATTTGTTACAGACATTAGCGGAGTATGAAGAGATGGCGTTACACTCCACACAACATAATATCCAATAAATATAGATAATATAAATATACTTAATCTGAATATAAAAGGGTCTATTTCCATAATTATTTAACCAGAGTTTTATTTATAATTTCGTCCTCTAAATTAATATTAATTTTATTATCTTTTTTATCATAAAGATTCATTACGAAATTAAATAAATTTTTCGCAT
Source organism: Pelagibacteraceae bacterium AG-414-M23 (assembly GCA_003214525.1). Lineage (GTDB taxonomy): Bacteria > Pseudomonadota > Alphaproteobacteria > Pelagibacterales > Pelagibacteraceae > Pelagibacter. Next base: position 12,139 of record QCLN01000003.1, on the reverse strand, counting down.
ATAAATTTGACGCTGAGGCAGGTAATTTATTTAAAATTGTTGTTTCGCCTAAAATTACTACTCCATTTTTTTCGACAACTTTATCAGCTTCTGTGAAAGCTGCATTCCCACCCTGTGATGCTGCTAGGTCATAAATGATTGACCCCGATTGCATATTTTCTATCATTTTTTCATTAATTATTTTTGGAGCTTTCTTGCCTGGAATTAGAGCGGTACAAATTACTATATCTATTTTTTTTAAAGTTTCTAAAATTAATTCTTCCTGCTTCTTTTTAAAATCATCAGATGCTTCTTTAGCATAACCTCCTTCGGTTTCTAGATTTTTTGCTCCTTCAACAACTAAAAATTTTCCTCCAAGACTTTCAACCTGCTCTTTAGATGCTAGTCTTACATCCGTTGCATAAACAATTGCGCCCATTCTTTTTGCAGTTGCTATAGCTTGGAGTCCGGCAACTCCTGCGCCAACAACTAACACTTTGGCGGCCGATATAGTTCCGGCAGCAGTCATCATCATTGGTATGGCTTTTTTAAAAATAGCAAAAGAATCTATTACAGCTTTATAACCCGCTAGATTTGCTTGTGAAGATAATATATCCATCGACTGAGCTCTGGTAATTCTTGGCAAAAGTTCGAGAGAAAATACTGATATTTTTTTTTCAACAATATTTAAAATCTTTTGACGGTTTTCATTTGAATTAAAATTTCCAATTAAAATTAAATTTTCTTTTAATTTTTCCAAGTTATTATCATTTGGTAAATTTAGTTGTAAAATAATATTTGATTTAGAGAGAATTGTATTTTGATTTTCAATTTTACAACCTTCTTGTATAAATTTGTCGTCAGATATTCCAAGGTGTTCACCGAGTCCTTTTTCAATTAATACTTCAAATCCATTTGAAATATATTTATTCGCTATATCTGGAGTTATGGAAATTCTTTTTTCTAAGTCTTTATTTTCTGATATTGATCCTATTATCATAAAATAAAAAAATTATTTTTGTCTAGCTTTGAATTTTGGATTTTTTTTGTTAATTATATAAACTCTACCTCTTCTTCTAACTAGTTTTGAGTTTAAATCCCTCTTCTTTAACGATTTTAATGAACTTGCAATTTTCATAACTTTGATTTTTTTTAGCCTGGCAACGTCCTACTCTTCCATGTCTTAAGACAAAGTACCATCGGCGCTGGAGGGCTTAACTTCCGAGTTCGGAATGGAATCGGGTGTAACACCTTCGCTATAATCACCAGGCAAAGAAATGTATATATAAAATTTTTTTTTTGTAAACGTTTTTTATAATTGGAAATTAAGTATTTTTCTCAATAAAACTCTTGATATATTTTCTTAAATTGATCTTGCCGTATCTTTTGTAAACTTTTTTGGTTTGAATTGATATTGACGAGGAATATCTTTCACCAGGTCTTCGTGGTAAAAATTTAATTGGCCTATTAAACATCTTGGCTACTTCCAAAATTGTGTAACTTAATTTATTGGATATTGCATAATGAGCACATCTATTTTTTTTCCAAGCTTCATAACAAACTTCAATTGTATCATCTATATGTGTAAATCTTCTTGTTTGGTTTCCAGGCCTAACTATAGTTATTGGTTTATTTTTACGAAATTGTTCTTCAAAGATTCCAATAACTGTTGCCATATCGCCTTTTTTAATTTGTCCTTTACCGTAAACATTATAAAAATAAATTATTTCATATTTAAAATTAAACCATTTCTTTAAATTTTCTAACAATTCTAAATTTTTTGATTTGGTAAAAGCATAGGGTGAAAGATTTTTATCTAGACCATTGTTTCCTAATGTTGCTGAAGTTGCTGAATAAATTAACTTAATATTATTTTTCATACAAAAATTAAATACTGCATTACTGCCAACAGTATTGAAATCTATGCATTCATCAAGTTTTGCAAAACTTTGATAAATCCTAGAAAATTCTCCAAAATGAAAAATGCAATTAATATTTTTTTTATTTTTTTTGATCAAAGCTTCTATATTTTTTGTATGACCTTTTAAGTATTTTATTCTTTTATTTTTAATATGATTTAGTTTTGATCCAGTGGAATAATTATCAATACTAAGAATTTTGTATTTTGTTTTTTTTAAAAAATATCTTATTAAACTTGATCCAACAAAACCTGCCCCACCAGTAATCACAATTAAGTTTTTCATTTTTTTTTTATATTCTATTTTTTTTTTAAAGTAAAAATAAATTAGATTAAATTTTCTTGATCATAAATTAATTTTGTCAAAAGCTTATAATGACGAATTAAAGAATATTTTTTAATATTTTTTTTTACATTAATTTTCATTTGTTTCATATCTTTATCTTTTAGATTTAAATATTCCCTAATTTTTTTTTTTAGAGACTCAATATCATTATTTATAAATAGTAAGCCTCCCTTTCCGTTTTCTAAGATTTCATTTGGACCGCTTTTGCAATCACTTGAAATAATAAAACAATTATTTATCGCGGCTTCTATTAATACAAATCCTGGATCTTCCCATAAAGAACTCATAATAAAAATTTTACTATTAAAATAATATTTGTTAACATTTTCTTTTGATCCTAATAAAAAAATTTTTTTTTCAAGTTTATAATTATTTATTAATTTGTTCAGATAATTTTTTTGTTCACCCTCACCGATAATAAAAACTTTAAAATCTTGCAACTCATCATCCTTAATATCATTGAAAGCTTTTATAACTAAATCAAAATTTTTTTGTTTTGTGAGTCTTCCAACCAATAAAATGTTGTGTTTTGAAAATTTTTGATCAAAATTTTTCTTGTTTCTTTCATTTAAAATATTATTTAAACTGAAAACAGGGTCATAAAGCACATGAATTTTATTTGCAGAAAAAATTCCCTTTTCAATTAATTCCTTTTTTTGTTCATGAGTATTACAAAAAACATTTTGTATATTTTTGTTTGATAGTTTCCATAAAAATGCCCGAAAAAAGTTTAAATTTGGTTTTCCTGATACTCTAAATAACAGTTTTGTTTTAAAACTAAAAAAAACGAACAATAATAATGGTACACTAGAAATTAAATGTATCATCAAATATTCGGGTTTTTCTAGATTGATTAAATGTTTTAGTTTAAAGAATGATGCGAAGAAAATTTGGAGAAATGCTATTCTACTTTTAACAAAACCATATCTTGGCAAATTGTTATAAATATTTGGACCTAGTTTGAAATATTTTACAAATTTATTTTGACTTTGGTTACTCCATTCTCCAATAGCGTCAATTATAATTGCCTCATATTTATTAGAATATTTATTTACTGAATGTGCCGAATTTAAAATAGCTTTCTTTGTTCCTATCCCCCTGTCTGTGAATGGGCCCCAATAAAGTATTTTTTTTTTCATTAAATTTAATTGATGAATATATAAATTATAACATATAAAAGTTTAATTAACCTTTAAAATAGATTAATTTTAAATAAATTTGTTATAATTGTGAAAAAATTGAATATCGATAAGAATAAAAATTTTGAAAATTTCCTTATAATTATTTTTTCTCTAGTGCCAGTATCTATTATATCTGGTAACGCGGTTATGGAGGTAAATTTTTTAATCATTACGATCTCATTTCTAATTTATCTTACTTTTAAAAAATCCCTTATAGACGATATAAAAAAAGATTATTCTGTACGTTTATTAATAATTCTTTGGATATACTTAATTTTCAATTCATTTCTTGGAGAAGATTTATTTAATTCCATCAGAAGAAATGTTTTGTTTTTTAAATTTATTTTAATATTCATTTCATTTAAATATTTGTTAACTAAATATGATGTTTTGAAAAAAATTATTATCTGTTGGGCTGTTATTATTTTACTTGTAAGCTTTGATATATTTTTTGAATTTATTTTTGGATTTAATATGTTGGGTTTTGAAAGCCCCATGAAAAATGAGAGAATTGTTAGTTTTTTTAAAGATGAACTAGTTGTTGGAAGTTTCTTATATTCATTTATTTTTATGATTATTTTTTCCTTAATAGAAAATAGTAAGGTTAAAACTGCTTTAATAGTTGGTTTGATTGTATCTATAGCAATAATTTTGACTGGAGAAAGATCAATTGTATTAAAATTATTATTTAGTTATTTAATTATAATATTTTTTGTACAAAAAAATTTTAAAACTAAGTTTTTTTCTATAGTTTTTACTGTATCTTTATTTTTAATTTTACTTAATCTAAATGTTATTAAGCAAAGATATGTTGATCAAATAAATAAAGATTTAAATTTCGAAAATCAAAATTGGAAAAATAATCTTTTAGAAACAAAGTATTTAAATCAATCTGTTTTTTCATATGAAATACTTAAAAATAATTTTTACTTTGGGGTAGGAAATAAAAATTACCATAAAGCATGTATTAATTTAAAAAATACATCAGATGATAATTACGTGAAGTCAATGGCTATTCATTGCTATACCCACCCTCACCAGATTTATTATGAATTTTTTTCTGAACACGGAATTATCGGGACTTTAATTATACTCATAATATTTTATAGATTATTATTTATTGACAAAAAAATTAAATTTTCAGAAAATAAAAAAAAATTGATTATCATATTAAAAATTTATTGTCTGTCTTCATTTTTACCTATTATCCCAACAGGGAGTTTTTTTTCAAGTTTTCAGTTGATGTTATTTTTTATAAATTATTCTTTTTTTTATATATACTTGGAAAGTAAGATTAATTTAAAAATGACCTAAAAAATTTATAGAAAAAGTATAAAGGTTTTAATCTTACATTGATAAATTCTTTAATTTTACCTCTAAAGTTTGACTCAAACATGTTATCAAAAAATGAGAGATCATCACTTAAATTATAATTTAGATTTTTATTTTTATGCTCAGAAATTATAAAATTTATTAATACTCTTGAATCATTGGTGTTATTTCTTGTTCCACGATGCCAAATAAATGCTTCTCTAATAAATATATCTCCAACTGTTAAATTCAATTGATATTTTCTCTTAAGAAGATATTTAAAAATAAACTTCCAATATGGAATTTCATCCTTGTGCGACTGCTCATAGAGTTCGGTTGGTCCATTGTTTTTGTTAATTTCTTTTAAACATAATGATAATATAATTTTTCTTGGATTTTTTTTTCCATCTGTATGGAAAATTTGATTGTAGCTTTTTGGAAAAGGAAACAATAAATTTCCACCAATAAATACTTGAAACTCATTCTTGCTTATGCCTGTCAAATTTGAGATTATATTTTCAATGTTGTTCTTCTTTAAATAATTCCAAATAAGTTCACCTTTTTTTCCTGGTTTAATATTTACATTTCCTATTAAGCTTCCTCCCATTTGCATTATTTTATCTTTGTTTTCTTTAAACTTTTTATCTATTTCGTGATTTAAATCATCACACAATTTATAAAACTCTTGGTCGTTTATAAATTTATTAATTTTAATATAGCCTAGATTTTCAAATTGTTTTTTGTTATCTTCTGATAATCTCATTTTTATGTTTAACGTTCCTATAGTTTTCTTAACATATAAAAGACCCAAAGAAACAGAAAAAATTTTGAATATAATTACTAAAATAAAACCAAAAAAGTTATATATTTTTCAGGACGGAAAAAAATTAAACTTTTCATCTTCTGAAAAGAAAAATTATGAGGATACAACAAATGTCATTAAAAAATTTTCAAAGTATAAATCTAAGAAAATATTTTATGAAACCAATATTGGTCAAAAATATATTGGTCATCAAATCTTAAAACATGCTTTTAAATATGAGGAGAGAGCAATAATTTTGGAAGATGATTGTGTGCCACAAATAGGTTTTTTTAAATTTTGTGAAAAAATGTTAATAAAGTATAGCTCAAATAATAATATTGCTCATATATCTGGATGTAATTTATATTATGGTATTTCTAAAAAAAAAATTTTGAAAAAAGAAGATTATTTGTTTTCCAAATATCCACATTTTATGGGTTGGGCCACTTGGAAGAATAGGTGGAAGAAATATTATGATCCAGACATCAAAGACTGGCCTGCCAAAAAAAAATATTTCTTAAATAATTGTAATTTGAAGATGGGTGAAAAAAGATATTTTAAATATTTTCTTGATAAAATATATCATGGCAAACAAGTAGCTTGGGATACACAATGGTTGTATTACAACATATTAAATAATTTAAAGACAATTGTCCCGAATGTAAATTTAATTAAAAATATTGGATATTACAATACCCCAACAGGTAAAGGAGCAAAAAAATTTAGAGATCTAGTTTCAAAAGATATTTCATTTCCAATTAAAAATAATTTGAAAGAAATTTTATGCAATGAATATGATAACTTTTTGTATGATAAGTTTTACAATAGAAAAAATTTTATAAGAAGATTATTTAATAAGGCTAGATATACTATAAAGTTTTAAATTTTTTTTTATAAAAACTGACTCTAATTGTATTAGTATTAGGTTTTAATTTTTTTTCTTTTATTTGATTTATTAATTTTTTCAAATCATATTCTAGTGAAGTAAATTTAAATTTTTTAAAAAATTTTCTAAAATTTTTACTTCCAACGTTATAATTTCTATGATCATTTTTTGAAGAATCAAAATCTATTAATGTATTGGGTTTTTTTAGTATCTTAGTAAGCTTTTTAGATAAACTTCTAATATCAGAACTAAAGGATAATGCATTTACAATAAACGAATCTGGTTTATGTTTAATTATATAATCATACATTCTCGATACATCTATAACTGACAAAAAAGGTCTAGACTGCTTACCATCTCCATTGATAGTAATCTTTTTGTTGTGTAGCAAAAGGTAAGTAAATAAATTTATTACTAAATCAAATCTCATAGTATCAGAAAACCCATATAGAGTCGCATTTCTAAGAACATTTACCTTAAAATTTTTTGATTTGAGTGAATAAATTTTTTTCTCAGCTTTATAAACTGATTTAGCATAACAACTTAATGGATTAGCTTTTGATGTTTCAAAGACTTTATTTTTATTAAACCCATAAATGGAACAGGTTGAATTAAATATATACCGTTTTACTCCATTTTTTTTTGCAAGCTTTGCAAATTTATATCTCGCATCACAATTGATTATTCTTGAGTAGGATTTATTTAAATCTGAGGATGGATCATTTGCAATACCTACTAGATCGCAAACAATATCAACATTTTTTAAATCAATATCCTCTACATCTAAAATATTTTTTTTCTTTAAAAATAGTCTATTTGAATTTTTTAATTTTTTTTTATTTTTAATTAGCCAATTAAAATAAAATAAATCATAATTAATTACCTTATATTTTTTCAATAATATCTTAGAAAGTTGAGTTCCTACATAACCACCGCCTCCAAGAATAAGTATTTTTTTCATGATATTAATTAAGATATATAATGTTATAATTCAATCAAAATGAAAAAAAAACTTAATTTTTACGTTGATTTTATAAAAAAAAAATTCATCGAAAGAGAAATCAATTTATTAGCAAAAAAATATATTAAAGGAAATTATTACAGAATTGCTACAATCTCATATGATGGAATATCAAATTATACTAATATTTATGGATTTTATGAAAATGAAATCATAACAACTTTAAAAGAAGTTTTTAAAAAAAATAAAATCAATAATTTTTTTATCGATGTTGGTGCTAATTATGGAACCTATAGTATATATTTTTCCAAGAACTTTAAAAAAATCTTTTCAATAGAAGCTGCACCAAGAATTTATGAATTGCTGAAATTTAATTGTGAAAATTTAAAGAATGTTTCAACAATAAATTGTGCTGTTGCTAATAATAAATTATCTAAATTTTTTTATATTGATTATAAAAACTTTGGTGCCAACTCTTTAATAAAAAAAAGATATAATAAAATAATAAAGGTTAAATGTAACAGTCTAGACAACTTAATAAAAAATAATGTCATTAATAATTCTTTTGTAAAAATTGATACCGAAGGAAGCGAAATTTTAGTTTTAAAAGGTATGAAAAAACTTTTAAATTCAAAAAATTTGATTATAGGAATTGAGCAGCTTAAAGAAGAATTTTTTCACAAAGACAAAGTTATTACAACAAACTGTATTGAATTTTTACAAGAAAGAAAGTTTAGGTATTTTTATGAAGTTACAACCAATGAATGGTCATTTAATTATATCTTTTTATCAAAATTTTTTAAAATACTTGAGATGATATTTTTCATAAAACCTTACACAAAAATTAAATTTAAAAGAGTTCATAAATTTGAAAAAAAAATTTATCAACAAATCATTTGTTCTAAGTTTAAATTAAAATCTATTTAAGAATTCTTGGATTAGGAAATGGTATTATAAATTTAAATTTATCATTAATTTGAATACATTTTTGCTTAATACTTTCAGAAAAATTCCATGCCAATATAATTATGTAGCCACCTTTTATTTTGTGTAAATATTTAGAGCTTTTTATTAAGATTTTTTTACCAGGAACATATCTATTTTGTTTAAGCTTATTATCATCTATAACTATTTTAAAATCTTTACTATCAAAATTTAACACATGACTAAGCGTTGTTAATTTTGCTGGGGCTCCATATCCAATAATATCTAAATTTTTTGACCTGATAGTATTAATTAATTGTCTCAATTTTTTTTTTTGAATTAATATTTTATCGTAAAATTTTAAATACGTTTGCTTTTTAAATAAATTATTAGACTTTTCCTTTTGAATTTGAGTAATTATCTTCTTAACATTAACTTTTTTTTTATTTTTATGTGAAACATAGACTCTAATTGAACCTCCTTGAGCACTTATTATATCAAAATCAAAAACCTCCAAATTAAATCTTTTGAAAAAACTTAATAGTGGTTTTAACGAATGATAGCTCATATGTTCATGATATACAGTATCAAACGTTTTTTTTTTAAGCACCGTAAGTAAGTACGATACTTCTATAATAAAAACACCATCTTTAGATAGTAAATTTTTTACTCCTTTTGTGAAGTCTTGAAGGTTTGGAGAATGAGCAAAAACATTGTTTGCACTTATTAAATCAAATTTTTTATATTTTTTTTTCAATTTTTTACTATAGCGCGAGGAAAAATACCCTAAATTTATATCTATTCCTTTTTCTTTGTTATATTTTTTTAGATTTTTTGCTGGGTCCACTCCTACCACAGAATTAAATTTTTTTTTTTTAAAAAAATTTAAGAAAGTTCCATCATTACAAGCAATATCTAAGATTGAGGAATTTGAATTCAAACCTATTTTTTTTATCACTTTATCTGCATATGTTTTAAAATGATTCACAAGTACTTTGGATGTTCCTGAAACATACAAATAATTATCAAACATGAGTTTTGGATTTATTAATTCTTTTAATTGCAAATGACCACAGCTTTCACACAGTACGCAGCTTAAATTAAAAAACTTTTCTTTAAATTTTTTATTTATCGGATAGGAGTTCGCTAATGGTGTTCCTCCAAAATTTATAACAGAGTATATTTTCGTAGATGAGCAAAGGACACAATTTTTTTTTAATAATATATTTTTATTTTTAAAATTTATTATTTTTATTTTTTTCATTCACTTATATTCTTTGATTTGTAGACCAGTAATACCAATGAAACAACCAATTAATCTTAAAAAATACATAATCGATCTAAAAAAATTTATTTTCGATAAGAGAATGGATTTAAATAAAAAGATAAATGAATTAGATAAATCATTTAACATTTTTAATACAATAATAAAATTTCCAATAAAGAAACCTTCCGCAGTTCTATATATAATTATAGAAGATGCTCCATATCTTAAATTACGTTTACAAAACCACCAAAAATTTTCCCGTTTTTTATCAACCATCTCATAAACTGGTGCCTGTGAATTCCATAAAATATTTTTTCCTAATTTGTTCAATTTTAAAAAATATAGCTGGTCTTCGCCACCTATCTCATTAAGTTTTACTGAAAATTTAATATTATTTTTTATTGCTACAGTCTTAAAAAAAACGTTATTTGTTGAGGCCCATTTAATTTTTTTTGCATGAGTATTTTTTCTTTCCATGATTTTCAAATATATATTCCTTGACTGAGAAATTTGTGGTCCTGTGATTATATCTGCTCTTTTTTTTTTAATCATTGTGATCATTGAGATAAGCCAATTTTTACTAATTATACAATCATCATCAATGAAGGCTGCATATTTATATTTTTTTCTTTTAAGTATTTTCAAAATTTTATTTCTCGAATGTGAAACACCTGATAATTTCTCTTTGAAATATTTAATTTTAAAAGTTTTACTAAATTTATACAAAAGTTGTTTATAGTCAAATTGATCATTTGAGACGATAATTATTTCTATATTGTACTGTTTGAAATTTTTTAATTTCAGCAGTGATGATAAATTTTTTTTGAGTTTCAATTTTCTATTTTTAGTACAAATACAAAAAGCTATTTTATCTTTCATTTTTTAATATGTTATATAAATATATATAAACAATAATATTTGTTCCTAAAATAAATGATAAAAAGAATGAATTTTTATAATTAAATATAGCAGCAATAAATATTATTAAATTGTAGAAATTAATTAAATTTGCCGCAATAATATTAGAAAAAAAACTTTTTTTTATTCTAGAATTTACAAAATTGTATAAATAATGATGCAAATGTTTATTGTCTGGATAAATTGGATTAAATTTAAACAATATTTTTCTTATAATAGAAAATAGGGTTTCAAATGCTGGATACCACAAAATTATCACTATAAATAAAACTGAGAAATCCTGAATATTTTTAAAAAAATCAATACATATATATCCAGTTAGACATGAAATCGAATAAGCGCCAGAATCACCTATAAAACTTTTATTTAAGAAATTGAAAAATAATATTACAAGTAGTATTGGAACTAAATTATTTATCAATGTTAAATCATAATCAATATTAAATAACTTGGTTAAAGTAAGTAGAGTAAATAAAACTAAAATAAAGTATCCTATAACTAGGGTATTTAAACCATCAAAAAAATTTGAACCATTCATCAAAACAAGAATACAAAATACTGAGAATAAAATGCTACATATTTTATATTCTAGAATAATATCTAGGTACTTTAAATCTGTGAAAGAAATACGAATATCTAATAAGTAAACAAAACTTATAACAACTAAAAATTGTAATAAAAATCTTAAAGATGGAACATTTAGTATTTTTAAATCAGATATAATTCCAATTAGAAAAATTAAAAAAATAAATAATTTTAAATTTAAACTTGTAGTTGGAAAAAATAAAAATAATAAAATAAAGACTAGTCCACCAGATAAAACAATCTGATTATTATTATTGACAAATTTTTTATGAATTAAATAATTGGGATCATCTAGTAAAAATTTTTTTTTCAATAATAAAAAATTAATTATCAAATGAGATATAAATCCAATAATAATTTTGATTATTATCATTATAAAAGTTTCTGATTAATTTTTTTGAATAAGTAGTACATTGAGAGTCTTATTACATAGAAAATTGTTATTAAAGAATTTTTTTTTTCGATTTTTTTATAGACTATATAAGCGTCGTAAATTTTTTGTAAAATATTACTAGAGAGTGAATTTTCTGTTTTTCTCCAAGATAAAAGCTTCTTATTTATACCATAAATTTCTGAAATTTTAGATATTTTTAACCAGAGTAAGAAATCCTCTTTTGTTTTAGTGTGACCAAATCTTAGAGATTTTTTTAATATTGAACGTTTTATTATTACAGACGACAAAGCGATATCGCATGATTTTAGTAATTCATAATAACCTAATTTATTTTTAACGATCATTTGCCCTATGATTTTATTATGAATATTAATTAAATTATAGTCAGTATGTGAAAAGTTTAAATTATTTTTCTTCATTATTTTTAACTGTATTTGTGATTTATTTTTATGCCAGATGTCATCGGCATCACAAAATGCTATATACTTTGATTTTGAATATTTGATACCAACATTTCTCGATTTGCCTACCCCTAAATTCTTATTATTTGTGATAATTTTATATTTAATTTTATTTCCTAAAATTTTTTTTATATAGGGAATATCGGTCTTATCTTTTTGATCATAAACTATGATAAGCTGATGTTTTTTAAAACTTTGATTTATGA
>QCLN01000002.1 GCA_003214525.1 Pelagibacteraceae bacterium AG-414-M23 | reverse complement strand
CTATGATACAGAAAAACAGTCTAACGAAGATCTGGTTGCCGCAAAAAATAAGTTAAATATTGAGATAGATAAGATTAAGGAATTGATAAATACTCAAAAAAATACTGAAGCAATAACTATTCTTGATAATTGTAAAACAATAATAGAAGAATACGCCAACAGCTTTAGTAAAAACCAAAATATAAAAAAAGATTCCACAAAAAGAAAAGAGAGAATTAATAATATAGATACAGAAATTGAAAGTTGGAAAAATTTGTTAGTCAATTCCGAAAAAATGATTATCCAATTAGGTGATAGAAAAGAAAAACTTAATAATAAATTATCAGACTTAGAAAAACAACCTAATCTAAATGCAGAAAAAAAAGGTCAAATTTCTGAAAATCTTAGAATTTCTGAAAATGAAAAAGGAAATAATGAGGTTAAGATAAATACTTTTGAACAACAGCTTGAAGAAAATAAAAATAAATTAAATGAAATTAAAGAAAGTTCTATAAATGTTAGAGAAAAAAGAGCAAGCGCAAATGCAACTATAGTTGGATTAAACAAAAGAAAAAGTGATTTAGTTGAAAGAGTTGAAAGTGAATTATATATTAAAGAAGAAAAACTTTTAGAATTTTCAAATTTAGAAAAAGAAGAAGATTTTCCAGATACAGTTGGTCAAGAAGAATTATTAGATAAAAAAAAAAGAGATAGAGATAATTTAGGATCTGTAAACTTAAGAGCAGACGAAGAGACGGGAAAATATAAAGATGAAATTACCAAAATGGAAAAAGATAGAGAGGATATTGTTACAGCTATAACCAAACTTAAAGATAGTATTAACAAATTAAATCAAAAAGGAAGAGAAAGACTTCTAGATGCATTTGATAAAGTAAACAGAAAATTCAACGAAGTTTACACTAAACTTTTTAATGGAGGAAATGCAAGGCTTGAACTTGTTGACTCTGATGATCCTTTAGACGCGGGGTTAGATTTATTAGTTAGCCCACCAGGCAAAAGACTTCAATCAATTACATTATTATCTGGAGGCGAGCAGGCACTAACTGCATTGTCTCTGATCTTTGCTGTATTTTTAACTAATCCGGCTCCAATTTGTGTACTAGATGAAGTGGATGCCCCCCTAGATGATGCAAATGTTACTAGGTTTTGTAATCTTCTGGAGGAACTAACAAGAATTACCGCAACAAAATTTATAATTGTAACTCACCATGCTTTAACAATGTCTAAGATGGATAGACTCTATGGTGTTACAATGCCAGAAAAAGGCATAAGTCAGTTAGTATCTGTAGATTTACAAAAAGCTGAAAGCCTAGTTGCTTAAAATGCCTGACGACTTAAAAACTCGCTTAAAAATTGCAAAATCTAAATATAAAAATAAAAACCAATCCAATAAGGACAACGAAAAATCTAGCTTTGGTAAGGCTTTTCAGCTTAGCACTGAGTTGGTATCTGCGGTATTAGTAGCCACAATTATAGGGTTTATTTTAGACAATTGGTTTGATACTAAGCCCTGGTTAATAATAATATTTTTTTTTATTGGTGTGGCAGCGGGAATTATGAATGTTATCAGATCAGCAAAAAAAATGCAGAAAGACTAGATAAACATGGCAGCAAATCCGATGACTCAATTCAATGTCTACAGAATTGGGCCAGAAATTAAAATTAGTGAAATAGATATTTCTTTTACCAATGCAAGCCTGTTCATGGCAATCAGTACAATTACTATTCTTTTAATATTTAACTTTGGAACAAAAAAAAATTCAATTATTCCAAGTAAATTACAATTACTTGGCGAATTAAGTTATTCATTTGTATCTAAAATGATAAGCGACACGGCAGGTACAAAAGCTAAACCTTATTTTTCATTTATATTTTCACTATTCATGTTTGTTTTATTTTGCAACATGTTGGGTATGATACCATACACTTTTACAGTAACTAGCCATATAATTGTAACTTTTGTTTTGGCGGCATTCATTTTTATTGGAGTAACAATAATTGGTTTTATTAAACACGGGTTAGGATATTTAAAACTATTTGTGCCAAGTGGAGTACCTATGGTTTTATTGCCATTGATAGTGGTTATAGAAATTATTTCATATTTAAGCAGACCGATTAGTCTTTCGGTTAGATTATTTGCCAATATGATGGCAGGACACACAATGATGAAAGTATTCGGAGGCTTCGTAGTAAGTCTTGGAATAGTGGGAGGATGGCTTCCGCTTGGTTTTTCAGTTGCACTTACCGGTTTAGAAATCTTGGTAGCATTTCTACAAGCATATGTATTTGCAATATTAACGTGCATCTATTTAAATGATGCATTAAATTTACACCATTAGTATTAATTAAAGGAGGATATAATGGAACTAGAAGCAGCAAAAATGATTGGGGCAGGCTTAGCAGCTATTGCTCTAGCGGGCGCAGGAGTTGGAATAGGAATTATTTTCGGTAATTACCTTTCTGGAGCGATGAGAAATCCTTCAGCAGCTCAAAAACAATTTCCAAACCTATTGTTGGGTTTCGCATTAGCGGAAGCAACTGGATTATTTGGATTAGTTGTTGCATTAATTATTTTATTTGCATTTTAATTAATGTTTAAAAAAATAATAGTAAAAACACTAGCTGTATATTTTTTATCTATAAATTTTATACAGGCGGCTGAAAGTGGAGGCATGCCTCAACTTAATCCTGAGTTTTGGTTTTCTCAAATATTCTGGCTAGTTATAACTTTTGGAATTTTATATTTGGTTTTATCTAAAATAATTTTACCAAAAATAAGTGATAATCTTGAAACTAGAAAATCACAAGTTTTAGAAAATTTAGAACTTGCAGAAAAACAAAGAAATGAGAGTGAAGCTAAATTAAAAGAGTTTGATAATATTATTTTAAAATCAAAAATTGATGCAAAAAATCTATTTAATGAATCAAGAAAAAAATTATTAGATGATATTAATAATAAAAGACAAAAACTTGAGGAAGAAATAGATAAAGAACTTAAAATTGTAGAAGCTGAGATCGAAGAACTTAAAAAAAAATCTCCTGAAAAAATAAATAAAATAGCAATTGAAACTTCTGCCGATGTAATTAATCAATTAATCGGCGTTAATGTAAATAACAGCAGTATTACTGCGATTGTTAGTGATATCTCGAGCAAAAATAAAACTTTATGACTTTTGACGCAACATTCTGGGTAGCGGTATCATTTGTAATTTTTTTTGGAGCTTTAGTTTATTTGAAAATACCAAAAAAAATAAACGAGCTGTTAAGCAATATGATAACTGATATAAAAAAAGAGATTAATGAAAGCGAAAAGCTAAGATCCGAAACTAAAAATATTTTAGATGAAACTCAAAAAAAACTGGACTCAGCCGACAAAGAAGTAAATAAAATGTTAAAGCAGGCTAAGGATGATGGCGAAAAGCTTGTGTTAGAAATGAATGAAAAGTTTCACAATTCCTCAGAAATCAAAAAAAATGCAGCTCAACAGAAAATTAATCAAATGAAAGAAAATGCTATTAAAGACATAAAAAATACATCTATAAAAATAGCAGTTGAGTCAGTCAAAAAAATCATAACTACATCGGTAGATAAATCAAAACTAGACAAACTTTTTGATAAAAATCTTGAAGAAACTAAAGCAGAATTAAAAAAAATTAATTCTTAAAATTTAACTGATATAGGTTAAATTTATATATTATGAATTCAATAGTAATAGGTTCAGGCTTTGGTGGTATTGCAGCTGCACTGCGTCTTAAAGCAAAAGGTCATAAAGTAACATTGGTAGAAAAACAAAATGATCTTGGTGGAAGAGCAAGAGTATTTAAAAGAAATGGATTTACTTTTGATGGAGGACCAACTGTAATAACTGCTCCTTATTTAATTAATGAACTGTTTGAATTGTTTAATAAAAATTCCAAAGATTATATAGATCTAGTGCCACTTAACACATGGTATCAATTTATTTTTGAGGATAAATCTAAATTTAATTATTCTGGTAATGAAACTGAAATGAAAAATCAAATTGAAAAAATTAGTAAAGAAGATGTTGAGGGGTATTTAAAATTAGTAAATTTTACAAAAAAAATTTTTGATAAAGGTTTTACCGAACTTGCAGATGTTCCATTTGATAGACCATTTGTAATGATGAAGCAATTGCCGGCTTTATTAAAATTAAAGAGCTACAAATCAGTTTATGCTTTAGTTTCTTCCTATATCAAAAATGAAAAATTAAGAAGAATTTTAAGCATGCATCCACTTTTAGTTGGTGGAAATCCTTTCACTACAACTTCAATTTATGGATTAATTTTATATTTAGAAAAAAAATGGGGAATTCATTATTCAATGGGTGGAACGGGAAATATAATTAATGGTTTAGAAAAATTAATGAATGAAACTGGAGTTGAAATAATTAAAGGTCATGAAGTAACAAAAATTATTTTAGATAATAAAAAAATAAAAGGTGTTCAATTAGATAATGATCAAAATATAAATGCAAATTACATTATATGCAATGCTGACCCACCGGCAGTTTATGAAAATTTATTAAATGAGAATAAAAATAATTCTATATTATTTAAATGGAAAAAAAATAGAATGGAATATTCTATGGGATTATTTGTTTATTATTTTGGAACAAAAAAAATTTATAAAGATATTGAACACCATACAATTAAATTTGGTAACAAATATAAAGAACATTTGGAAGATATATTTGATAATAAAAGATTAAATAACGATATAAGCTATTACTTACATAGGCCATCAGCGACGGATAAATCAATGGCTCCTGAAGGACATGATTGTTTTTATGTTCTTGTTCCAGTTCCTAATAATCAATCGAATATTAATTGGGAAACTGAGGGAGATAAAATAAAAAATTTAGTTATTGATAAAATGGAAAAAGATCTGATGCCCAACCTAGGAGAAAATATTGTTGAAGATTTTTATTTAACTCCCAATTATTTTGAGAAAGATTTAAATACCAAAT
The DNA here is from genome assembly GCA_003214525.1 of Pelagibacteraceae bacterium AG-414-M23. Classification (GTDB taxonomy): domain Bacteria; phylum Pseudomonadota; class Alphaproteobacteria; order Pelagibacterales; family Pelagibacteraceae; genus Pelagibacter. The sequence goes on along the minus strand of QCLN01000002.1, from coordinate 107,414 downwards.
ATGGTTCTGGTTTTTCTATTCAACCAAAATTTTCTCAATCTGCCTACTTTAGATTTCATAATAAATCAGAAATATATAACGGACTTTATTTTGTAGGAGCAGGAACTCATCCAGGAGCTGGTGTGCCTGGCGTTCTATCTTCTGCCAAAGTATTGGATAAAATAATTCAATGATAAAGAAAAACTATCTAGCTCTTTTTGCTAAATCCTTTAATTGGGCTGGATTTTTTTTGCCAAAAAACATTTACCATGATTGTTCTAGACTTTACGCATTTTGTAGAATTCTAGATGAATTGGTAGACGAAAAAGATAACTTGGAAGTAAAAATAGAAAGATTTAATGAAACTAAAAATATTTTTAGAAATAATTATGAACTAGATCATAATGACAAACAATTACCTGGCAGGAATGAACATGAATTAATTGTTAACGATATGATTATCCTTGCAGATAATAATAATATTAAACGAATTATTTTAGATGATTTAATCGAAGGTATTAGTTCAGATTTAAAAAAAAAGGTTCATTTTAGATCAGTAAAAGATTTGCTTGTTTATTCATATAGGGTTGCCGGTACAGTTGGTTTAATGATGGCAAAAATACTAAATGTAAATGACACAAGATCTTTAAAAGGGGCTATAGATTTAGGAATTGCAATGCAATTAACAAATATAGCTAGAGATGTAATTGAAGATCAAAAAATGAATAGACAATATATAAAACCAGATTTTGAAAATATTTTAGCAACACTGAAGCTGGCAGATATGTTTTATGAAAGTTCATTTAGTTCTTTAAAGAAAATTCCATTTAAGTATAGGTTTGCAATAATCGTGGCTAGAAGAGTTTACAGACAAATTGGAAGAAAGATTATACAAAAAAGAAATATGGAGAATTACGAAAAATCAGGAAAAATTTATGTTAATAATTTTGGTAAAATATACCAAACAATCTTTTCTATATTGGATTTAGTAAAACTATTTTTAATAGATATAGAGCCTCATCAAAGAATGAGAGAACATGAAATTATAAATGGGGAAGTAAATCTAGATGAAAGAATTTGATTATATAATTTTAGGTGCTGGTTGTGCGGGCTTATCTTTAGCTTATGAACTTGATATAAATAAAAAATTAAAAGATAAAACATTAGCTATAGTTGAAACTAGAGATGAATATAAAAGAGATAAAACTTGGTCTTTTTGGAAAGTTATTGAACATAATTTTGAGGACTGCGTTATCAAAGCTTGGAACAGTTTTTCTATTAATTCTAATTTAGGATCCCATGAAGTTGTTAATAGAGAGTTTCCTTACCAAACAGTCGACAGTGGCCTATTTTATAAAAAAGTCTTAAATCAATTAGCTCAAAATAAAAATATTCAATTTTTTAAAAATTCAGAACAATTAAATTTAGAGAATTCATTTATATTTAATAGCATTCCGTTGAACAACGCTGATCGATCAAATGTTTGGCAACATTTCAAAGGTATAGAAATTGAAACCTCTAGAGATATTTTCGATGATGAAATATTTAACTTAATGGACTTTGACTGTGATCAAAGAGACAATGTTCATTTTTTTTACACTTTGCCTTTTAAAAAAAATAAGGCTTTAATTGAAACAACTTGGCTATCTAAAATGGATGACATAACATTAAATGATTATGATATTCAATTAGAAAAATATATTAAAGAAACTCTTAAAATTAAAAACTACAAGATAAATTATCAAGAAGAAGGAGCTATACCTTTGTTCTATCCATTGAATAAAACGGGTAAAAATAAAATTAATATTGGATCTGCTGGAGGCATGACCCGTTTAAGTACTGGATATACTTTTCTTAATATCCAGGATCATAGCAAATATATAACTAATAATATTGAAAAAATTCACAATACAAAAGCTTACCATATTGGAAAAAAATATGAGGTCCTTGATAATATATTTTTAAATGTTTTGAAAAATAATCCAGATAAAATGCCAAAAATATTTTTAAATATGTTTAAAGCATCATCCAAAACAGTTATAAAATTTCTATCAAATAAAAGTAACATTTTTGAAGATCTAGGAATAATTTTAAAAATGCCTAAATGGATATTTATTAAAAATATTTTTTAAATTAGATGAATAAAATAAATTATTATCATTCGTTAATTTTTTTTAATTTATGTATATTATTATCGGCATTTGAATTTTTAAGAGATAATCGTCTACTTATTTTATGTTTGTTTCTTATATTAAGTTTAGGAATTTCGCATGGAGCATTGGATCATATAAAAGGAAAAAAATTATTAAAACTTCTTAATTATAAATCTATTTCAACATTCTATATTTTGTATATTTCTATAGGAGTAAGTATAATCCTATTATGGCTATTATTTTCTAAAATTTTATTATTAATTTTTTTAATAGTTGCATCATATCATTTTGGCAAAGAAGACTCGGAGTTTATAAACGATAAATCTAATTTTGATTTAATTTACTTTTTTAAAGGATCTCTTGTGATAACAGCTCCATTATTATTACATACAAATGAAACATTAAATATTTTCAATAATTTAAATTTTGATATTTCGGAAAGTTTATTTATATCGAATGAATTTCTATACTTATTTATAGCAATTAGTTTATTTGCAAATATTATTATTTCATTAAATAAAAAAATTGATATTAAATCATTGCTTTTGATGGATTTTATTTCCATCTTGCTACTTAACTATTTCATGAGTCCAATTTTGGCATTTACAATTTATTTTTGCTTTTTGCATTCTATTAGACATTCATTTAAGTTGTCTAATGAGCTGAATAAAAAAAAAATTCTTAAAGGATTTAAAGAATTTTTAATAAAAGCAATGCCATTAACTATTTTAACTGCTATTTTATTCTTAATTTCTCTATTTTTTTTAAATAATTACTACTTCTTGAATAATGCTATATCAAAAGTAATATTTATTGGTTTGGCGTCTTTAACCTTTCCACATATATTGCTGGAATATCTTTTAGAAAAAAATGAAAAGCAAAGAAATTAAAATTTTACTTGCCGCCCCGCGTGGTTTCTGTGCTGGCGTAGAGCGTGCTATAGAAATTGTAAAAAAAAGTATTAATAAATATGGGGCACCAGTCTATGTAAGACATGAAATTGTTCACAATAAACATGTGGTTGATGGTCTTAAAAAAATTGGCGCTATTTTTGTTGAAGAACTTCATGAAATAAAAGATAAAACTAGACCAGTAATTTTTTCTGCTCATGGAGTGCCAAAAAACGTTCCTGTTGAAGCAAAAAGTTTTAAAATGGAATATGTGGACGCAACATGTCCACTTGTATCAAAGGTTCATAGAGAGGCCGAAAATTTAAATAAAAATGGAGTGCAAATTTTATTAATTGGCCACAAAAATCACCCTGAAGTTATAGGAACTATGGGTCAAATCCCTGAGGGTGAAATAGATCTAATTGAAAATATTGATGATGCTAAAAATTATCAAAATAAATCAAAAAAAAAATTAGCTTTTGTTACCCAAACAACTCTTTCTGTTGACGATACAAAAGAAATAATATCAGCTTTAAAGAAAAAATTTCCAGAAATTAGAGAGCCAAAAAAAGAAGATATTTGTTATGCTACAACAAATAGACAAGCTGCAGTAAAAAAAATAGCAAAGGAATGTGATATGTTTTTTGTTCTTGGAAGCAGAAATTCATCTAATTCTTTAAGACTGGTTGAAGTTGCAATAAATTCTGGATGTGCAAATTCAAGATTAATTCATTCAGAAAGCGCCGTACCTTTTGATGAAATTGAAAAATACAAAACTATAGGAATTTCATCAGGGGCTTCCGCGCCTGAAATATTGGTTAATAATTTTATAAATAATTTAAAAAAACAATTTACAGTAGCGATAGAAGAAATAGAAATAGTTAAGGAAAATATAACATTTAAAATTCCAGGAAAATTAAACTAGATGGCAATTTATACAAAAATTTCTTCAAAAGACATTCTGTCAATTGAAAAAAATTATAATTTAGGAAAAATAATTCATTTCAAAGGTATTAAAAAAGGAATCGAAAATACTAATTATCTTTTAAAAACAAAAGACAAAAAATTCATACTTACACTTTTTGAAAAAAGGGTTCAAAAAAAAGACTTACCCTTCTTTATGAATTTAATGGACAAATTAAGTAAATATAAAATTAATTGTCCAAAGCCTCAAAAAAATAAAAGGGGAATTTTTTTAATAAAAATAAAAAACAAAACAGCTTCCGTTGTTTCCTTTGTTGAAGGAAAAGATAAGTTAAAATTAAACACAAAAAACTGTTATGAAATTGGAAAAAATATAGCTAAATTTCATAGGGTATCAAAAAAAATAAAACTTTATAGAAAAAATTCTTTATCTTTAAAAGATTGGCCAAAACTATTAAATAAAATTGGAAATAAATCTAAAATTATAAACCCCAATTTAAATAGTTTAATGAAAAATAGCTTCCTTCAAATAAAAAATAAATGGCCAAAAAATTTACCTTATGGAATTATTCATGCTGATTTATTCATTGATAATATTTTTTTTAAGAAGAATAAATTTCACGGATATATAGATTTCTATTTTGCATGTAATGATTTTTTAATGTACGAAATTGCTATATGTGTCAATGCACTATGCTTTGATAAAAAAAATAATAAATTTATATTTAATAAGAAAAAATCAACAAATCTTATTAAAGGTTACTCAAAAATAAGAAAATTCTCTGATAAAGAAAAAAAATCTTTAAATATCTTATGCAAAGGTGCAGCTCTTAGATATTTATTAACAAGAACCTATGATTACTTAAACACTCCAAAAAATGCTGTTATTAAAATAAAGAATCCAAGGGAATATATTCAAAAACTTAAAGTGCATAATCAATTTAACAATTTTAATAATTATTATAATTAAATGATTAAAATTTATACCGATGGTTCTTGTTTAGAAAATCCAGGAAATGGCGGATGGGCAGCAATAATCATTGATGATGGAAAAAAAACTGAGATTAAAGGAAATAAAAAAAATACTACAAATAATCAAATGGAGTTACTTGCTCCAATTGAAGCTTTAAAAAAAATTCCAAAAGGCAGCAAAGTTCAAATTTTTACAGACTCTAAATATGTAAAGTCAGGAATAACAGAGTGGATCCATAAATGGAAAAAAAATGGATGGAAAACTGCAAACAAACAAGAGGTTAAAAATAAAGAACTTTGGACAGAGTTAGATCATTTAGCTAATGAATTTGAAATAAGTTGGAATTGGGTAAAAGCACATTCAACAGATAGATTAAATAACGAAGTAGATTTAATCGCTAGAGAAGCTGCAAATTTATAATAGGGGCACCTGGCAACAGAACGCCCCTTAACTATAGGAAACCGTTAATCCAATTCAAATATCAAATACAGTAAAGTTAAAGAGTTGTTTTAATTTTTTTTTTTGTTTTTGTTGATAAAAGATTTAAATAATCAAAATCATTATCAAATAGCGTTTTTTTTCTAAGTCTTTTTTTAGAAATTTCTATTGCACTAACAGAATTATCTATGCCAATCCACCTTCTTCCAAGTTCTTGGGATGCCATCAAAGTTAAACCTGAACCACAAAAACAATCCAGGACTATACTGTTTTGATTTGAAGAAGTTTTAATTATTAATTTTAACATATCTAAATTTTTTTCCGTTGGATAAATTGGATATTGAGGATCTTTAAAATTCCATATATCAGTTATTCTTTTTCCCTCACTTTCTTCATAATAAAATTTTTTTCTTGGATTATTATTTTTTGACCATTCAATCAAACCTTCTTTATCCCATTTATTTAGTAAATCTGGATTCACTCTCCAATGTCGTCCTTTTGGTGGTTTCATGCCTTTAAATAATTCACTTGTCTTTCCCTTAGTAGTTTCACCTGGTGCATGAATAGGAACCGTTGTATATCTTTTACCCTTATCATCAATTTTTGGGAATAATCTCATTATATCTTCTTCACTGTGAGGATCTCTAGGTTCATTCCATATTGGATTACTTGATTTTGTATAATACAAAATAAGATCTTTCACGTTGCTATAACCTAATTTTTTAAAGTTTTTTGGGTTAGATTTAATTCTTGTAATGTCATTTCTAAAATTTTTTTCTCCAAAAACCTGATCCATCAAAATTTTAATTTTATGACCTACTTTATAGTCAATATGAAGGTAAATAGATCCTTTTTCACTTAAAAGATCTCTCAGCAATATTAGTCTATCCTTTAAAAAAGATATAAAATCTTCACCTTTAATATTATCTGTATATGCGATTTTTCCTGATTTTGTTCTGCTTATAGTTGATGCTCTTCCTGATCCTATTGTAAAAACATTATTAGTTGAAAATGGAGGGTCAATATAAATTAAATCAACCTTATTAGAAAAGTTATTATTCAATAAATAATCTAATCCAATTAAGTTTTCTGATTTGATTAATAAATTTTTTTTCATTAAAATTCTTTTAAATATAAATCCAAAACTAAAGCACTAAAAATTGGGAAATTTTTATTTTCATTTAGAAAAGAATTGTATAACTTTCCTCTTTCAAGGTAAATTATTCCATCCAATATTGCAATAACTTCACAATTTTTTGCACCAGATTTAAAAACATTTATAGCATCGTTAAATTGTGCATTTTGATGTCCCCCAAAATCTGTTAAGAATTTAGTTTCTCCAATCAAGTGTTTACCCTCTTTTTTTGCAATGAAATCAAGACCTTTATTTGAGGTATAATTTAACTTTTTTTTTGCGTAATTTTTCATTTGATCATCACTGGCAACCATTATCCCATTTTTTTGTTGATCAAAATTATCAATATCTAATTTAGGTATGCAAAAAGTTGTTTTTTTAATCCAATTTTTAAACATTGGACCTATTTGTCTATTTGTTTCCTTGGGTTCTATGATTTTTTCCAAAAGATTTTCTAACCCCATATCATATACTCGATTACATATTCTTTTTAATTGGGCAGGATTATTTTTTATTGAATCTGGACTTCTCTTGAAAAAAGCAACATAAGAGTCTTTAATTGGAAAAAGTTCCAATTTAATTAAAACTAAAAATAATTCTATATTGTTTTTTGACTTAAAATATTTATTAATTTTTTCAATTATTTCTGAATTTATTTTTCTTTTTTTTTCTTGAATAGTTGGATAAACATTAAATAATCGGTCCAAATAATTGCTTTTATTTGCTAGTTCTACACTGATTTTTGTCCACTTGTTCATTAATTTACTAATTTAGAATTAGCATATTTACATAGAACTCTCAAAACAAGAAATCAGCAAAATGAGCAAAACACTACACGAAGTTTTTGAAAAAGTGTTATATTCTGTATATTATTAATCAAGGGACGGGCAACAGAACACCCCTTAAAAAAAGTAGAAAAAAATAATTATTTAAATAAAAAATAAGAAATTGTAGTAACTATTAAAACAATAATTACCCATATTGAAAGATTGGCAAGAAGTTGTTTTAGTTTAGAATTTGATTGCAAAAAACTAGGCAGTACTAGTATCAACACACCAATCAAATAGATTATAGGAATTATTTGATCAAAATTCATTCTGGGGGAGTTTATTCATAAAGTAAGTTTAATCAAATATTACTAGGTACCTCAAACACAAATCTATTACAAAAAAAACTTAAATTACTATGTGCCTAACTATGTACCTTTTCAAAAAGATATATTTTATGGTACTATCTGACCAAGGGCGGGAAACAGAACGCCCCTTTAAACTTTGCTCTTAACAAAGTTTTTAACATCTTCAGTATTGTTTTTTAATACTTGAAAATTCTCATTTTTATTAAGCACATGCTGAAGTTCCTGTGGTAATTTTTCATGCTTATTTATTGCATTATTTGTAGCATCTGGAAATTTGCATGGGTGTGCTGTTGATAAAACTACACAATCATTAAAAGATAGTTTTTTTGCAGCCCCTACTCCAACTGCTGTATGAGGATCTAATATTATATTATTTTCTTCATGGTTTTTTTTAATAATGTCTAATGTTTCTTGTTCATTACAACTTTCAGATAAAAAATCCTTTTGAATTATATCTAAATTTTTCTTTTTAATTTGATAAGAATTTTGCTTAACTTTTTTCATAATTTCTGCTGTTTTTTCAGAGTTGGAATTATTTACATAGTAAATTAATCTTTCAAAGTTACTTGCTAATTGAATATCCATACTTGGTGATATTGTTTCTTTCACTTCTTTTGAAAAATAATCTCCTTTTGAAATAGCTCTATGCAAAATATCATTTTCGTTTGTTGCAACAATTAACTTATCAATTGGTAATCCCATTTTTTTTGCAAGGTAGCCTGCAAAAACATCACCAAAGTTTCCTGTTGGAACTGAAAAAGAAATATTTTCTTTGCCTAATTTAAAATATGAGTAAAAATAATACACTGCTTGAGCAATAATTCTTACCCAATTTATTGAATTTACTCCTGACATATTTATAGATTTAGAAAACTCTAGATCGGAAAACATTTGTTTAACAATATTTTGACAATCATCAAAATTTCCATCTATTGCAATGTTGAAAACATTTTTTTCTTCAACTGTTGTCATTATTTTTCTTTGTACGGAAGAAATTTTATTGTTTGGATGTAAGACAAATATATTTAAATTAGATTTTCCTTTGATGGCATCTATGGCTGCCGCACCTGTGTCTCCAGAAGTTGCAACAACTATATTTATTTTTTTACCATTTTTACTCAAATAATATTCATACAAATTTCCAATAAATTGCATTGCCACATCTTTAAAAGCTAATGTTGGGCCGTGAAATAATTCTAGCAGTTTAAGCTCACCGATGCTTGAAATTTTAACAACTTCTTTCTCTCTAAATAGTGAATATGATTTTTTAATTAAAGATGAAAGGTCTTCTTTAGAGATAAAATCTGATGAAAATTGATTTATTATTTCAGTAGATAACCCATTATAATTTAAATTTTTAAGCCCTGACAATTCTTGGGTGCTATATTTTTTTAATGATTTAGGCACATAAAGGCCCCCATCATCAGCCAAACCTTTTATAAAAACTTCTTCAAAACTATAATCTTTAGAATTATCTCTAGTACTTACATATCTCATGAATTTTTTTTACCATTTTCTTATAAAATGAATAGAATTATTTATCTTATAATCTGGTCTATCAAAAATAAAACAAATAGCAAAAATAAATATAAAATTGAGTAAGAAAATACTTTTTTAGCCTTTTTTAGTTCAAATTTATTCTTTTTAAATTTGAATAAATCGTAACAAATGTAATTATAATATAGTGTCAGTAATAAAGAAGTAATTAAAAATATCTGACCTGCAAAACCTATGTAATAAGGAAGTAAAACTATTGGCAGCATAAAAAGCGAATAAACAAATATTTTTTTTTTAGTCTCTTCAATTCCATTGGTAATTGGCAACATTGGAATTTTTGCTTTCGCATAATCTTTAGCCTTATAAAGACTCAAGGCCCAAAAATGAGATGGTGTCCAATAAAATATGATTAAAAAGAAAGTGATCGGTTCAAAAGATAGTGAGTTAGTTGCTATAGTCCATCCGATAACGGGTGGCAGCGCTCCTGATGCACCTCCAATAACAATATTTTGTGGAGTTAGTTTTTTTAACCAAATTGTATAAATAAACAAATAGAAGAAAATTGTGGAAAATAACAAAATAGCCGAAATAGTATTTGCAAAATAATTTAGTCCCAAAACAGATATTACCGAAAGTGCAGTACCAAAAATTAAAGCATGATTTCTGTTTACTTTGCCTGTTGGGATGGGTCTTAAACAAGTTCGTGTCATTAACTTATCCAAATCTGCCTCGTACCACATGTTTAAAGCTCCAGCTGCGCCAGCTCCCATTGCAACAAAAAAAATGCCAATTAAAGAATTATAAAATGGAATTGTGACTGGAGCTGTTAACAATCCAACTGTAGATGTAAAGATAACCAAAGACATTACTCTTGGTTTCATTAATAGCAATAAAGATTTAAGATAAGATAAAAAATTAAATGAAATAGTTTTTTTATTGAGTGTGCTAGCAGTCACTTTTAATCAACGTTTAAAGCCACAAATATAACAATCAATACAAATCCTATAATTAGAATATGGTTTCCTAAGTCAAAAACTCCAACTTTATTATTCTTTTTATCAATAAGTTTTCTATGTAGTGGCAAATTATCATAAGGATTAAGTTTAATTTCGGAACTTTCATTTTGTTCATTGTCTATTTTTACTGAAAAACCAAACCATGTCAGGTAAATAAATAATAATATAAAAATTAATAAACCAGCTAATATAGTATATCCATCCATAAATTGTTATCCTCCTACAACAAAATAAAAAATTCTAGTAAAAACAGTATATTCAAATTCTGCAACCATAAGAAATATAAAACATGCAATTGCTGTCATGGGCCATAATAAAACGTTAACTAAAGCATAACGCTCCCAAAATAAATGCATGAAGAAAGCCATAATTAGTCCTGCTTTTAAAAACATAAATATTAAAATCAGAGACCATCTAAGTAATCCTTGGAATTGATACCAGTCCACCATATATGAAAAAAAACTTAAAACGAATAATAGACCCCATATCCAAAGATATATCCCTATCTTATGTGTTGTTGTTTGTTCTTGTTTTTTTGTTTCGTCCATAATTCAATTTACCATAAATAAAAGAATGCAAAAATAAACACCCATACTAAATCTACAAAGTGCCAATATAATCCTAGAATTTCAATTTCAACGTAGTCACCTTTCATTGTTGTAAACCAGCCTCTTTTTCCTTCGTCATAATGGCCTTTAAAAGTTTTATATGCATAAATGAAAAGGAAAATTACACCTATTGAAACGTGGGTGCCGTGAAATCCTGTGATCATGAAGAAAAAAGAGCCAAATTGTGGTGCACCAAAAGGGTTTTCCCAAGGTCTCACACCTTCATGGATTAATTTTGACCACTCAAAAGCTTGCATTCCAACAAAAGTAAGACCACCTATTGCAGTAGCTAATATTAGCCAACCACACATTTTTCTATTTTTTTCATAACCATATTTTACTGCAAGAGCCATTGTTCCACTGCTTGTGATTAATACGAAAGTCATAATAGCAATAAGCAGTAATGGAACATCAACGCCAAATACATGTAGTCCAAAAACTTCACTTGGATTTGGCCAATCAATTATGGTTGATCCTCTGCCTTTCATATATGAAATTAAAAAACAGCTAAATATAAATGTATCACTTAATAAAAAAATCCACATCATTGCTTTGCCCCAGTGAACACCTTTAAACATAGTTTGATCAGAGCCTGTATCATCTGCCATTCCTTTAAAACCGGGTTTAAATACGTAGCCTTCTATCTTTGGATCAGACATAAATGATTTATGTTTTTTCTACTTCTGTGTTAGCCACTTCGCTTGGTGGTGTGATTTGAGTTATAAAATCTTCTTTTGCACCAGGAACACTATAATCATAAGCCCATCTGTGAACTATTGGAAGTTTGTCGCCCCAGTTACCATGTTCAGGTGGCACTGAAGGTGTAAGCCATTCTAGTGAACATGCTTTCCAAGGATTGTGTCCTGACGGTTTTCCTACTTTTAAAGTTTTTATAATATTATAGAATAAAATAAATTGTGCGGCGCCAACTATGAAAGCAGCAATACTTATAAATTCATTCATTCCAACAGCTGAGGTCATGTATGGACTGTCATACATTTCAAAATATCTCCTTGGAACTCCAATAAATCCTAAATAATGCATTGGAAAATAAATTGAATAAGCACCTAAGAAAGTTATCCAGAAGTGCCATTTGCCAAGGCCTTCATCTAACATTCTTCCTGCAACCAGTGGAAACCAATGGTATACAGCACCCATTATAACCATAAGTGGTGCTATTCCCATAACCATATGGAAGTGGGCGATTACAAAGTAAGTATCTGACAATGGAACATCTACAGTAACATTTCCTAAAAAAATTCCTGTAATACCTCCATTTACAAAAGTAACTATAAAACCAAGACACCATAACATAACAGTGTTAAGTCTTATATTTCCTCTCCAAAGAGTTAAGATCCAGTTATATACTTTCATTGCAGTAGGAACTGCTATGATAAGTGTTGTTGTTGCGAAAAAGAAACCAAACCAAGGGTTCATTCCACTAACATACATATGATGAGCCCAAACAAAAAAGCTTAGCGCTCCAATACCAACAATGGCCCAAACCATCATTCTGTAACCAAATATATTTTTTCTAGAATGTACTGAAATTAAATCAGATACTATTCCAAATGCAGGTAATGCCACTATATAAACTTCTGGATGCCCAAAGAACCAAAATAAGTGTTGAAAAAGAATTGGGCTTCCTCCGCCATATTCTAAAACTTCTCCGGCTTTTAATATTGTTGGCATAAAAAAGCTTGTTCCAAGTAAATTATCTAAACTCATCATTAGCGCACCTACTAAAAGCGCAGGAAAAGCTAACATTGCTAGAACTGTTGCTGTAAAAATACCCCAAACTGTTAGGGGCATCCTCATTAATGTCATTCCTCTCGTACGAGCCTGCAAAACAGTAATTAGGTAATTTAGCCCACCCATAGTAAATCCAGCTACAAATAAAATTAAAGATATACACATTAACATTATTCCCCAACCAGATCCTGGTGTTCCTTCTAAAATTGCTTGTGGAGGATAAAGTGTCCAACCTGATCCAGTCGGGCCGCCTGGTACAAAAAAACTTGCCAATAAAACTCCAACTGCAATAAAAAACATCCAGAAACTTACCATATTAAGATAAGGAAAAACCATATCTCTTGCTCCAACCATTAATGGAATTAAAAAATTGCCAAAACCTCCAAGAAAGAGCGCTGTTAAAAAATAAACCACCATTATCATTCCATGCATAGTTACAAACTGATAATAATGTTCTGCAGTCATAAAGCCTGCTAATTCTGGAAAACCTAATTGTAAACGCATTAACCAGGAAAGAATAAGACCAATTATTCCTGTAAAGGTTGCTAATAAAAAATATTGCACTCCAATAACTTTTGCATCCTGACAAAAAACCCATTTAGAAATAAAACTATGTCCATGGTATAAATCCTGCTCACCTACTTCTGCAGGTCTAACATAATCTATATCATTTGCTGCGCCTGAGCCTCCACCAGAAATACTTTCTGAAGATTGTGCCTGAATTGTTTTGTTATCGTTAAATTCCTCTGACATTTTTTTCTCTATATAAGTTTTTTTTTACCATTTAATTTATTTTTTTGCCAATTTTGTTTTACTAGTTTCTAAAATTTTTTGTTTTGCTATTAAATCAGAAAAAGTTTCTTGGTCTTGAAGCCAATTATCATAGTCTTGATCATCTTGCACTATAACTCCACCTCTCATAGCATAATGGCCAACACCACAATATTCAGCACACAAAACTTCATACTTTCCTGTTTTATTAGGTTCAAACCAATAATAAGTTACAATTCCTGGAACTGCATCCATTTTTGCTCTGAATTGTGGAACATACCAATTATGAAGCACATCAACTGATCTTAATAAGATTTTCACTGGTCTATTATTTTCTAAATTTATTACATCGCTTTGGATCATCACATCATCTTTTCCATAAGGATCATCTATATTAATTCCAAAAGGGTTATTGTCATTTATATTAACTACTTGTGTCGTTCCTAATTTTCCGTCTTCGCCTGGTAATCTGTATTGCCATCCCCACTGCCAGGCCATTACATCAATCTCGATTGCGTTTTTTGGAACGCTAATAAACTGATTCCAAATAATAAGCCCTGGCGCTAAAAGAGCAGCAACACCTAATGTTGTTGCCCATGTAAGTATTCTTTCTAATTTTTTATCTTCAGGTTTATACTCAGCTTTTCGATCTTCTTTATAAGAAAATTTAAAAACGCAGTAAATCATAAAAAGGCAAACTGCTATGAAAACTCCACCGCCTACCCAGAAAGTTAGTGTAATAGTGTCATCCATTCCTCCCCAATTTGATGCAACGTCGGTCCAATACCACGGTGTAAAAATATGAAAGAGTACCGATCCAAGGATAACTAGAAAAAATATAATACCTGCGTGCATAAAAGCTTATATAGAATAAATACCACATAAAAACCTATGACAAAATGTCATAAGAATCATTCAAAATATCAAATATAACGTTGATTATATGCTAGAAAAAATTGAAATATTAGCAGTTATTCTATTACTGATTTTATTATTTTACTTTGTTATTTCTTTTGGAGCAGGAGCATTCTCTAAAAAAGAATCTAACCTAAGAACAAAAAAATATTTGAAGTCAGTAAATATATTGCTGGCAGTAATTGCAGTTGTGGGTGCTTTACTAGTTCTATTTTTATAAAATAATTTTAAGAAATTAATTCTTTGCACCACGCTATAACTGAATCGTTATAAATAAACATGATAGAAAAAAACACTAACCATACTATAAAAAGAAATAACCAATAAATAGATAGAGCATGAAGATTATTTGACTCCTTAACATACTCTTTCTCTTTTAATTTAAATATTCTTGAACTTATTTTTCCCCAAAAAAATAAGCCTCCCAATAAATGTATTCCGTGCAATGTAGTAAAAACATAATATGAAGAAAAGTATGAATTTGTAGTAACAAAATGACCTTCGGTCATTAGTTGATACCATAATATAACTTGCAAGAATAAAAATAAATAGCTGAATGCACCAACGGCAATCACATTGTTTTTTATTTTGTTTGTAAAATTATTTTTTAAATCTTTGCTTATTTTATTAAAAAAATATGTAACAAAAATTAAAACTAATGTATTAATCCACAGCAACTTATTCTTCAAAATAAATGTCGTGTCTTGTTCTGGAGGAATGGAATAAAGGTATGCGGTAAACACCAAACTAAATATAGCAGTGCTAAATCCAAAAATAATTATTACCGCTGACATTTGATTAGAAATTTCAAAAGTTTTGCCTGTATGCTTATTATCAATTAAAGCTTGATTTTCTTCCCATGGCTTTTCTGCTAGTGTGCCAAATAGTTTCTTTATAAGAGACGACATATTATTTATATAATTAATAAATATTATTTTACAAGAATGAAATTAAAAACTTCAATAACGATAATTTCAGGTTGCTTAGTAATTTTTCTATTTATTTTGCTGCCTGTATTTTTATCTATTGAAAAAAAAGAAGATGAATATATTTCAAAATTTCGAGGTTCTTCTTTTTCATTAAAAGATGTAAATAACCAAATTATAACGGAGTCATCTTTTAAAGGACCGTTAACTGCAATATTTTTTGGTTTTACAAATTGTCCTGATATCTGTCCTATGACACTAAATAATTTGGATCTGGTAATAAAAAATTTAACACAAGAAAAGAAAGAAAAATTGAAAGTATTTTTTGTTAGTATAGACCCAGAAAGAGACGGTACTGAAGTTATAAAGAATTATCTAAATACATTTGAAAATAAAATTTATGGAATTACAGGAGATCCAAAAAAAGTATTTCTTATGTCAAGATCTTGGGGAGTTCTTTCAGAAAAAATTTTTACCGAGGATGGGAACTATTTAATCAATCATAGCTCTTCTATTATATTATTAAATGATGGGAAATATTTAGACAGAATTAGTCATCACGCAGATTACGAAGATATTTTTAAAGCTATAAACAAATATCTAAAATAACAAATTAAAGCATATTATTGATATCATTGAAATTGCTGCTGTTTCAGATCTTAAAATATTCTGATTAATTTTAAGAGGAATTATTTTTTTTAATTTTAAAATATTCTCTCTTTCTTTAACTGTAAAATCGCCCTCAGGTCCAATTAATATACAAAGCGGATCTGAACTTTTAAAATTAATTTTACTATTGTTGGTGTTTAGATCTCCAAATACAATGTTTGTGTTTTGATTTAACTTTAAAAATTCATTTAATTTTATAATTTTTTCTAACCTAGGAACTTTTAATCTATTGCTCTGTTCAGATGCTTCTATGATAATTTTATTTAACCTTTTATCGTTTAATTTTCTTACAATTGTTCTATCTGTTAAAATAGGAATAAATTTTGTAACTCCAAGCTCAGTTGCTTTTTGTATCATTAAATTTAAATAATTTAACTTTATAGGCGAAAAAGCTAACCAAACTTCTCTTTCATTGTTTGTGGATCTTAATTTTCTTATTACTGAAAATTTTACAATACCTTTCTCGATCTCATTTATTTTAGCCTCCCATTCGCCACTTTGATTAAATAAGGAAAAACTTTGGCCTATATTAATCCTCATTACTTTATATAAGTAGTGTGATTGAGATTTATCTAGCTTTGAAATTAAATTAAGTGATAAACTTTCTTTAAAAAATAATCTAATATTACTCATTTAGACAAGTTAATTTATGAAAAATATTAAAGCAATAATATTTGATGCTTACGGGACATTATTTGATGTCAATTCTGCAGCAGAAAAATGTAAAGATAAAATTGGAGATAAATGGGAAGGTTTTTCAAACTACTGGAGAACCACTCAATTAGAGTACACTTGGCTAAGAACCTTAATGAATAGGCATGAGGATTTTTGGAGAGTAACAGAAGATAGCCTGGACAAATCTATGGCAGTTTTTGATATAAATCCATTAATGAGAAGTGAATTATTAGATCTCTATAAAGTTTTATCAACTTTTCCAGAAGTAAATGAAGTTTTAAATAAACTTAAAGAAAAAAACTATAAGTTAGCTATTCTTTCAAACGGAACGCCAGCTTTATTAAATGAATTAGTTAAAAGTAACAATTTGGATAATATTTTTAATGATATTTTTTCAATTGAAGAGGTAAAAGTTTATAAACCACATTCAAATGTTTACAATATACCAGTAAAAAAATATAAAATTCAAAAAGAAGAAGTTGTATATTTGAGTGCAAATACATGGGATGTTTCGGCTGGTGGAAATTATGGTTTTAGTCCTGTCTGGGTGAATAGAAAAAATAGTATTTTCGATAAATTAGACTATGTGCCAAAATATCAAGTTGAAAATCTTGGTAAATTACTTGATATAATCTAAATAAATTTTTCAAGTATTTATGACAAATATTGAAGTAAAAAAAATTATAAATCCAATTTCAGCTTCTGATGGTGCGGGAGTTAAATTAAAAAGAAGTATTGGAGTTGAACCTAATTACTTTGACCCATTTTTAATGTTAGATGAATTTGGTTCTGACAAGAAGGATGATTACATAGGAGGTTTTCCTGCACATCCTCATAGAGGAATAGAAACTGTTACTTATATGCTTCAAGGTGAATTTGAACACGAAGATAGTACAGGTGCAAAAGGAAGAATGAAGCCTGGGGATGTTCAATGGATGAAAACCGGAAGCGGTATAATTCATTCTGAAATGCCTGCAATGTCAGAGGGAAAACTTCATGGATTTCAGTTATGGATAAATATGCCAGCAAAATTAAAAATGAACAAACCTGATTATATTTATATTGACTCAGATAAAATGCAAATTCACAACGATGAAGAAAAAAAAGTGAAAGTTATAAGTGGAAAATTTGAAAATGCAGAAGGGCCTATAAAAGGACATAATATTGAACCAATCTACTTCGATATAGAGCTAAAAAAAGACAAATATTTTACATTTAAATTACCTTCAGCTCACAACTCTTTTATTTATTTAATTAATGGTGAAATTAAAATCGGAGAACAAGCTAATAACAAAATCAAAGATTCTACTTTAATTTTATTAACTAAAGGTGAAAATCTTCAAGTGTCTGCATTAAGTGAAGCTAAATTTTTACTAATATCAGGAAAACCAATAGGTGAGCAAATTGCTAGGGGCGGACCATTTGTTATGAATACTAAAGCAGAAGTCTTGCAAGCTGTTCGAGATTATCATAATGGTACATTTGTAAAATGAAAGCTGTTAAAATTAAAAAAAATGGTGGTCCTGAAGTATTAGACATAGAAGAAATAACTTTAAGAAAACCAATAAAAAACGAAGTCTTAATTGAGCATGTCGCTATAGGCTTAAATTATATAGACACATACCACAGATCTGGACTTTATCCTTTAATGATGCCTAGCGGACTTGGAATGGAGGCCTCAGGTATTATTAAAGAAATTGGACCAGAAGTTTCAAATTTTTCTGTTGGAGATAGAGTTGCTTACGCCGCTGTACCTTTAGGAGCATATTCTTCTCATAGAATATATGGAACATCAAATTTAGTTAAGGTACCAAAAGAAATAGATTTAAATATAGCGGCAGCAATTATGACTAAGGGATTAACAGTTTATTATTTATTGTATAAAACTTATCCTGTTTCATCTGGTGAAACTATATTATTTCATGCGGCCGCTGGAGGAGTTGGGCAAATATTTTGCCAATGGGCTAAAAGTTTAGGATGTAGAGTTATTGGAACTGTTGGTAGCGATGAAAAGATCGAAATAGCAAAAAAAAATGGATGTGATGAAACAATTAATTATAATAAAGAAGACTTTGCTAAAAAAGTTATGGAAATAACTAATGGCAAAGGTGTGCCCGTAGTTTACGATGGAGTTGGAAAATCAACATTAGAAAAATCTCTTAATTGTTTAAAAGTTAGAGGCATGATGGTTTCTTTTGGAAATGCCTCTGGAGCATTGGATCCAATCAATGTTCCAAAAATGTTACAGCCAAAAGGATTATTTTTTGTTAGACCATCAATGGGACAATATTTAAGCACTAGTGAAGAGTTAGAAGAAGCGGCAAAAGTACTTTTTGAAAATATAAGCTCTGGGAAAATTAATATAGAAATATTTAATAAATATAAATTGGAAGATATTAAAAAAGCGCATGTAGATTTAGAAAATAGAAAGGTTATAGGTCCAGCTATTATTGTACCTTAGTCTAAATCAATTTTCATATCTGATAAATGTAATTTCAAAGTTTCGGTTGACAGATGTATATCTCTTATAAAAAACAATACTGAAATTATCATTGCTAAGCAACATGATCCAAAAATAATTCTTGCAACAAAAATCAAGTCTAAGTATAGAGCAAAAACTGTTAACATATTAAACAAAAAGCCAAAGCTTGCAAATCCAAGTGTATATTTTAACCATTTTACTCTTCCGTTTAAATTTTTTAACTGTTTTTCCCACTCTGGTGGAATATGTTTTTCCCATACATATTCATCGTGTATTTTTCTTATTAAATTACTTAAAGTATGAAAACGATTACCATAAACACTCATTAGCAAAGGAATGGCAGGAAACATTAGCGCTGTTACTGTGTAATCAATATTCATGTCGATTAAATTTGCTTAAAAAAAAATCTTTGTTATTTAGTAAATTATATGTCTCATATAAGCATCTTCATTGAATTAACAAGGCTAAAAAAGCCAATTGGTTTCATGTTGCTATTTTGGCCATGTATATGGGGCTTAAGTTTATCTTATAATTTTTCATCTAATCTAAATTTATATTTTTTTTATTCTTTTTTATTTTTTTTAGGATCTGTTTTAATGAGATCGGCTGGGTGTATAGTAAATGATATTGTAGATAAAGATTTCGATAAAAATGTTGAAAGAACAAAAAATAGACCGCTGGCATCAGAATCAATTTCTGTAAAATTAGCTTTAATTTATGCAGGACTATTATGTTTTCTAGCTTTCTTAGTTTTAATTAATTTTAACTTTAAGACAATTTTATTAGCAATCGCATCTATGCCTTTAGCTTTTAGCTATCCATTAATGAAAAGGTTTACATATTGGCCGCAACTTTTTTTAGGAATTACATTTAACTATGGAATAATTTTGGGATGGACCAGTATTAATTCTGACATTAGCCTTGCTATTATTGTGTTTTACATTGGCGCCATATTTTGGACATTAGGTTACGACACTATATATGGATTTCAGGATATTGTTGATGACGAAGTTATAGGTTTAAAATCTACTTCGATAAAATTTAAGCATAATCCTAAATTATTTTTATCTGTATGCTACTTTTTAGTTATAATATGTTTTTTAGTTTCGGGGTTTATTTTAAATTTAAATAAGTTTTATTTTATGGGATTGATATTTTTATCTTTGCATCTTTTTTACTTTCAAATTTTAAGGCTTAATAGATTCAATTCTGATGCTTGTTTACAAATATTTAAAAGCAATAATACTTTTGGCATAATCGCTTTAATTACTATTTTGGCAGGTAAGATTTAATATAATGACAAATTATAAAATATTTGAAAGACTTTATAAGAGTTATACCAAAAAACATATACCAAAAATTTTATTATCTGTATTTTTTTCAATTATTGTTGCCGCAAGTACAGCAAGCATTGCATGGATATTAGATCCTGCAATTAAAAAAATATTTATTGATAAAGATCAAACATTGTTAGTTTTGATTCCTATAGCAGTGATAATAGCGTTTGCCGCAAAAGGAATGTCATTGTACTTTGCAAGAATAATATTAATTAAAGTAAGTCATGAAATTCAAAAAGCAATAAAGTCTGATCTTCTTAAATCTCTTGTGCTTGCAGATACAAAATATATTGAAAAAAAACATTCAGGAAGATTCATAACAAATTTAGAATTTGATGTGGGGTTAATAAAAAATTTTTCGAGCAATGTTATACTTAACCTTACTAAAGATTTATTAACTTTAATTGGGTTAATTGGAGTAATGTTTTATCAAAATTGGAAACTTAGTATCTTTGCTTTAATTATGATCCCTTTAGCATCATTTGCTGCAAAAAATCTTGGAAAGCGAATGGGAAAAGCCACGACAAAAACTGCCTTAAGTTCTGGAGCAGCTACAAGTTATATTTTAGAATTATTTAAAAATCACAAAATTATTAAAATCTTCCAAAGGGAAAGTCATGAATTTAGTAGAACAGATAATTTTCTAGAAGATCTTAAAAATAAAGGAATAAAATTTGAAGCTATACTAACAAGAGCATCTCCAATTATGGAGGCTTTAACTGGTTTCATGATCGCAGGTTTAATTTTTTATTCTGGTATTCTAATTTCTAAAGGAGAGATAGATGTAAACAACTTTTTTTCATTTTTAGCAGCAATGATGTTGGCGTACCAACCAGTAAGAGCTTTAGCAACTTTAAACATGGGAATTAGTCAAGGGCTTTCAGCGGCAAGCAGAGTTCTTCCAATTGTAGATTTAGAAAATGAAATAAATGAAAAAGGAGGATCGGCAAAACTTGAGTTACAAAAAGGTAATATTAACTTTGAAAATGTAGAATTTAAATATGATTCAGAAGAGACTGTAGTTTTAAATAATTTAAATCTAACGATGGAAGGTGGTGTAATGACATCTTTAGTAGGTCATAGTGGAGCGGGGAAAAGTACTATCTTAAATCTAATTCCACGTTTTTACAATTGTGACTCAGGAGATATTAAAATTGATAATCAATCAATATATAAATCTAGCTTATCATCCTTAAGATCAAATATATCAGTCGTTAATCAAGAAATAACATTATTTGATGATACAGTAAGAAATAATATCCTTTATGCAAATTTAGATGCTACGGATGAAGAAGTCTATAATGCGGCAAAATTATCTCATAGCTTAGAATTTATACAAAAACTTCCAAATAAATTCGAAACTGTAATTGGTGAAAATGGATATAGATTGTCTGGAGGAGAGAAGCAAAGATTATCAATAGCTAGGGCTATGTTAAAAAAAAGTAAAATTATTTTACTTGATGAAGCAACTTCATCTTTGGATGCAGAAACTGAGAGTAAAATTCAAGAAGCAATTAATATGTTAACAAAAGAAAGAACAACACTAGTAATTGCTCATAGGTTGTCCACAATTATGAACTCAAAAAATATATATGTAATTAATTCTGGCACAGTAGCTGCAAGTGGATCTCATGAAAAGCTACTAGAGACATCAAAGATTTATAAAAATTTTTATGAAAAACAACTTAAGAAAAATTGATGAATATTATTTATCGATGGGTTGTTAATTTAATTTTAATTTTTTCTCCATTAATAGTTATTTATAGAATTTTAAAAGGTAAAGAAAATTATTTGAGATTAAACGAAAGATATGCATTTAATTTAAAAAATAGACCTAAAGGAAAATTAATTTGGATGCATGCTTCAAGTATTGGCGAGTTTAACAGCATGATACCATTGATTGAAAAATTTCAAAAAAATCAAAATATTTCAAAAATATTAATCACCACAAATACCTTAAGTTCAGGAAAATTAATTGATAAGCTTAAATTAAATAAAACTATTCATCAATTTTTCCCATTAGACTCAGATTTTATAATTAAAAAATTTTTAAATCACTGGAAACCGTCAGCTCTAATTTTATGTGAGTCTGAGATATGGCCTAATTTAATTCAAAATATTCATAAAAGGAAAATTAAATTAATTTTAATTAATGCTAGAATTACATTAAAAGCATTTAATAATTGGAAAAAAATTTCTAATTTTGGAATTAGTTTATTTAAAAAATTTGATCTATGCTTATCTCAAAATAATGAAACATTTTATTATTTACAAAAGTTAGGAGCAAAAAATATAAAAAACCTTGGAAATTTAAAATATTCTACGAGTAAATCGTATTTTAAAAATAAATTAAAGAAATATTTATTCAATTATTTTAAAAGGAAAAAATTAATTTTAACCTCAGCTAGTATACACCCTGATGAAGTAGATTTTTCTTTAAATAACCATTACCATTTTTTAAAAATAAAAAAAATTAAGAATATAATTTCTATTATAGTACCTAGACATATTGAAAGTAAAAAAAGCATTATTGAAGAAGCTGAAAAATTAAATTTGAGCTATCATTTGCACAGTTCAAAATCAAAAGTTCCTAAGCATTTAGATATTTATATTGTGGATACTTATGGGGATTTACAGAAGTTCTATCAAATTTCTAATTTGGTATTTATTGGTGGTTCTTTAATTAAGCACGGTGGTCAAAATCCCTTGGAGGCAGTTAAATTAAATTGCAAAATCATTCATGGGCCAAATATTGGTAATTTTAAAGACATTTTTAAAACTTTAAAAAAACTAAAATTAAGTTCAAAATTTAATACATATCAACAAGGGTATAAAATAGTTGAAAAAAATTTAAGAAAATCAAAAATAAGTAAGAACTCAAAAAACTTGCTAAGATATGGTGATAAAATTTTAAATAATGTACATAGTGAAGTTTCAAAATTTATAAAGTGAATTTAATAAAACCAAAATTCTGGGATCA
Organism: Pelagibacteraceae bacterium AG-414-M23; assembly: GCA_003214525.1. Taxonomy (GTDB): domain Bacteria; phylum Pseudomonadota; class Alphaproteobacteria; order Pelagibacterales; family Pelagibacteraceae; genus Pelagibacter. Next base: position 84,159 of record QCLN01000002.1, on the reverse strand, counting down.
AAATAAATTATCTCTACTGTCAATTATTATTTTGCCTTTTACCATAATTACACAAGCTTATAATTTTTTAAAAAAAAATAAGTTAAAATATAAATCTAAAATAAAAACAGTTTGTGTAGGTAATATATATATTGGTGGAACAGGAAAGACTCCTTTATCTTTAAGAATAAATCAAATCCTATCCAAGAAATTTAAAACTGTAATAATTAAAAAATTTTATTTAAATCAAAAAGATGAAATAAAATTGTTAAACAAGTATAGTAAATTAATTACAGAAAAAAGAAGAAAGTATGCAATAAAAATTGCTGAAAAAAAATATGAATTAGCAATATTTGATGATGGTTTGCAAGATTCAAATTTAAAATATGATATTTCAATTGCTTGTTTCAATTCTAGTGTAGGATGGGGAAATAAACTTGTAATTCCCGCCGGGCCTTTGAGGGAAAGCATATCGAGTTTAAACAAGTATGATGCGGTTTTTTTAAATGGACAAAAAAATATTTTGCTAGAAAAAGAAATAAAAAAAATAATTAAAAAAATAAATATTTTTAGAGGAGTATATATTCTAAAAAATAAAAAAAAATTAAATAGAAATAGAAATAATATAGTATTTTCGGGAATTGGAAATCCTAGAGAATTTGAAAACTTATTATCGAAAAATAAAATCAAATTTAATCAATCTTTAAGATTTGCAGATCATCATCAATATTCTAAAAAGGAAATTTTAAATATAAAAGATATAGCGAAAAGAAAAAATTTAGGAATAATAACGACAGAAAAAGATTATATGAGAATACCCAATAAACTAAAAAAAAATATTGATGTTGCTCTTATAAAAATAAAAATAGTCAATGAGAAATCTTTTATTAAGTTTGTATTGGGCCGATTATGAAAAATATTAAATATTTAATTCAGTTTATAGTTATTTTATTTTTTTTTCTGTTATTTAAAATAATTGGTTATAAAAATGCATCAAACTTAGGATCTAAAATTGGTAAATATTTTGGGAGACTTGTAAGATCTGATAAAGTAATTCTTAAAAATCTCTCCAATATTGAAGAATATTCAAATTTAAAAATAGGTGACAAAAAAAAAATTGTTAACAGTGTTTTCTCTAACTATGGCCGTATATTGTCTGATTATATTTATTTAAATAAATTTAGAGATGGTTCGCTAAAAAAGTTTGTAAATATTGAAGGCTACAAACACCTTGAAGAAATAAAATTAAAAAATAAAAAAGTTGTGTTTGTATCGGGTCATTTTAATAACTTTGAATTAATGGCAATGTTTATTGATGCCGCCGGCATTAACCTTGCTGCAATTTATAGACCTTTGAATAATATCTTTCTAAATAAAATAATGGAAAATATTAGGTGTAAGCACATTTGTAAAAACCAGATTAAAAAGGGTAAAAGTGGCACGCGGGAGCTTTTGCAATTTTTAAAAAATAATTTTTCAGTTGCTTTAATGATTGATCAAAGAGTTAGCGAAGGTACCAAGTCAAATTTTTTTGGCAAACCTGCTTTCACAACAACAATTCCAGCACAAATAGTTAAAAAATTCGATTGTGAAATAGTGCCTGTTTATATTGAACGGTATGAAGAAACTAAATTTAAATTAACAATAAATGACCCAATCAAATTTAATAACAATCTCAGTGTTGATGAAATAACTTTAGAGCTCAATAAAATACTAGAAAAAATGATTCTAAAAAATCCGTCTCAGTGGATTATGACTCATGATAGATGGAAATAAAATTACTTAGATTTTTCTCTTTTTAAATTTGCCTCAAAATAAGAAAAGTAAGCTTCTTGAAGCTCAACATTCCAATAGGTTAAATTTTCTAAGGGAATTTTTTTTCCTGATACTGCACATATTACGTGTGTACCGTTTTCAATTATTTCAAATGAATTGTTCAAATATTTTAATATAGCTATTTTATCTTCCATTATATAAAAAAGTATACATGAAAATTGCAATAATTGGTAGCGGAGGCAGAGAACATGCAATTTGTCACAAAATTTTTGAATCTAAAAATGTCGAAAAAATTTTTTGTATTCCGGGTAATGGAGGTACTCAAAAAATTGCTCAAAATGTAAATATTAATTTAGATAATTTTGAAGAAATTAAATCGTTCTTAAATTATGAAAACGTTGATTTAACAATCATTGGTCCCGAACAGCCTCTTGTAAATGGTATTGTAGATTATCTTAGAAAAAATAGATTAAAAGTTTTTGGTCCAGATAAATTTTGTTCCAAGCTAGAAGGATCAAAAATTTTTACAAAAAAAATTTGTAAAATTGAAAAAATTCCAACAGCTAATTTTCAAATTTTTAATGATATTAATTCATCATTAAAGTATTTAAAAAATAAAAACTACCCTTTGGTTGTAAAAGCTGATGGCTTAGCTGCAGGGAAAGGAGTTTATATATGTGGGAACTTTCTTGATGCGCAAAAAGCTGTGGAAGAAATTTTTGGTGGTAAGTTTGGAAAAGCTGAAGAAATATTAATTGAAGATTTCTTGAGTGGAGAAGAAATGAGTTTTTTTATATTATATGATAACAACACGTTTCAAGTTTTTAATACAGCGCAAGATCATAAAAGAGTTTTCGATGGTGATAAAGGAAAAAACACTGGGGGCATGGGCGCCTATTCTCCTTCAAGACTCATTACTGATGAGCTTGAAAAAAAAATAATAAATAAAATAATTTCACCGACTTTAAAATATTTAAAAAAAGAGAACGGAATTTACATTGGTTTTTTATACGCGGGTTTAATGATTAAAGATAACGAACCCTACTTAATCGAATATAATGTAAGAATGGGAGATCCAGAATGTCAAACAATCTTACCATTATTAAAAAATGATTTTCTAGAAATTTTAAAAAATTGCATAGATGGTACTTTGAATAAAATAAAATTAAATTGGAAAAATAAAAAAAGTATTTGTATAGTTTTGGCATCTAAGGGATATCCTGATCAATTTGAAAAAAATATTTTAATTAATAACTTAGAAAATACAACAAATATAGAAGATCAATATATTTTTCATGCTGGAACAAAATTTGAAAAAAGAAAATTTTTCTCAAATGGAGGTAGGGTTTTAAATTTTGTTTCAATAAATGAAAATTTAAAATTAGCACGGGAAAGTGCTTTGAGTATAATAAAAATTATAAACTGGCAAAATGGGCATTATAGAAGAGATATAGGATATAAAGTTATAGACAATTAATGAGAATAATTTCAGGTACAGCCAAAGGAAAAAAGATTTTTACACCAGTTAATAAAAAAACAAGACCCCTCAAAGACATGGTAAGAGAGTCAATTTTTAACATAATTATCCATTCAAATTTATTAGGCTCAAAATTTGAACAATCAATTATTTTAGATCTCTTTTCAGGAGTTGGTTCATTTGGTCTGGAAGCGATTTCAAGAGGTGCAAAAAAAGTCATTTTTTTTGAAGATTATAAACCTGCAATAGAACTCCTAATCAAAAATATTAATATACTATCATTTAATAAACAAGCTGAGATAATTAATAAAAATATTTATAATCAAAATATTTTCAAAAAATTAAATTCTAAATTTGATATAGTTTTTTTGGATCCTCCATTTAAAGATAGTAATACAAAACTTATTTTAGATAATTTGGCTAATGCTAAAATCTTAAAACCAAAAACTTTAATAATAATACACAGACATAAAAAAACAAAAGATAATCTCAATATAAAATTTAAAACTGTAAGAGAAGAAATTTATGGATCATCAAAAATAATTTTTGGTTTTTTTATTTTTTGAGAATTTTAAACGTCTCCTTTTTTATTAGCTCTACTTCTGGCTGATCTAAAGGATTAACTTTTAATAAATGTGATAATAAAATTACCTCTAACGTAAAAAAACAAAATAATTCGCCTAAAGTTTTTTCATTTCTTTTTTTTATATAAAAAGATCTGAAGGGTATTTTTTTTAATCTGAATATATTTTGTGTGGCAATACGTTGAGAGTCCAAAATTTGGAAAATATTTTTTTGTTTTAAAAAATTTAAATTATTAGTTAATAAATTTGGATTTAATTTTGCACTATTTTTTTCTTCAACTATAAAAAAGGTATAAAAATTTGATTTAAAACCACTTAAATACAATTGAAGCATACTATGATTATCTTTTGGCATAGTAGAGATAATTGGAAAAATACCTTTAGAATTTTTTCCTAAACTTTCTGAAACAAGTTGTTGATACCATTTAAAAAAATCTTCAGAATTTGCATCATAATTTAAAATAACTGAGTTAAATTTTTTTGTTTTTACAAATTGGTAAGTGCTCAACACATTGTTTACTAAATTTTTTAAAAATTTCTTTTTCGTTATTAAATTATTAAATTGCTTAAATTGACCTTCTTTCAAACCCATAAGTTCTGCGGGCAACATTCCAACTTCTGATAAAACTGAAAATCTTCCGCCAATAAAATTTTTATGCTCTACCACATCTGATTTTAATTTGTTTGCTAATTTTTCTAAATAATTATTAGATTTCTCAGTAATAAAAATATTTTTATCTTTTTTTTTAAATTGAGAATTAAAATTTACAATTGTTTCTAGTGTATTGCCTGATTTAGATATTATTATATTTAAACTTTTTTTTTTATTTTTTTTTTTAAAATTAAGATTTTCTGAAAAAATTAATTTTTTTTTTATTTTATGAATTAGAAAATTATAGATTGCCTTAGAACCTAAAGAGGATCCACCCATACCTATAATATTAATATTATTTATATGATTATATTTTTTAATAAATTTTTTATCATAACTATAATTATAATTTTTTTTATAAGTTTTAACAAACTCTGGCCATTCTAAATTGTTAATTTTCTTTAAATAATCTAACAATTTTTTTTGTTCTTTTAATTTTAATTTACTATCAAATTTTTTAATTATTAAATTTGAATCCATTATTGTTCTATTTTTTTAATTATAGACTCTTGAAGTGTAGTAGATTCATCTTGGTTAGAATTTTGAGTTTCTAAATTATTTGACTTTAAACTTTCTTCAAAATTGCTGCCTTCTACTTCAACTTTTGTTTCTTCTTTAGGTTTTGGCAAATCGTCTATATCTGGCGGCATCACTAATGGATTTTTTTTTTCAATTAAAAATTCATCAGATTTATCTGATCTTTTTGTTCCAAATCCTGAACACGAAGAAACTAAAAAAAGCAATAATATGAATGTTAAAAATTTATTTTTCATTTTTTTTTCTAAATATTTCATGGAATATTAATGCAAATATTCCTATTGAAATAAATATATCAGCAACGTTAAAAACAAACCAGTGATAACCGTTATAATTTAAGTCAATAAAATCAGGTACTGCAGAATAATAAATCCTATCATATAAATTACCAAAAGATCCTCCAAGAATCATTGCAAATAAGATCTTATGAAATTTTTCTGCATTTAATAATAAGTAAATGATTACAAAATTGATTATCAAAATTAAAATGGTTATTAAGTTGTAGGCAAACCTTTCATCAAATTGTAATAGTCCAAAACCGATTCCAGAATTCCAAACTAAAATTATATTTAAAAAATTATTGATGGATATATCTACAGAGCCAGTTGTTTCGGCAATATTAATAACATAAATTTTTGATATTCTATCTAATATAAAAATTACAAATATTATTAAAAAATAAAAGATGATTTTTCTATTTAAAATTTGATTCATTGCTATTGAATATTTCCATGCCTCTCACATTTGTCTTTGGAAATTTTCCAACATACATTGCATTTTTTTCCTTCTGCCTTAAATGCTTCTACTAACACTTCGTCACTTAAACTATCTTCGTTGCTTAATTCAGCTCCAGATGTAATACATAATTCAGCAAAATCAAAATCTTTAGCCAGCTCGTACAATTCTTTTTTAAGTTTTATTTTAATTGTGGCTTCTAAACTCGAGCCAATTATTTTTTCTGCTCTTTTATTTTCAATGCTTATGTTTGAGCAATCTCTGATTTTAATTAATTTTTTCCATCTCTCGTTGAGTTTTTCATTTTTCCAGCTTTTGGGAATATTTACAAATTTTTTTAAATGAATACTGTTATTTTCTTCTTTGTTTATCAGCTTAAAGATTTCCTCGGTTGTAAAAGACAAAATAGGAGCAAACCATGTCAATAAACTTTTGAGAATTATGTTTAATAATTTAATACAATCCTTTCTCTTGTTTGAGTTTATTGTGTCACAATAAAGAGTGTCTTTCCTTATGTCAAAATAAAATGCCGAAAGATCGACTGTGCAGAAATTCAATAACTCCTTGTACAGATTGTGGAATGTATAAGAATTAAAATTTTTTTTAAATTCTTCATTTAATAAATAAATCTTATGAAGCATATACTGCTCTAGCTCGGGAAGCGTACTTGGGTTTATTTTTTCAAAATCAGTTTCAGTAAAATTATCATTTAAATTTCCCAAAATATATCTGAATGTATTTCTTATTTTTCTATATGACTCTGCATGTTGTTCTAAAATTGAATTATCTATTCTTAAATCTTCCGAATAATCAGCTGCTGCCACCCACACTCTTAAAATATCGGCTCCATATTTTTTTAATATATCTTCAGGTGCTATAATATTTCCAAGAGATTTTGACATTTTTAATCCTTTTCCATCAACAACAAAACCATGGGACAATATAGTTTCAAATGGCGCTCTACCTCTAGTGCCACACGATTCCAACAATGAAGAATGAAACCATCCTCTGTGTTGGTCGGATCCTTCAAGATACATAGATGCAGGCCATTTTAAATCTTTTCTTGTTTCAAGAACGTAAGAATGTGTGGACCCGCTATCAAACCATACTTCAACAATGTCACTTAATTTTTCATAATTATTAGCATTATATTTTTTTCCTAAAAATCTTTGAGGATCGTCCGAAAACCAACAGTCCGATCCTTCTTTTTCATAGATTTTTGCAATATTATTAAAAACTTCATCGTCTACTAAAATTTCATGTGTTTTTTTTGAAATAAAAATTGGAAGAGGCACTCCCCAGACTCTTTGTCTTGAAACGCACCAATCAGGTCTTGTTTCTATCATAGATTTTAATCTTTCTTTTCCTTTACTAGGATAAAACTTTGTATCTTCAATTGCTTTTAAAGCTTTTTTTCTTAATCCATGACTTTCCATTGAAATAAACCATTGCTGGGTGGCTCTATGAACTAGAGGAGCTTTAGATCTCCATGAATGTGGATATGAATGATTTAATTTACCGCTAGCTAAAAGTTTACCAAGTTCTTTCAGTTTTTCTATAACTATTGGATTAGCTTTAAAAATATGTGTACCTTCAAAGACTGGAATGTGTTTTGTATATTTTCCATCATCATCAACTGTTTCCAATGCCTTCATTCCATTATTTAAACACAAATTAAAATCATCTGGGCCATGGCTGGGTGCACAATGAACTATTCCTGTGCCCTGTTCTGTTGTTACAAATCTGGCTTCCAACATTGGAATATCATATTCATAACCAATGCTAAAAAAAGGATGTTGACAAACGGTTCCCAAAAATTCTTTGCCTTTAATTTCTTTTATAATTTTATAATTTTCTATATTGCAATCTTTTACTACTGAATCTAATAAATCTTTTGCAATTACTATTTTTTTGTTTTTAAAATCATTGTTATCTTGTAATTGTAAAATTAAATATTTTAAATTTTGATTGTAAGCCAGAGCTTTATTTGCTGGAATTGTCCAGGGTGTTGTGGTCCATATAACTATTTCGCAATTATTTAATTCATTTAAATTAGTTTTCTTAATCAAAAAAGATGTATAGATTGTATCTGAAGTATGGTCCATATACTCTACTTCAGCATCAGATAGTGCGGTTTTCTCTACTGTCGACCAAAGAACTGGTTTATATCCCTTGTAAAGACTTCCTTCTTTTAAAAATTTTCCAAGTTCTCGAACTATTTGAGCCTCGGCATCAAAGCTCATGGTCGAATAATAATTTTCCCAATCTCCAACAACACCCAATCTTTTAAATTGATCTTTATGAACCTTGATCCATTTATTTGCAAATTCTCTACATTCTTTTCTAAATTCAATAATTGGTACTTCATTTTTATTTTTTTTATTTTTTTTATATTGCTCTTCAATTTTCCACTCTATTGGTAGCCCATGACAATCCCAGCCCGGTATGTAGACTGAGTCTTTTCCATTCATTTGATGGAACTTAATAATAATATCCTTAAGTATTTTATTTAACGCAGTACCCATATGAATATTTCCATTGGCATATGGTGGTCCATCATGAAGAACGAATTTTTCTTTACCTTTTGTAGATTCTCTTAATTTTTTGTATAAATTTATTTTATCCCAATATTCTAAAAGAGCAGGCTCTTTTGAAGGTAGATTTGCCTTCATAGAAAAAGTTGTTTTGGGTAAATTCAGATTTTCTTTACTCATATGCTTTAATTCAAACTTTTTTTCGCAACTTTGATATCTTTTTTAATTTGCATTGTCAGCTCTTTAATATTTTTAAACTTTTTTTCACTCCTTACAAACTTAATAAATTTAACTCTTATTTTATGATTATATATATTTTTATTAAAATTAAATAAATTTACCTCTAACAATATTTTTTTTTGATTAAATGTGGGCCTATAACCCAAATTAGCAATTCCATTAATATTTTTTATTTTTTTATTAAGTTTTACTTTGACAGAATATACACCAGGTCTCGCTATCAAATAATCTCCAATATTAATATTACAAGTTGCAAATCCAATCTTGCTTCCAACTTTTCTACCTTTTTGAACAACACCTTCAATTTCCCAATTCTTATTTAAATATTTATTTGCAGTATTTAAATTTCCATTCGATAAAAGTTTTCTAATTAAAGTTGAAGAAATTATTTTTTTATTCTTTTTAAGTGGGGATGGAGTAATTAATTTGTAATTATACTTATTTTCATTAAATTTAAGTAAATTTACATCTCCTTCTCTCTTATTGCCAAATTTGAAATTGTTACTAACAAATAAGAATTTTGCTTTTATTTTTTTGTCTAAGTAATTATCAATAAATGAATTTGCTTTTATTTTTGAAAACTTTTTTGAAAATTTCTGATTAATTAAAAAATCAACATTTTGTTTTTTAAATTGCTCAATCTTTTGATTCATATTCATGAGTTTAAAATTTTTAATATTCTTATTAAAAAACATTTTAGGTATTGGATTAAAAGTTATTACTCCAATTTTATTTTTAAATTTTTTTTTAAATTCTCTTGCTTTTCTAAACAGTTTTTGATGACCTAAATGTACTCCATCAAAATTTCCAATAAGAATAATTGAATTTAAATATTTACGAGGAATTTTGAAGTTTTTAAATATTTTCATTTTGACCATTTTAATTTTTCTTGTATATAATTTACATTAACTTCATATTTTTCAAAAAGTTTATTTAGTTCATTTTGATTTTCATTTTTGTGGATGCCATTAAGAATAAATAATGAATCAAAGTTTTGAATATTAGAGCCTTTAATGTCAGTATTTAAATTATCGCCTATACATAAAACTTTTTTGTTTTCTGGGTTTGAGGATTTTTGATAAATCATTGGATATGGCTTGCCAAAATATTTTACTTTCCCACCTAATCCTTCATATACTTTTGCAACTGATCCAGCGCAATATTCTCTGGTTTCGCCTCTGTCAACTATTAAATCTGGATTAGTGCAAATCATATCTTTGTCTTTGCATGAAGATAAAATATTTTTATAAAATTCAAGTTCCTGATTTTCATCAAATAATCCTGTGCAAAGCAAATAATCTGAATCTTCAATTTTTTCTTGTTTGAGTGACTTAAAATTATTGAATAAACCAAAGTCTCGTGGTGGACCTATGTGGAAAAATTTAGCTCCTTTTTTTTCATTATTTAGATAGTTCAATGAACCTTGGCCAGATGTATAAACTTTTGAACTTTTTTTGTCGTCTAAACCAAGTTTCTTTAAAAATTTTATGACATCTGAGTTGGGTCTTGGAGCATTGGTTAATAGCACATATTCTTTTCCTAGATCATCAAGTTTAGATAGTACATTTACAGCATCCTGGTTTAATTTAATCCCGTTGTGAATAACCCCCCATATATCAATATAAAAAAGATCGAAGCTATCTGCTATTTCTTTAAGCCCTGTGTCAGTTAAATTTACTGTCATTTTAAAAATTACCTTAAAAAAGCTATATATTCTTTGATTTTTTAAAGCAATAACCTTCTTGAAAATAGTGCGTGCTATATTTATATGTCCTCACATATTTATAGGAGAATTTATGAAGTTTAAACCTTTACATGATAGAGTTTTAATTGAAGTGCTAGATAGCGTTGAAAAAACTTCTGGCGGTATAATAATTCCAGACTCAGCTCAAGAAAAACCACAAGAAGGAAAAGTTGTTGCTGTAGGTGGTGGGGCAAAAACTGAAGATGGAAAAATAATTCCAATGGATGTTAAAGTTGGTGACAAAGTTCTTTTTGGCAAATGGTCAGGAACTGAAATCAAAATTGATGGAAAGGAATATAGCATAATGAAAGAATCTGACATTATGGGTATTTCTACAGTCAAATAAATTAAAGTAAGGAGAGTATTATGGCAAAAATAGTTAAGTTTGATACTGAAGCAAGAACAGCAATGTTAAAAGGAGTTGATATACTTGCTAACACTGTAAAGGTAACTCTTGGTCCAAAAGGAAGAAATGTTGTAATTGACAAATCTTATGGTGCTCCAAGAACTACGAAAGACGGTGTTTCGGTAGCGAAAGAAATTGAGCTAGAAGATAAGTTTGAAAATATGGGAGCTCAAATGGTTAAGGAGGTTGCAAGTAAAACAAATGACGAAGCTGGCGATGGAACAACTACTGCAACTATATTAGCGCAAGCTATAGTTAAAGAAGGATGCAAGTATGTAACTGCTGGAATGAACCCTATGGATGTTAAGAGAGGTATTGAAGCAGCGGTAGAAACGGTTAAAGAAAAATTAATCTCATCAGCAAAAAAAGTAAAAGATAGTGACGAAATTGCTCAAGTAGGAACAATATCTTCTAACGGTGATAAAGAAATTGGAAATATGATTGCTAAAGCAATGCAAAAAGTAGGCAATGAAGGTGTTATTACAGTTGAAGAAGCAAAAGGTATTGAAACTGAGCTTGACGTTGTTGAAGGTATGCAGTTTGATAGAGGTTATTTATCGCCGTACTTTATTACTAATGCAGAAAAAATGACTACTGAATTAGAAAACCCATTAATTCTTTTGCATGAAAAAAAGTTAACAAATTTACAACCAATGGTTCCTCTTTTAGAAGCGGTTGTTCAATCTGGAAGACCATTAATGATTATCTCTGAAGATGTTGAGGGTGAAGCTTTAGCAACATTAGTAGTAAATAAATTAAGAGGTGGTTTAAAAGTTGTTGCTGTAAAAGCTCCAGGTTTCGGAGATAGAAGAAAAGCAATGCTTGAAGATATAGCAATTTTAACTGGTGGAAGTGTAATATCAGAGGATCTTGGTATTAAACTTGAAAACGTAAAGATAAACGACCTAGGTTCAGCTAAGAGAGTTCAGGTTGACAAAGAAAATACGACTATTGTAAGTGGTACTGGTAAAAAATCTGATATCGAAGCTAGATGTACACAAATCAGACAACAAGTTGAAGAAACAACATCTGATTATGATAGAGAAAAACTTCAAGAAAGATTGGCTAAACTTGCTGGTGGTGTTGCTGTAATTAAAGTTGGTGGCGCTACAGAAGTTGAAGTTAAAGAAAGAAAAGATAGAGTGGAAGATGCACTTAATGCTACTAGAGCTGCAGTTCAAGAAGGAATTGTAGTGGGAGGTGGATGTGCTTTGCTTTATGCTTCTCAAGAACTCGATAAGGTTAAAGTTAAAGGCGATGATCAAAAAGCTGGCTTGGAGATTGTTAAAAGTGCTTTACAAGCACCAATTAGACAAATTGCTACAAATGCTGGTGTTGATGGATCAGTGGTGGTTGGAAAGTTAATTGAAGCAAATAAGCCTTCGCAGGGTTATGATGCACAAAGCGAACAATATGTGGATATGTACAAGGAAGGTATAATCGATCCAGTAAAAGTTGTTAGAACTGCACTACAAGACGCTGCTTCAATCGCTGGATTATTAGTTACTACAGAAGCAATGGTTGCTGACAAACCAGAGCCAAAAGACTCAGGACCTGCTGGTATGCCTCCAGGTGGTATGGGTGGCATGGGTGGCATGGGTGGCATGGGAATGTAAACCACAAACTTAAAATTAATATTTAAAAAAAGGGCAGTTTTTACTGCCCTTTTTTTTATATTAAAACTACTTAATTAGTATGTAGGAATAAATATAAATAAAGAACTTTGTTAAGATTCTCTTAATATGCCAAAATTTTATAGTTGTTTTATTTTGTACTTCTGGAATTTCAAAATTACTTTTTTCTAAATTTAAAATTTTAATAAAATCAAATATAAATTTATTTTTGGATTTTTTATTAAACTCTAAATAAACAAAGTTTTTATTAAAAACTTTTTCCCAGTTTTTTTTAATTACATTATTTTTGTAATAGTAATTTTGGCTTAAGTAATATCTATTATTTTTATTATAAAAATAATAACCGTATTTTTTTATTTTTTTTAAATATTCTATAATATTATCTTTGTATTCTAAAGATTTATTTTGTTTAAGAACTTCTCGGTAAAGTGAATTAAAAAATGAAATATAATTTCTACCCAAAAATATTACTATTGGTTCATAGCCAAGTTTTAAAATAATTTTTTTCAAAAAGAAAATTTTATTTAAATCATAAGATATGCAAGAAAAATATTCCGAACTTATTATTAAATGTTTTGATGAATTTAATTTAATATACTTTGTGATATTTTTCTCATCTAATTCGTTAAAATATCTAAATAGTTGCATATTATTGATAGTTTTCTTAAAAAAATTTCTTTCATATATAACTCCTAAATTCTTTTTTTTAAGAAAATTTTGATTCAGAAAAAGTAGTTTTTGTAATGTTGTACTTCCTGTTTTAAAATTTCCAATATGGATATAACACTTTTTATTTTTCATATTTTCAATTATTAAAAACTTTATCAACTAAATATAATCCAAGAGCAACTGCTGGACCAATGCCAAAAGCAAACAATAAAGTTCCTACACCAACTGTTCCTCCAAGATACCATCCAACAGACACAACACTTATTTCAATGAAAGCTCTAACAACCGCTATAGGAAGATTGGTTTTTTTTTGTAAACCAATCATTAAACCATCTCTTGCTCCAGAGCCTAAATTTGCAATTAGATAAATTCCTCCACCTAATCCTACTGTTAAAACGGCAATTATTGCTAAAATAATTTGTGAAAAATAACTTTCTGGAGTTGGAACAAATTTAATACATAAATCAATCATCCCTGCAATAATTAATGCATTAAAAATAGTTCCCATTCCTGGTTTTTGCTTAAGTGGTATCCATAAAATTAATACAATAATACTAATGACTAAAGTTATGAAACCAATTGTATAATTTATATTTAAAGAAATACCTTGGGCAAGAACACTCCACGGTGAAGCTCCAGCAAATGAAACAATCAATAAGCCTTCTCCTAGACCAAATAAAGCTAATCCTAAAAAGAGAAAAAACAATGTTGAAAGTTTGGGTTTTAAATTAAAAGGATTATCCGAACTCCAATTTGTTTTAGGAATTTTTTTTATAGATAAAAACATGATTCAATGAGATCTTATATATCTTAAAAAATATTATTAATATAAATTTATAGAGATGAAAATTAAATTAAAATTCATAGTAATTATTATAATTTTTTTGACTTTAATTATTTCAAAATCTTATTCTCACACGGCTCATTATAAAAATTTTAAAAAGATAGAAATGGATATATATAGAAATGGTGAGTTGATTGGTTTTAGTGTTTATGAATTTATAAACAATGGTAATATATTAGAGGTTATTAATAAAACTGAATTTAAAGTAAAAGTTTTAGGTGTAAAACTATTCTCAATAAATAGCTTGGGTAAAGAGAAATATGAAAATGATCAATTGATAGAATTTAACTCTGAAACTTTACAAAATCGTAAGAAAAAATTTGTTAATTTAAAATTTGATCAACATTTAAACATTTTTAAAATTAGAGGTTCATCTTATGAGGGAACTGCTCATAAAGATAATATAGTAGGAAATTGGTGGAACCATAAAATACTAAAAACCACAAGTCAAATTAGTCCTCTTTCAGGGAGTGTAAAACAACAGGCGGTAACTTTTATATCTAGGGAAATTATAAATATTAATGGCAAAAACTTTGAAGTTGATCGTTTTAAATTAGAATCAACAGATGATAATTTGGAGACAGATAAAAGATTAAATTTTGATATTTGGTACGATAATAAAAATAATATTATTATAAAAGTTGAGTATAATAGACTTGGTAAGTGGCAATATATTTTAAAAAATATAAAAAAAAATTAAATATTTAAAATTCTTAAAAGTACCTGATTCAAAAATGACATGAATATTACAAACGATAAGAAAAATATTAAATACATAATAGTTACCGCTCTATTTCTTTTTCTTCTTAAAATTACAAATTGTTTGTCATCATATAATGCAACGTCTCTCTTTCCGATTACATGATAATCATAACTATATCTCCAAATTGATTTTCCTAATCTTTTATCTAAATTGCTGTAATATTCTATCCAAGAAACTGTCCACTTATATATAAGATACAAAATCATTAATGCAAAAATTGTTGTAGTCATAATTAGTAAATTATAATAAAATTTTATAATATGTCTATCTGGGGTAGTTTGATTGGAGGTATGGTTGGCCTATCATTGGGTGGACCGTTTGGAATGCTCTTGGGTTCAATTATTGGATCAAAAGTTTCTAGATATAGATCACAAGGTTTTAAAAGTTTTGCTAACCCTCAGCAAATATTCGCTCTATCATTAATTGTATTATCTGCAAAACTTAGCAAAGCCGATGGAAATGTAAGTAAAGAAGAATTAATTGCAGTTAAAGATAAGCTTAGAATTCCGAATAATGAAATTGATCAGGTAGGTAAAATTTTTAATAAAGCAAAAGAAGAAAGTTCGGGTTACGAACCTTATGCTAAACAAATTTCGAAAATATATAAAGAGAATTTAAATGTCTTAGAAGAGGTTATTAATATTTTATTTTATATTGCTGAAGCAGATGGAAAAGTAAGTCCAAAAGAACTTTCGATGATTGAAGATATTGCTCAAATATTTAACATTAGTGAAAAACAGTTTAGAGCAATTCAAGAAAGTAGAAAATCATCTGATAAATTAAACCCATACATCGTATTAGAAAGCAAACCCGATGATGATCTCTCAATAATTAGGAAAAGATATCTTATGTTGAGCAAACAACATCATCCAGATTTACTGTTAAGTAAGGGAGTACCTCAAGAAGTTATAGAAGAAAGTAAGAATAAAATGAGATCAATTAATAGCGCTTGGGATCATATTCAAAAACTCAAAAAAAATTGATTTATGAAAAAAATTTCTAATATTTTAGAAATTTAATTTTCTTTTTTTGATCTCATTTTTGCTATCAATTGAGTAAGAGAATCTACCATAACGTCGGATGCTTTGAATATTTCACTTGGTTGAAATTCAGAAGAAATATTTTTTTCTGGATTTGTCTTATCTTCAATTATAATACCTTGGTTAGGTGAATTATCTTTTATATAAATTAATATTAACCATTCATCATCTTGGGACTCATCCCATTTGATAAAAATTTCTCCACTTTCAAATCTTCGATCTACACATCTAAAAATTGACATATGTCTTGTTACGTATCTTTTATTTAATTGGAAAACTAAGCTATTTGCACTTCTATAAAAACTCTCTAATGCTATTTCAATTTTTTGTCTATCTAAATTATACTGTTTTTCTTTTTCTAATAATGTTTCGCGACTATCGCCGTCTTGAATTTCAACGCCAAGGGCTTCTACTCTTTCTCTAATTTTTTGATCTCTAATTTGTTGATATTTTTCTTTAAGCTTAGTAATTCTTTCTTGTAAACCTTCATAATCAGCTCGCTGTTCTTGTAATGAAATTTTTTCAAGTTTTTCAAGTTCTTTAATTTCTCTTATTCTAAATTTCTCAATCTGTTTTTCTAATTTTATTTCTTGAAGAAATCTTTTTTGTCTTTCAGCTAATTCTTTTCTTATAAGAGCCTGTTCTTTTCTTAAGAATAGTTTTAAATCTTTGGCTCTTTCTTTTTCTAGTCGTTCTTCTTCTTTCAGTTGTTTTTCTTTTAACTTTAAAGTTCTTAGATCTTCTTCTTTTTCTTCTTTTATTCTGGCCTGTTTTTCTTTTTCTTCTCTCTCTAATCTTTGAATAATATTTTTTTGCTTCTCTTCTTCTCTTAAAATCTTATATGAAACTAATCTTTTCTCTATTGCTTGAAAAAAACCTTCAATTTTTTTTTCTAGACTGGAAAATAAAGAAAAATTTATTTTTGGAAATGTAGTTAATTTATTTTGTAAACGTACAATTTTAAGAATTAATGAATCTTTTGTTTTGATGGCTTTTTTAAATTGAAAATTTTTCTTAGTAGTTTTTTTTTTTATAATTCTTGATTTTTTTCTTTGTGTTTTTTTATTTTTTTTTATTTTAGATATTTTTTTTATTTTTTTTCTAGAAGGTATGCTTTTTATTATTTTTTTTTTTATTTTTTTCTTTTTTTTCATTAAATATTTGTTTTACTACCAACAAATTATCAATAAATATAGTCTCTAGTAATAGGTAATGAAGAATGTTTTTTTATTAACTGCACTTGAAATACAACCTGATCTCCCCATTTGAATGCCATTTCACAACCAGCGAGATAAAACTCCCACATTCTTAAGAATTTTTCATCAAACATTTCTAATACCTGTTCTCTTTTACTTAAAAATCTTTCTTTCCAATTTCTTAAAGTGTAAGAGTAATGCATTCTCCAAACTTCTAAGTCCGATATCATTAAGCCAGATTTTTCAATAGGTTTTGTAATCTCACTTAAGCTTGGAGTATATCCACCTGGAAATATATATTTTGTTATCCACGGATGTGGGTCTCTGGGTGGATTAACAGATCCAATAGTATGAATTAGCGCTACTCCGTCTTCATTTAATAATTTTGAAACATTATTAAAGTAAGTGCTGTAAAATTTTCTACCAACGTGTTCAAACATTCCTACACTTACAATTCGATCAAACTTTTCATTCAAATCTCTATAGTCGGCTAACCTGAACTGTACTTGGTTTTCTAGACCACTTTCTTTTGCCTTTTTCAAACTATACTCGTGTTGATTTTCTGACAAAGTAATTCCAACAACTTCACATTGAGTTTTTTTAGCAATATCAATTGCGAGCGAACCCCACCCAGAACCAATATCCAAAACTTTTTGATTAGGTTTTAAATTTAATTTTTTGATAATATGATCAATTTTATTATTTTGAGCATCCTCCAAAGTTTCAGTTTCATTTTTAAAGTATGCACAGGAATATTGTCTTTTATTTTCTAAAAATAAATCGTATAATTTTTCAGAAATATCATAATGATGGGCAACATTAGATTTAGATTTTTTTTTTAAATTAAAATTTGTAAAAAATCTATAATTTCCTCTAATTTTATTGATTGCAGCATTAAAAGAATTTACTTCTTTTCTTCCTATATTTCTTAGGGCTAAGTCCAAAAACTCGGTTAATGTTCCATTTTCGATTACTATAGATCCATTTGTATAAGCTTCACCAAAATATAAATCTGGCAAAAGTAAAAGCTTAGTATGTAGACTCTTATCCAAAATTTTAATTGTAATAGGATTTTCTTTTTTTGGATGGCCAATTAAATGTTTATTCTTATTGGCATCAATTAATAGAAAACCATCGTCTTTGATGGTGCTATTTAAAAATTCAGTCAATTTCATAATCTTTTAAAGTGTAAAATCTAATGATTTTAATTCAAGAATTAGTTTTTGTTTTTTTTCTTCATTTAAAATGCTCAAAGGTGGCAAAATATTATTATAAATGCTTTCTTTTGTACCAATTAAAGAATGAAGCGCAGAAACTAAATTGTATTGTTCAAAAACTTCTCTAACTTTACAAAGTTTTTCATCTTGTGTTTGCTCTTGTTTATTTTTAAAATCATCATAAACCTTTCTTGCAAGCCCACCAGTTACATTGCAGGTTGCTGTTATAATTCCAGAACATCCTAGCTTTAAACCTTTTAACAATTTAGACTCTGATCCAGGTAACATAGAAAAGTTATCAATTTTTAAAGTTTCAAATAAATTATAAGAGCTATCTTTAACTCCAACAATTTGTGATGGAAATTTTTTAACAAGCTTCTTTACACAGTCTGAACTAAACTTATAACCACAAAGTTTTTCAAAATTGTATAGAACTATTTGAATTTCAGGGTGGCTATTAATTATTCTTGAATAAAAATTAAAAACCTCATCATCTCCATACTTGTAATATGCTGGCGGCATAATTAAAAAATTTTTAAATCCCAATGATTTAGAAATTGAAATTAAATTTATAGTTTCATTTAATGAGTTTAGACCAGTTCCAATCAAATAGTTATCTTTGTATTTATTTTTGGATAATTCATTTAAAAGACTTATCTTCTCAGAAACTGATAATAGTTGTGCTTGGCCTGTGCTCCCAAAAATAGCTACCCCATGACAACCATTATCTATTAGATTTTCAGCATGTTTGATTGTTTTTTTTACATCTAAAGCCAGATTTTCATCTAATACGGATAGTCCCGCCGCATAAATACCATTAATTTTACTCATAAATAAAATTTATATTAAAATTATCTTTAGTAAAGATTATAAAAACAAAATGAAAATTTTAGCAGTTCAAAATAGAATGGGAATTGGAGACATGGTAATTTTTTTACCATTCTTGGAGGCTATATCAAGAAAATTTAAATCACCTGTTAGTTTGCTAGTTAAAGAAAGTTCTAAGGCTAATGAATATTTGCAAAAGACAAAATATATAGACAAAATTATTCCTCTTTTAAGAAATAATAAAAACTTGGATCATGATGGAATAATTGGTTTTTTTAAATTAGCAAAGAAAATAAGAAAATATAAATTTGATAGTATTTTTATTTTTAATTCATCGGCCAGGTTTAATTTAATTGCTAAGGTTGCAGGTATTAAAAATATCTATCAATACCCTATTTTTAATAAAAAAAATCAACATATAATTAAAACTGCACAAAAATTTATAAAAAAAGAATTAAAAATAAAAGTTAAACCAAATCCAAGAATAAATATTGAAAAAAAACAAATTATAGCAGCTAAAAAAAGATTAAAAATTAAATCTAATGAAAAAAATATTCTATTAGGCATTGGTGGATCGGGACCAACAAAAAGAGTGCCCGCAAAAAAATTTATTGAATTTATGGATCTTGTATTAAAAAAATACAAATCGAGATTTTTTTTAGCCACAGGTAAAAACGCTGAAGAGCAAAAAATTTTAAAAGAGATTTTAAAATCAAAATATAAAAAAAAATGTTATAAATTAGATAATTTACCAATAAAAAAAATATTACCAGTAATAAGTAATTGCGATATTGCCATTTGCAATGACTCAAGTTTTAGTCATTTATCTGCCGCACTAGGAATTAAAACAATTGTATTAATGGCAGACACACCATTGATGTATGGAAGCTACAATAAATATATGCATGCTATTCTGCCGGATGGAGAAAAAAATGTAACTCACAATACTCTTGGTAAAAATAAAATAAATTCAAAAAAAATTTTTAATAAATTTGTCGAAATAGTTAAGTAATATCTTTTAAAACAATTTCTTTTGCCTCATTTACTAAACTAGACAATCTTGTTGTTTCTGGGGATACATCTGGATGGATTTTTTTTTGAATTTTTGCATGAGCTTTTTTTACGTCCTCTTCTGTAATCTTTTTACTCCTATCTAAATTTAATATTTTATAAGCTTCATCGATACTTAAAGTGGAGCTATTCATGCTTGTTGAGCTTTGCTTAAATGAAAACCTATTTGATGATCTTAAATATTGCAAAAGTCTAAACAATCCAATTATCTGATAAAGAGTTAAACCTTTTAATTTAATTATTCCAAGACTTAATAAAATTAGCGGCAAAGAAAATAAAAACCTTCCTCCAAAAGCTAATAAAATAGCTAGAAGTAATGATCCTAAGAAAATTAATATTCTAAATAACTTGGATATCTTTTTTGATGACGCTCTTGCAATAAGCCTTAATAATAAATAAATAACTACAAATGCAATTAAAGTAAAAATAATAAAATTCATCAATAATGAAAATACCACAATTAACTAAGAAACCCGAATTAAAATCTTGTCACAATGTAACATGGGAAGATAACTATAGCTGGGTACATCAAAGCAATATTTTGGAAGTTTTAAAAGAAAGCTCAAAACTTTTGCCAGATGTTAGAAAATATCTTGAAGAAGAGAATGCCTTCACAGAACACCATTTAAAAGATACTAAAGCTATTCAAAAAAAATTATTTGATGAGATTAAAGGGAGAATAAAATTAGATGATGAGTCTTTACCTTATAAAGATAAAGATTATGAATATTGGACAAAAACCACAGCTAAAGGAAATTATTCTATTAAACTTAGAAAAAAAATTGGTTCGGATAAGGTAGAGGAAATTTGGAATGGTGACAAAGAAAAAGAAAAGTTAAAAACTGAATATTTTGGAGTTGGAGATTTAGAGGTAAGTTTTAATGATAAATATCTAGGTTATTCTTTAGATTTAAAGGGATCGGAATATTATACAATTTATATTCGTGATATTAAATCTAATGAACTTATCACAGAAAAAATTGAAGAAACAAGTGGCGGCATTACTTTTAGTTTAGATGATAAATTTATTTATTACTCAAAACTAGACGAACATCATAGACCTAGAAAGATCTTTAGACATAAATTAGGAACATCTGTTAAAGATGATCAGTTAATTTTTGAAGAAAAAAGTGAAGCTTTTACAGTTGGTATAGGTCTAAGTTCAGATGAAAAATATTATTTTATATCAACATCAGATCATAATACTTCCGAACAATATTACTTTGAAATTAATGAAGAAAACCCAAAACCGAAACTTATTAAAAAAAGAAAGAAAGGAATAATTTATTCAGTTAATTCTTGGGAGGAAAAATTTTATTTACATACCAATGAAAATGCTGAGGACTTTAAAATAGATTTTTGTGATGATCTATCTAATCAAAGCTGGAAAGTATTTATTCCACCTAAAGATGAAGTATTAATAGGTGGACTAGTATTTTTAAAAGATTGGATTATTAGATCTGAAACTTCAAATGCTTTAAGTAAATTAATTATAAGAAATCCTAAAACTCATGAAGAAAACGATTTAAACTTTGTTAATGAAAAGGTAATTGTTCCTGGAATATCATTAAAGCAAAGAGATAAAAATACAGATGAGGTTTATCTTTCATATTCTTCTCCAAAAACCCCAGGTAAAGCATATTTATATAATTTAAAAACTAATGATAAAAAACTTGTTAAAGAACAAGAAATACCCTCAGGCCATAATCCAGATGATTATATTGTTGAAAGATTAGAATGCCCTTCGCATGATGGAAGATTAGTTCCAATAACAATTACGAGACATAAAAAAACAAAGATAGATGGTAATGCAAATCTACTTTTATATGGTTATGGTTCATATGGAAGCTCAATGTCTCCTGCTTTTTCATCAACAAGATTAAGTTTAATTGACAGAGATATAATCTGGGTAACTGCACATATAAGAGGTGGAATGGAAAGAGGAATGAAGTGGTGGAAAGAAGGAAAACTTTTAAACAAAAAAAATACCTTTGAAGACTATATTGCTGTTGCTAAATATTTAATTGAAAAAAAATACACTTCTAAAGGAAAAATAATTGGGATGGGCGGTTCTGCGGGAGGATTATTGATGGGAGCAGTAGTTAATCAAGCACCTGAATTGTTTTTAGGAATAATTATGGCAGTACCATTTGTGGATTCGCTTACTACCAATCTTGATCATTCTTTGCCATTGACTGTTGGTGAATTTGATGAGTTTGGAAATGCAAAAGATAATAAAGAACATTTTGATTATATTTATTCCTATGCTCCTTATCACAATATTAAAAAAATGGATTACCCCAATATTTTAATCACAACTAGTTTAAGTGACAATAGAGTTTTATTTGATGAGCCAACAAAATTTACTGCAAAATTGAGAGATTATAAAACTGATAATAATTTATTATTATTGAAAACTGAAATGAATGCTGGTCACGGAGGAAAATCTGGAAGAGATGGTGCAATAGAAGAAATTGCTCTCGACTATGCATTTGCATTAAAAATTTCAAATCAAATTTCTTGAAAATATAAAATTAATCCCCATATAAATTTAGTAAGTCGCCTAATGGGACTTGCAAAAAATAACCTTGCTAACAAAGGAGGATATAATGACAAGTAAGGATCTATCTATATTCAACTCATTAAGACCTTTTTCAGTTGGTTTTGACGATATGTTTGACCAATTCGAAAGTATGTTAGGAAATGGAGGTTTGAGCATGCAATCAAACTATCCACCTTACAACATAAGAAAAACTGGAAAAGACAACTACTCAATAGAGGTTGCTCTTGCTGGTTTTAATAAAAAAGATGTTGAAGTTGAGTTTGAAGACAATTTATTAACTATAAGAACAAAACAAGTTAATAAATCTGAAGATAAAAATGAAGATGGTAAAATTCTTCATAAGGGTATTTCTCAAAGACAATTTGCTAAATCATTTACAATTGCAGATGATGTAAAAGTAGGTGGTGCAGAGCTTAAGGATGGTCTTCTGACAATAGCTTGTGAAAAAATTGTGCCAGAGTACAAAAAGAAAAAACTTATTGAAATTAAATAAGTTCTAAACCTTGCTTGTGGGGATTTCTCCCCACAAGTTTTAAAATAATTTATTTTTTATTAGGCAATGTAGCATTTAATATAAATGCCAATAGTCCAGCAGGTATTAAACCAGTTGTTAATAGCAATCCTAATTTAATTCCAAGATCTGGTACATGAGCGACAAACTCTGGAAATGCATATAATCCAATTCCAAAAGAAAGAGATAAAGACAATATTAAAATATTTCTTTGGCTCATTTCAGCTTTGGAAATTAGTTTTATTCCTGCTCCAGCAATTAATCCAAACATGATAATAGCGGCACCGCCAATTACTGAATCTGGCATCGCAGCAATAACTCCACCAAGTTTTGGAAACAAACCTAATAAAATTAAAATAACACCAGCAACTGTACCAACATGTCTACTAATTACCCCAGTGAATGCAACTAAACCTGCATTTTGTGAATAAGAAGTATTTGGCATAGCATTAAAGATTGATGCAAAAGCTGTTCCAACTCCATCAGCCATTATACCACCTGAAAGCTCTTTGTTAGTAGCTTCTCTATTTGCTCCACCCATTGTTGTAGCACTAATGTCTCCTATAGTTTCAATTGTTGTTACTATAGACATAAATAACATTAATATTACAGCTCCCCAAACAAAGTCTATTCCATATTGTAAAGGCATTGGGAAAGCAAACCAGTCAGCAGCAGCAATTTTTGCCCATCTGACTTCTCCAAATAGAGCTGCAACTATAAACCCTGCAACTATTCCAATTAGAATTGAAGCTGCAGATACCATTCCTTTTCCTTTTAAGTTTGTTAAAAGCGCAACTATTAAAACAGTTCCAGCTATAGTTAAATGATGCCAATTGGCAAAAATTTCCGGTTTGTTATTCATTAACCACACTCCGCCGCCAGCATATTTAAATCCAACTTTAAGCAAACTAATTCCAATCATTAAAACAACTATTCCTGTAACTAATGGAGGAAACATATGACGAATTGGTTTTAACATTTTTCCAATCCATATTTGAAAAATTCCTCCTATAAATGCAGCTGTGAATATTGCTCCTAAACCAAAAGCTTTGAAAGGTAGCATTATTGGAATGAAGGCAAAACTTGTTCCTTGTATTATTGGTAGCCTTGAACCTATATCTTTATAACCTACCGTTTGTATTATTGTTGCTACTCCTGCAGCAAACAATGCCATTTGAATTAAAAAAATCTTTTCTCCAGTCGTTACCCCAAAAACACCGGCAACAATCAGTGGTACCGTTATATTTCCAGCAAACATTGCGAACACGTGCTGTATTCCTAAAGGTATTGACTGATTCAGTGGCAATTTTTTATTAGTAGCCCCTGAACTCGAAGTTTTTTTCTTCGCCATATATCCTCCTCTAAATTTATTGAAAAAGGTTATATTTATTATCTGCGAATGTAAAACAAAATAATGCTTTGTTTAATATTGCTTCATTTATTAGCAGAATTTAACTCAAAATGAATAATCTTAATTAATTAAATGCATCCGCTTGAGGAGAATTTTACAACAGTTCCACTTGAATTTATTTCAAATTTTCTCTCACATGGAATTCCATATTTTTTAGTTTTATAAACTAAAATTTCATTTCCATTTTCACTTATGTAATCTGAGGATGGTGCCCCAATTTCCATTCTAAGATCACTAACTGGTTTTCCTACAAACATTCCAAATTTTTCATTCTCCTTTGCAACTACATCATCGGATTTTTGTTTTATTGTTTGGCATCCAGATGAAAGTAATAAAACCGATAATAAAATTATAACGAATCTAAATTTCATAATAAAATTATAACAGTGAATTGTGTCAAAAGATTAACCTTGAAGTTGTAAATAATCTCTAATTAATCACAAAATCAAGCATTTTCAATTTCTTACATAAGATTTTTTAAGTCGAATCAAATATTGTACGAGAAAATGGAGGTCTAATGTTAGATAACTACTTTAACTATAAAAAACATAAGACAGATTTTAAAACAGAAGTCATTGCGGGAGTGTCGACCTTCCTAACAATGGCTTACATAATGTTTTTAAATCCTGTTATACTTGCCGACGGTGGGTTTGATTTTGGTGGTGTTTTTACAGCGACTGCTCTTGCAACTGCATTAGCATGTTTTATTGCTGCATTTTACGCTAAAACTTGGCCCGTTGGACTTGCGCCAGGAATGGGGATAAATGCATTTATCGCTTATGGTGTTTGTTTAGGTATGAAATATACGCCAGCAGAAGCACTGGGAGCTGTTTTAGTTGCGGGTGTAGTCTTCTTAATAATTTCATTAACGCCAATAAGAGCTTGGTTAATAAATTCAATTCCAAAAAGTTTAAAACTTGGAATTGGAGCAGGTATTGGTCTTTTCTTAGCGATAATTGGATTTGAACTTATGGGATTAACTACAGATAACCCAGTAACACTTGTTCAGATGGGTGACTTGTCTAATCCTTTAACTTTACTAGGTGCTGCTGCGTTTGTTTCGATGATTGTAATGGAAAAAATGAACATCAAAGGAAATATAATTATTGGAATATTAGTGTTTAGTGCGATTGCTTGGATCACTGGACTTGGACAATTCAATGGAGTTATGTCTGCTCCACCACCAATGACACATCTAATGACTTTTGATTTAGGTGCTGCGCTAAGTGCATCAATGGTAACTGTAATTTTTACATTATTCTTTATCGACTTTTTTGATACTGCTGGAACATTAACTAGTGTTGCAAACGTAGCTGGAAAAGTTGGTCCTGATGGAAAAATTAAGGACATTGATAAAATGATGCTTTCAGACAGTGTATCTACTGTAGCAGGTTCAATTTTAGGAACATCTACTGTAACTACTTATGTTGAAAGTGCCGCTGGAGTAAAAGCTGGGGGAAGAACAGGAATGACTTCACTTACTATTGGAGTTCTTTTCTTATTATGTTTGTTCTTTAGTCCACTTGCAACATCTCTTCCTAAAGAAGTTGATGCTGCTGCTTTAATTTATATTGCAACTCTGTTTGTAAGAAACATTACAGACATTAGCTGGGATGATGCTGCTGAAGCGGGTCCTGCAGTTCTTGCTATGATTGCTATGCCATTTACCTATTCTATTTCAAACGGAATAGCTTTGGCATTTGTTTCATATGCTGCAATTAAAATTTGTACTGGAAAATTTAACGAGACTAGTCCAGCAATATGGGTAATAGCTGTACTAAGTGTAGTTAGTTTTGCTGTAGCTTAGATAGGTTAAGATTTTTAAATTGGGGCGACTTTAGGGTCGCCCTTTTTTATTTTTGGTGTTTCTTTTTTATATCTTCAATTCTTATTTCTTCGTAAATCTCAAATGGTTGTACTATCCAAGGATTTTCATCTAATTTGACTGCACAAAAATCTGGCTCAAAAGTTGATTTTTTTTTTTTCCAGAGCGTTGCTGTTTTAATTTCATCAATTTTACCTTTAATAGGCCCATATTGTTTTAACCAATCAATGCTTTTATTAAATGTAATACCAGTATCAGATAAATCATCGCATAATAAAATTCTACCACCCATACTTGGTGCTATAGAACTCATTTCACGAGAAAAAACTATGTTGCCTTGTTCATCCTCTATTCCTTTGCCACTATAAGACTCAACGGCAAGATATGCGCATTTTAATTTAAATATTCTACTTAGCACATCTATCATTGGAGCTGCGCCTCTCATTATTCCAATTAATATATCTGGCTTATAACCACTTTCGTCGATTTGGATTGCTAGTTTTTCAACAGTTCTATTGTATTCATCCCAACTAACAATTAATTTTTCAGACATTTTTTTATTTGATTAATTTTTGAATATAAAAATTATAGCTGCTAAAATTATCAAAGCAACTATTGAGGTAAATAAAATATTCAACCTATGAATGTTTCTTCCTCTTAGATTAAAATAGTGTCTTGCTACTCCTGTAATTATTCCAATCAAAACCAGGATTAACCAGTTATATTTGTGATAAACTAAAAAGCTATAATGACCAGAGAGCATAATAAATAATACTAAAAAAGTAGAATAATTATTATGAATTGATCTTTGTTTTGCTGCTAATGATAAGCTCATATCAAACTTTTTTGATCTTTTGCTGCTGTTAATTATATTCATTTGGTTTGGAATTATTACTGTAAACACATTGGCAAACATATTTGTTCCAATTACTAAACCAACGCTTAGAAAAGCAAATTTTGGGCCAAATATTTTGGTAAGACCTAAAGATAAAATAGTTAATAAAATTATCATTGTTGAAACAAATAAAAAATCATTTTTAATTAATTCAGATTTGCATAAAAAATCATAAATTAACCAAGATACTAGAAGGGATAAAACTGAGTATAAAATTGCGGTAGATGGAGATATAAGAAGTACTCTTTTATCTACCATTAATACACCCGCGTTATAATAATAAATAACAAATAAAAGCAAAATTCCTGTAATAAATGTTAAGTAACTTTGCCATTTAAATATAACCAATTGTTTAAGATACATATTATCTGGAGATTTCTTTAGTCTGGTTAATTTATAAAAAAAACCTGAATGCATTAAATAGCCTTCACCATCTATATCTCTGCTTGTAATTTTTTTATTAAGTTTATTGTCTAAATAGTTAAATAAAAAACTGTTACCAACCCATAAAATTGCAAATAATACGTGTCCCCATCTTAAAATTACTTCAGACCATTTTAGTGTATAAGTTAGTATATCCATTTAATATTTAATTTTATCTTCTTTATTTTCCCAAATTTTAAATGCCTCTAGAGCTTCATCTCGATGCATTTGTTGCATTTTTATTTTTCTATTTTCAATTTCTTTATTTATTTCAGAATAAATAAATGAATCATCGAAGTCTATGTTCTTAGCATCCAACCTAGTATTAGCATAAAAAATATTATCTATATGTGACCAATAAATTGCTGATAAACACATAGGACATGGTTCACAAGTAGAATATAAATCGCAACCTTCTAGAAAAAAATTATTTTGATTTTCACATGCATTTCTAATTGCTACTATTTCTGCATGCGCTGTGGGATCGTTATTTTCGGTTACTTGATTAAATCCTTCTGCAATAATTTTATTATCTTTTACTATAACACATCCAAAAGGACCTCCTTTTGTTTTTACGCTTTGAATTGACAATTCAATTGCTCTCAACATAAATTTTGATTTTTTTGTCATAAGATTAAATTTTTTATTTTATTTACACTCAATAATATTTTTTCAGGTGTTGCAGGTGCATCTAATTCAGGAGTTTTCTCATAGTTTGAAACAGACGCTATCGCATCCTTGATTGCAAAAAATACACTCATCGCAAGCATCAACGGAGGTTCGCCAGTAGTTTTTTGTTTATTCACAACATTTTCAACGTTAGAACCTTTTTTAAAAATCTCTACATTAAATTCTTTTGGTGTATCGCTAATTGCTGGAATTTTATAAGTTGAAGGAGAAAAAGTTTTTAATTTTCCATATTTGTCCCAAACTACCTCTTCCATTGTGAGCCATCCTTGGCCTTGTACAAAGCCTCCTTCAATCTGTCCAAGTTCTAAAGCTGGATTAATAGCATTTCCTGCGTCATGAACTATATCAACTCTATCCACTATATTTTCCCCTGTAAGTGTATCGATTGTAACTTCTGTAACTGCTGCACCATAACAAAAATAATAAAAAGGTCTTCCTTTAAATTTCTTTTTATCAAAATTAATTTTTGGCGTAGAATAAAATCCAGATGAAAATAATGAAATTCTATTTAAATAAGCCTCTTGTATTATTTTTTTGAAGTTAAAAGATCTATTTCCAAAATAAATATTTTCATTTTTATAAATAGGCTCAATTTTGGAAAAAATATTATATTTTTTTTTAATAAAATTATTTAAATTTAACTTTATTTTTAAAGCTGCATTTAAGGTGGCAGCACCATTTAAATCAGTTGTTGAAGATGCGGCGCTAGCAGATGTATTAGGAACTTTAGATGTATTTGTAGATGAAATTTGTACTTTCTCAAAAGGCAACCCAAATGAATTTGCTACAAGTTGAGCAATTTTGGTATGTGTACCCTGTCCCATTTCTATACCACCATGATTAAGATGTATGCTTCCGTCTGTATATATGTGGACTAATGCACCGGCCTGATTTAAATGTATTGTAGTAAAAGATATTCCAAATTTAACTGGTGTTAACGCTATTCCTTTTTTTTTAAATTTATTTTTTAAATTAAAATTTCTTATTTTTTTATATCTTTTCTTGTAATTTGATTTGATTAATAAACTTTTAAAAATATCTTGAATTACGTTGTCATTAATTTTCATTCCATAATGAGTAATATTTCTTTTATTTTGACCATAAAAATTTATTTTTCGTACATCGCTTGGGTCTTTTTTCAGAAATCTTGCAACATTATCAATAATATTTTCGATAGCCATCATTCCTTGATTGCCGCCGAAACCTCTAAATGCTGTTGATGATGAAGTGTTTGTTTTACAAAGATAATTTTTGACTTCTAAATCTGATAAATAATAAGCATTGTCTATATGTAGCAAGGCTCTTTCGTTAATTGCGTATGATAGATCTGGCGACATTCCACATCTTGAAGCTAACTTTATTTTTAAACCATTTATTTTTCCATCATTATTAAATCCAACTTCATATTCGGAATAAAAATCATGTCTCTTACCAGTTATTATAATATCGTCATCTCTATCTAATCTTAGTTTTATAGGGTGTTTTGTTTTGTGAGATAACATTGCACAAATGGCTGATGTCATAAAATTTGTTTCTTTACCACCAAACCCACCACCAATCCTTCTAACCATAACTGTTATTGAATTACTTTTTTGTTTTAACATCTTGGCAATAATCTGCTGAGTTTCTGAAGGATGTTGAGTTGAACTGTATACTAATAAATTATTATCCTCTTTAGGAACAACTAAACAAACCTGTCCTTCTAAATAAAAATGTTCTTGGCTTCCAGTATTAAAGCTACCTTTTAATTTATTTTTTGATTTGTTTATTTTATTTTGTGGGTCACCCTTTTTAATTATTCTTGGATCAAAAAGAAGATTATTTTTTTTTAATGCTTCCTCTATAGTTACAATCGGTGTCAAATCTTGATACGTTACTTTTGCTTTTAAAACTGCCTTTCTTGCAAGTTCAGTTGACGTTGCTGCTACAGCAAATAGCGGCTGGCCAAAATATTCAACTTTTGTTTTCGGAAATATTGGATCTCCATCAAAAACAGGTCCTACATCATTACGGCCGGGAATGTCATTATAAGTTATAACTGATATTACTCCTTCACTTTTTTTTACATCTTTGAGATCAATTTTTTTTATTTTTGCATGAGCCTTTTTGCTCCATCCAATTGCACCGTGCAAAGTATTTAATGGTTCGCTTATATCATCGGTATAGTTAGCAAATCCAGACACATGTTTTGTTGCACTATCATGCGGTATACTTTGTTCTTTTATTAATTTTTCATTTCTCATCAATTTATTCTAATTATTTTTTTATTATTTATTTCGTGAAAAGCCTTAAGTAATAAGTTTTTTGCAACACTTAATCTATAATTTCTGCTAGCTCTCATATCGTCTATAGGAGAAAAATCTTTATTTATTAAATTGACTACTTCACTAAATGTATTTTCTGAAAAATCAGAATTTTTTAATTTTTTTTCGATTGCCATTGCTCTTTTGGGAATCTCAGACATTCCCCCATAAGCGATTACTGCTTTTGTAATTTTATTTTTTTTAATTAAAAAACTAAATGAACCACAAACAGATGAAATATCATCATCAAACCTTTTTGAAATTTTATAAGCTTTAAAAATATTTTCTTTATTTATAGGTATTTTAATTGAATAGATAAATTCACCTTTTTTTAACTTTGTTTTTCTATAAGAAATAAAAAATTCATTTAAAGGAAAAATTTTCTTTTTATTTATTCCTTGAACAAGAACCTTTGCATCTAATGTTAATAATATTGGAAGCGTGTCTCCAATTGGAGAGGCTGTTGCAATATTTCCAGCAATTGTGCCCACATTTCTTATTTGAAGCGATCCATATCTTTTTAAAACATCATAAAAATCCACAAAATATTCTTTAATAAAGTTTTGAAAGTCAAATAGAGAAGTGGTAGCTCCAATTTCTATTGTATTTTTACTTTTTTTAATAAAATTTAATTTTTTAATATAGTTAATAGAAATAATTGTTTTAAGTTGCTTTCTTAATTTGGTTACTTCAAGAGAAAGGTCTGTTCCACCACTTAAAATTTTTGCATTAGGATATTTTTTTAATATTTTTTTCAAATTAGCAATTGTTTTTGGTGCAAAATACATTTTTCCTCTGTTATTTATCTCAACGTCAGTATTTTTAATTTTTTTTAATAAATTAATAATTTTGTTTTCATTTTTTTTAAATTTGTCTTGATCTTTTTTATTATTTAAACTTTTCGCAGCATCAATGATTGGTCTATAACCGGTGCATCTACATAAATTACCCGACAAAGCTTCATCAACTATTTCGTTAGTAATAGATGTATAATTTTTGTACATTGAAAATAAAGACATTGTAAAACCTGGAGTGCAAAATCCACATTGAGAACCATGGAATTTAACCATGGCATCTTGCACTGGATGAAGTTTGTTATTTTCATCAGTTAAATCTTCAACTAAAATTAATTGTTTACCATTTAAAGTTGGTAAAAAACTTATGCATGCATTTATAGCTTTGTATATTAATTTATTTTTATTTAGCTCACCCAAAACTATTGTGCAGGCACCACATCCTCCTTCTGCACATCCTTCTTTTGTTCCAGTTTTTTTTAAGTCATCACGAACATAATTTAAAATTGTTTCATTGGGATCAGGATTTTTTACTTTATAAATTTTATTTTTAAAAAGAAATTGGATTGTATTGGAAACCATCAGCTTCCTCTATATGTTGAATAACTCCAAGGCGATACTAATAATGGAACATGATAGTGTTCGTTATTTTTTGAAATTCCAAATCTAACAACTACATCATCTAAAAATGGTGTAGTTTCTGATTTAAGAATATTTTTAAAATAATCTCCTATATAGAAAACTAATTCATACTTTCCATTTTTAAACTTATCTTTTTCAACAAGTGGATTGTCAGACCTTCCATCAGAATTTAAAACTATGGAACTTAATTTTGATCTTTCCTGACCATTTATATAAAATAAATCTACTTTAATTCCTTGGCCAGGTTTGCCAGAATATACATCTAAAACATGCGTTGTTAATTTGGTCATATTGATTATTGCATATTACACAAAATCAAATAATTAATATATTAAAACTTAAAAAACGTCCACTATGAGCTTAGAAAGCAATCTTAATAATTTAAATAGAGGTGAATTTATATCTTTGTTTGGAGTTATTTTTGAAAAAACACAATGGATAGCTGAAAAACTTTTCGACTTAAAACCATTTAAAGATAAAGATGATTTAATTAATAAAATGATTCAAATATATGAGTCAGCATCTAAAAATGATTCTTTAAATATTTTAAGAGCTCATCCTAAATTGGTCGTTGAGAAAAATTTAACAAAACATTCTAGTAAAGAACAATCTAGTGCAAATCTTAAAAATTGTACGCAAGAGGAATTTACTGAGTTTACAAATTTAAACAATCAATATGAAAAAAAATTTAGTTTCCCATTTATAATAGCTGTAAAAGGCAAAGATAAAATTGAGATATTAAATAATTTTAGACAAAGAATTAATAATAATGTAGAATTTGAATTCAAAGAGTCAAAAAAGCAGGTTAAAAAAATTGCTCTATTCCGACTGGATGAATTATTTACAAGATGAAAAAGATAAAATTTAAAAATACTGTAAATTTAGCTGAACCAAAATTTGGTTCTAAAATTATATATAGAACTGATCAATTTTTTGGAGCGGCAAATAGAATATTGAATTCCACAAAACCAATCTTTAAAGAAGATGTTTATGACAATCATGGAAAATGGATGGATGGATGGGAAACAAGAAGAAAAAGAAAAAATGGTCATGATTTTTTAATAGTCAAGCTAGGTAGACCTGGAAAAATATTTGATGTGGATATTGATACATCTTTTTTTTCTGGAAACCAACCTTCACAAGCATCATTACAGGCATGTTTTTCAAAAAAAAATCCTACAAAAAATACGAGCTGGAAAACAATATTGAAAAAAAAAAAATTAGGTCCAGATCAAAACCATAATTTTAAAATTAAAAATCACTCAACATTCAATTTTATTAAGTTAAATATTTTTCCTGACGGTGGAGTTGCGAGATTAAGACTTAATGGAAAAGTAGATTTAGAAAAAATTAATCTTAAGGGTAAAAATGTAAATTTAAGTTCTATATTAAACGGATCTACAATTCTTGGTTGTAACAATGAACATTTTGGTAAAGCTGAAAATGTTCTTAGCCCTGGATCTGGATTTAATATGGGTGATGGATGGGAAACAAGAAGAAGCAGGGGAAAAAACTTCGATTGGATTATTATTAAATTTGGTATGCCGGGAATAATTAAGAAGTTAGAGATTGATACTCATCATTTTAAAGGAAATTATCCAGACTCACTTACTGTTCAGTCAGCGCTTATTAAGGGTAAATTAAAATCAAAAAAAATATTAAGTAACTCAAAAAAATGGAGGCTTCTTTTAGGAAATACTAAATTAAAACCTCATAAAAAACACTCATATAAAAATAAAACATTTAGTAAAAATAAAGTAAATTGCCTAAGAATAAATATTTTTCCTGATGGTGGAATTTCAAGAATAAGAGCTATTGGTAAGGTAGTAAAATGAAAATTAAAATAAATCCGAAAAAAATTAATAAAAAAAATTTCAATAAGTTTGGACAAATCATAGACACAAGTAAAAAAAAATATTTTAAAATTAATGATGGATACGCAAAAAGGTATGATAATCTTGGAAAAATAGATACTTCAACAAAGAAAGGCAAAACAATAGTAAGCATTTTTTCAGCAAAAAAAAGAAGGTTTCCTATGAAAGTTGATATGATGGAAAAGCATCCATTAGGAAGCCAAGCATTTATACCAATGAAAGAAACATCTTTTTTGGTTTTTGTGGCTCCTAAAGGAAATAAACCAAATCTAAAAAAAATAGAGTCATTTAGAATTCCAAAACAAACAGGAATAAATTTAAATCCGGGAATTTGGCATTTTCCACTGATATCTACAAAAAATATGAACTTTTTAGTTGTAGATAGAAAAGGGAAAGGGAAAAATTTAATTATACATAAATTTAAAAAAGAAAGAATTTATCTTTCAAGATGAAAAAAAAATATCCACGAAATATGCTTGGGTATGGTTCAAGCCCACCAGAAGTAAAATGGCCCAATAATTCAAAAATAGCTGTCCAATTTGTATTAAATTATGAAGAAGGTGGAGAAAACAGTGTTTTACATGGAGACAAATTTTCTGAAATCTTTTTATCTGAAATAATTGGAGCTAAGGCAATTAAAGGACGACATATTAATATGGAGTCACTTTATGAATATGGTTCAAGAGTAGGATTTTGGAGAATACATAAATTATTTAGAGAATATAAAATTCCTTTAACAGTTTTTGGTGTTGGAATGGCTTTAGAAAGAAATTTAGAAATTTGTAAAGAAATAAAACAATCTAATTATGAAATTGCCTCACATGGTTGGAGATGGATAGATTATCAAAATGTTTCTAAATCAATAGAAAAAAAACATATGCAAAAAGCAATTAATAGTATCAAAAAAATTTTTGGTAAAAAACCAGTTGGTTGGTACACTGGTAGATGCAGTCCTAATACTTTAGATCTAGTAATTGATGAAGGTAGTTTTTTATATTGTAGCGATACTTACAATGATGATCTTCCTTATTGGGAAACCAAAGGAAAGAAAAAACAACTTATGATACCTTATACTCTTGATAATAACGATATGAGATTTCTTACAAACCAAGGTTTTAATTCTGGGGATCAATTTTTTAATTACTTAAAAGATTCCTTTGATGTGTTATATGAAGAAGGTAAAGATAAACCTAAAATGATGTCAATTGGTTTACATTGTAGAATAATTGGAAAGCCTGGTAGAATTCAATCACTTAAAAAATTTTTAGATTATATTACTAGTTTAGATAAAGTGTGGATTTGTAAAAGAGTAGATATTGCAAATTACTGGATTAAAAATCACAAAATTTAAAATTAATTCATGGAGCTTTCTGAAACGTAATAAGCTACAGAGTTTATTTCTTTTTCAGAAAGTATTCCAAGAAATGATGGCATTACACCAATGCCATTTGTAACTGAATTTATAACCCTTCCTATATCTGGCTTTATATCGTTTAAGTTTGGTCCAACATTAGCAACTGTGCCTGCATCTTTAAGTGAGTGACAAGCACCACAGTTTGCAACATTTAAAAAAATATCTTTTCCAAGATCAAATTTTTCATCTGAATGAGAATTGCTAAATATAAATAAATTAAATATCAACAAAAAGATAAGTTTTATTTTCATAAATTTAAATTATTTAATTAATTTATTCTTCGATTTATTTCAAAAATTATAATAAAACAATTGTTCATTATGAGAATATACGACTGTTTCATGTATTTTGACGAGGAAATAGTTCTAGAAACTAGGCTAAATTACCTTGATCCATATGTAGATTATTTTGTTGTGGTAGAATCCAGCTTTACTCACAGGGGAGATAGAAGAGATTTAAAATTTGATATTAACAAATTTACAAAATTTAAAAAAAAAATCATATATAAAGTTTATGATCAAGTTCCAGATAAGATTGAAAAAATATTAGATAATGATGATGAAAATACTAAATCTGGAAAATATATTATGAACGCTCTTTATAGAGAAAATGCACAAAGAAATTATATAATTGAAGGAATAAAAGATGCCGCAGAAGAAGATTTGATTTTGATATCAGACGTCGATGAAATTCCAAATTTATCAAAAATTAATTTAAATAAAATTAAGCAAAAAATAATTTTATTTAAACAAGACATGTTTTATTACAAATTTAATCTAAAATTACCTAAAACTGAGTGGATAGGAACTAAAGGTTGTAAAAAAAAATATTTTAAAAATCCTCAATGGCTAAGAAATATTAAAGATAGGAAATACTCTATTTATAGAATAGATACTTTTTTTTCTGATAATAAATTTATAGACGTAAAAATAATTAATAATGGTGGATGGCATTTTACAAATATAAAAAGTGCTGAAGAAATAGAACATAAAATGAAATCATATTTGCATCACAGAGAGTTTGATCTGGAACCAATCGATGTTGATGGAATAAAAAAAATAATGGAAAAAAAGCAAGCAATTTATGATCTAGCGGCTGATAAAAGAATAAATAAAATTGGAACTGGAAATAAATTAGAAAATTACAGTTTAGATAATTTGCCAGAAACAATTAAATTAAATTTAGAAAAATATAAAAAATGGTTGGATTAATATTGTATTGGTTCATTATCAATACTACGCCACAAATACCAAGTTGCAACTGAACAATAGGGCGAATATCTTTTTTGAAGATCTGATACAAATTTTTTTGGAGGAAAATATTTTTTTTTGAAATTTTTAGATATTGCTCTTAATAGTCCAATATCTTGAACGGGCCAAATATTAGATCTATTAAAAGTAAATAATAAAATCATTTCTGCTGACCATCTTCCTATCTGTCTTAGTTGAGATAAATATTCGATTGCTTCTTCATCATTCATTTTTCCTATTATCTTGGGGTTAAAAGATTTATCTAAAAATTTTTTTGAAAGTTCTTTGATTCCTTTTACCTTTTGTCTACTTAGTCCACATTTTTTCAACTCATAGTAATTTAATGAATTAACTTTTTTTGGATTAATCATACCATTGCATTTTTTTTTAAATTTTAAAAAAACAGAATTTGCAGCTGCAACACTAATTTGTTGTCCAATTATACTTTTGCATAATGAAAAAAAAACGTTCTTACGAGTTGTCAGATTAGCGTCTGAATAATTTTTAATTAATTTTTTCATTTTAATATCTTTCCTTGAAAGATATTTTTTTGCTTTATTCCAATAAGGTGGTGCTTTACTCATGTCTGGTGACTGAAACTTGTTTTTTTAAATACATTTCTCTTCTAAAAATTATAAATGATGAGATAATAACAAGAAATGCACCAATAAGTGTTTTTGTTGTAGGAATTTCTTCCCATATAAAATATCCAAAAATTATTGCAAAAACTAATGCTAAATATTTTAAAGGAGTTACCAAGCTGACTTCAGAATATTTATAAGATTGAGTTAACCATAAATTGGCTAAACCTCCTAAAATTCCAATCATCGACAATAATAATAAATCTCTTATATTAGGCATTATCCATCCTTGATAAAAAGTGAAAAAACTTAAAATCATTATCGAAAAAGAAAAGAAAAAACCTATCAACCATACTGGCTCAGTAGTAGATAATTTTCTTATTGCAATTGCAACATAGGAGAGTCCTATACAAAAAATTATTGGATATATATAATAAAAATTCAATGAAATAAATCCTGGTTCAGAAATTATAACTACTCCTATAAACCCAACTACAACTGCTAACCATCTATATAAACGAACTTTTTCATTTAATAAAAATATTGAAAAAATAGTTGTAAAAATTGGAGCAGCAAATGTAATACTTACAACTGTAGCCAATGGAAGATTCCTTAAAGCAATAAATATAGATACCAAAGCAATTAGACCTGCTAAGCATCTTTTTAAATGAAGCAAGGGTCTGTCGGTTTTGTAAAAATCTAAAAATCTATCTTTTGGAATAAGAAATAAAATAGGTATTAATCCACAAAATCCTCTAAAAAATAAGACTTGTCCAACTG
The DNA here is from genome assembly GCA_003214525.1 of Pelagibacteraceae bacterium AG-414-M23. GTDB lineage: Bacteria > Pseudomonadota > Alphaproteobacteria > Pelagibacterales > Pelagibacteraceae > Pelagibacter. The sequence goes on along the minus strand of QCLN01000002.1, from coordinate 46,277 downwards.
GATATGCATCAGACCATTTTACAATAACATCCATTAAAGAGAATGCACAAATAGAAATGAACATGTAAAAAAAACCTAATTGATTTTTGGAAAGCATAAGATTATCTTTAATTTAAATTAAGGAATAATCAATGGAAATAGCAGTTCTTGCCCTGGGTTGTTTTTGGGGTCCAGAAAAAAAGTTTGGTAAAATTGAAGGCATTGTAGAAACAGAGGTTGGATACTGTGGAGGAAAAATGCCAAATGTTACTTATAAAGAAGTATGTTCAGGTGAAACTGGTCATGCTGAAGTTGTTAAATTAACTTTTGACTCAAAAAAAATATCCTATGAAAAAATATTAGAATATTTTTTTGAATTTCATGATCCTACAACTTTGGATAAACAAGGTCCGGATATTGGAACTCAATACCGAAGTGAAATATTTTATATTAATGATGAACAAAAAAAAATATCATACTCTGTTTTAGATAAGTTAAATAAAAAATTTAATTCAAAAATTGTAACAAAAATTTCTGAAAATAAAAACTATACAAAAGCGGAAGATTATCATCAGAAATATTTGGAAAAAAATCGATTTTAATGTCTTTGGCAACTACAGATTGGTTATACGATAATATTAAAAATGTAAAAATTCTTGATAGCTCATGGCACTTACCAAATCAAAATAGAAAAGCATTTAAAGAATATTCCGAAGAACACATTATGAATTCAATTTTTTTTGATATAGACAAATATTCAGATCAAAAAACAGATTTACCACATATGTTGCCTAAAATAAAAGAATGGGAAAAAATCGTATCTAATTTAGGAATTTCTAATAAAGACAAAATAGTTGTATACGATAACTCAGATCTAATTAGCTCATGCAGATGCTGGTATACTTTTCTTTACTTTGGTCATGACCCATCTTTAATTTCTGTATTAAATGGAGGTTTAAAAAAATGGAAACAAGAAGGAAAACCTGTTTTTGATAATGTGACAGAAATATCTAAAACTAATTATATAGCAAAAGAAAATAAAAATATGGTAAAATCTAAAATTGAGATTGATAAAAATATATCTACAAAAATATTTAAAGTAATTGATGCAAGAAGTAGAGAAAGATTTGCAGGAAAAGCACCTGAGCCAAGACCAAGCGTAAGAAGTGGATCAATTCAAGGTTCTAGCTGCTTACCTTTTGGTGAATTAATAAACAGAAATAATAACACTTTTAAAAATAGTAATGAATTAGATTTAAGCTTTAAAAAAATTATGAATACTGAAGATAATAATGTGGTTTTTAGCTGTGGCTCAGGTGTCACTGCTTCCGTTTTAGCTCTTGCATATTCCTTGATTAATAATAAATATACCCCTACCATATATGATGGTTCATGGAGCGAGTACGGATTAATTAAATGAAAAGATCAACTAAAATTTTATCAATTGTAATAATTTTTATTCTAATCATAGCTACAGTTATCATTGGAAGAACAATGATTGGTAATCATTTTAAGAAAAAGTTTGGGAAGAGACCTCCTCCAGGAATTATGGTTACAGAAGTAGTAGAAAATAGATTTTTTGAAAAAATTGAAACCTTTGGAACTGCTGTACCAAATAAAAGTGACATATTTAGAATTAAAAAAGACGATCTTTTAAATAAGTTAGAACTTAACAGCTATGTAAATAAAGGAGATGTTATAGTTAAGTTAAAAAGTGGAGATATAATTGCTCCATTTAGCGGAGTAGTTGGTTATACGGGATTAACTGAGGATATATTTGTTTCTGACAAAACTATAATTATTACACTAGATGACACTAAAGTTATTTACTCAGATATAAAAATCCCAGAAAATTATTCTTCTGTTCTTGAAAAGGGTTTGCCGATAGAAGCAAAAGTATCTAGTTTCAAAAACAAAACCTTCAGTGGTGAGGTTGATTTTATTTCAAGTAGAATTAATGCAGATACAAGAAGTTTACTTACAAGAATTAAGATTGATAACTCAGATTTAGAATTAATCTCTGGATCTCTTTTAGAAGTAAGCATTATGTTTAATATGAGAAATTCTTTAGGTGTACCAGATACAAGTATAATAATGGAGGGTGAGAAAGCTTTTGTTTATAAAGTATCTCCAAAAAATACAGCTAATAAAATAGAGGTTCAAATTGGTAGTCGAGGTGAAGGTAAAATTGAAATATTATCAGGACTAAGTGAAGGTGATGTAATAGTTGCCGAAGGATTAAAAAAAGTATACCCGCGAGCAAAAATAAATCCAATTAAAGAAGGTGAAGAAAAGAGTGAGTCTAATTGGAAAAAAAAAGAAGATAAAAATTAATTAAATGTTCATAACAGACATTAGTATAAGAAGACCGGTTGTTTCATGGGTAATGTCATTAATTCTGATCACATTTGGTATTTTTGTATTTTGGAAACTTCCCGTTAGAGAATTGCCAGCTGGTATACAGCCTCCAGTGGTACAAGTTCAAGTGGATTACTCATCAGCAGCTGCACCGATTGTTGACCAAGAAGTCACTCAAGTAATTGAGGACGTGATTGGTGGTGCAGAGGGGATTAAGAATATTGACTCTAAATCTGAAAATGGAAGGAGTACTATAAATATTGAATTTGATACAAGTATAGATCTTGATAACGCAGCTAATGATATTAGAGAAAGAGTGGCAAGAGTTGTGGATAATCTCCCGAGTGAATCTGATCCACCACAAATATTAAAAAGAGCAGCAGGATTTACAACAACAATGTGGCTTGCACTCTCTTCACCCACATGGAGTGATTTAGAACTTGGAGATTACGCAGATAGATACTTAGTGGATACGTTTTCAAGCGTAAAAAATGTTGGAAGAATTTTAGTAGGAGGCCTTAGAGAGTTAAGTATAAGGGTATGGATAGATCCAGTTAAATTAGCTGCTCATAACTTAACTGTTCAGGAGGTAGAGGGCGCATTAAGGGGTGAAAATATTAGGCTTCCCGCCGGTACCTTAGAAGCAGATAATATTGATCTGACACTGAATTTAGACAAATCCTATAATAGCATTGAAACAATTAAACAATTACCAATTAAAAAAACTAGCAAACGTACAATTTTACTTTCAGATGTTGCAAATATTGAATTTGGACCTGTATCTGAAAAAACTTTATTCAAAGCACAAAGAAAAGATCAGTTAAATTTGAAAACAGTAGGTATTGGAATATATGCCAAAAGTGGGGCATCTACTGTGGAACTTTCGAAGGAAATAAAAAAAAAAATTGAGGAAGTAAAGAAAACTTTACCTGACGGACTAGATCTTGAAATTGCGTTTAATAGAGCAACTTACGTAGGAGCTGCAATAAATGAAGTTTACAAAACACTTATAATTGCATTTGTATTGGTCGTATTAATTATTTATTTATTCCTTGGAAATTTAAAGGCTGTAATAGTACCTGCAATTGCATTACCAGTGAGCTTAATTGCTTCATTCTTAGGAATTTATATTTTTGGTTTATCAATCAATATATTCGTTCTCTTAAGTTTTATATTAGCAATAGGAATAATTACTGATGACTCTGTCATAATGACAGATGCCATATATAGAAGAATAGAAAATGGCGAAACACCTTTAGTTGCAGCTTACAAAGGATCTAAACAAATCACTTTCGCAATTATAGCAACAACTTTAATTTTAATTGCAGTTTTTTTACCATTAATTTTTATAGAAGGAATTTCTGGAACTTTATTCAGAGAAACTGCAATAGCTCTGTCTTTTTCAATAGTGGTGTCATCATTTGTTGCTTTAACATTATCGCCTATGCTAGGAAGTAAATTTTTAACAAAAAAGATAAATAAAAATTTTATTATTAAAAAGTTTGAAAATTTATTTCTAAACTTTTCAAAATTTTACCAAGAAACATTAAGTGTTACTTTAAATAAGACTAAAACTATAACCTTCTTTATAATATTTGTTGTTATTTCATCAGTCCTACTTTTCAATTTTTCAAAAAAAGAATTGCTCCCAATGGAAGATAGGGGAGCATATTTAATAATTGGATTTACAGATGAAGGTAGTTCATTTGAATATACACAAGAAAAGGCTCAAATTATTGAGCAAAGATTAATTCCACTTCTTCAAGCTGAAGATGGTCCCTATCGAAGATTTATAATGAGAGTTCCTGGATTTGGTAGTTCAGCAAATTCTTATAATAGCTTTATAATTATTGCACTACTAGATCATTGGAAAAATAGAAAGCAAGATTCTCAAACTGTAATGAGACAAGCAATTGGAAAAATAGTGACTGTGCCACAAGCGGTTGCCTTTCCAATTTCTCCACAATCAATTAGAGTTTCAAGTTATAATAAACCAGTTCAGATGGTGATTTATGGAACTACTTATGAAGAGCTTGAAAAAATACAAAAAGAGGTAATTGGAAAGTTAAGAAGAAATTCAAATTTATCAAGAATTGAATCTGACTATTCTAGAAATAAACCTGAGGTAAAACTTATAATAAATAAAAATAAAGCAAAGGATCTTGGAGTTTCTGCAGAGTCAATTGGTAGAACTCTAGAAACTTTATATGGAGGAAAAAGAGTTACAACATTTAATAAGTTGGGAAAAGAATATCCAATTATACTTCAGCAATATTTATCTGATAGAAGAAACAAAGAAGGTATATCAAAAATATTTGTAAGATCTGAGACAAATGGGAAATTAGTTTCGCTAGTAAATTTAGTTGAGTTTAAAGAGGAAGGAACAGCAAAGGCGCTTGCTAGGTACAACCGACAAAGAGCAGTTACCATCTCAGCAAATATAGCTGAAAATTATTCTTTGACTGAAGCAATAAAATACTTGGAAAATATAATGGCTGAAATTGCGCCTCAAAATCAAATAAGTTGGAAAGGTAAATCCGAAGAAGTCAAAGAAACAAGCAATGAATTATTTATTATTTTTGCATTGGCATTATTAACAGCATATTTGGTCATGGCAGCAACATTTAATTCTTTTGTTCATCCATTTATTATTGTTCTCACAGTTCCGCTAGCTATATTTGGTGGATTAATATTTATTTTATTTTTAAACAGCTCAGTAAATATATTTTCTCAGATTGCTTTGATTATTTTAATTGGTATATCAACGAAAAATAGTATTTTAATAGTTGATTATGCAAATCAAATTAGAACTACCGGAAAAAATATTGAAACTTCAATAAAAGAAGCATGCAGTATTAGACTTAGACCAATAATAATGACTTCATTAAGTACAATGATTGCAATGCTGCCATTAGTAATTGGAAATTTTGGACCAGGAGCAGGTGAAGGATCAAGATTGGCAGTTGGTTCGACAATTCTTGGTGGTATGATAATTTCTACATTCTTTACACTTTATGTTACGCCGACAATGTATTTGGCTTTAGCTAAAAACACTAAAAGAATAGATGCAGTTGATATTGAACTTAAAAAAGAACTTCGTTAAAAAATAATATACTTATTTCTACTTAATTTTTTTCTACAATCTAAAAGTTGTTTTTTATATTTGGTTGTTTGTTGCTCTACTTTTTTTGCAAGCAATATAACCTTAGTATTTTTTTTGAAATTTTTATAATTTCCCCATCCTTCATGATATGCAATGTATTGTCTAAAAGAGTCTGTTTTTGAAATTTTTAAAAGCTTTTCAGTTTTATTAGTGTACCAGCCAATAAAATCTACACTATCCTTAAATCTTACTCTCGTAGCTAGTGGGTTGTTTGTTTCATTTTTATATTGTTCCCATGTTCCCTTTACTGCTTGTGAATATCCTAAAGAGCTTGATGGTCTTTTATACGGTATTACTTTGAAAAGCTTTTGTCGTGGGGGTTTTGCTAGCCAGTCAAAATCGGATTCCATTTTAATTATTGCTAACTGTAAACTTATTGGTGTGCCCCATTTTTTTTCTGTTTTTTGGGCATGTTTAAACCATAAATATTTTTCTGAAAATATTGAGCAGCTGTCAGCGGTATTTTTTGGAATTGATGCACAAGAATACGTAAAAATAAAAATAAATAATAAATATATTTTTTTTCGAATCACTATTTCAGTTATAATTTATTTATTTTTAATTAACCATTGTTACGGATAAAATAATTAAACTACTTAAAGTCAGCTTTAGCTTTTTCATTTAGTTCGTTCATTTTATTTCTTACTTCTTCATCAGAAATATTATGATTTTCCAAATCTTTTTTAAGCTTTCTAAAAACATCTTCGTCACCAACTTCAGCAAAATCAGCTTTTATAATAGATTGTATATATTCTTTCTCCTTTTCATCCTTGTGGCCTAAAATTTTTGATGCCCACTCACCTAAGTATTTGTTTTTTCTAGCACTAATTTTAAACTGCAATTCCTCATCATGAGCAAACTTTTTTTCGAAACCTTTTTCTCTTTCGTCAAATGAACTCATTTTTTCTCCAAATAAAAATAAATTTTTAATATTAAAATTGATATTAATACCCCTAAGATATTACCAAATAAGTCAGAAAATTGAAATGATCTGTTTGGTATTGTCAGATGAGATATCTCTAAAAAAATTGATAAAAATATAAAATAATAAATTATTAATTTTGTTTTATTTATATAACTTATTAATCCTAGAAGTGACAAAATAGCAAAAGCATAAACGTGGTTAGATGAAAATATGAAATCTGGAGTAACTTGAGGTTGTTTGCTAAAATCATTATATATAAAAAACCCCAGTATACTTCCAGGATAGAGGTAAAAAACTACAAATAATAAGTTTAAAATATGAAAAAAAATTTTTGTTATTTTCATATAAATCTTATAAATAAAAATCATCAATGAGTCATTTAATTTTAGTAAGACATGGTCAGAGTGAATGGAATTTGCAAAAAAGATTTACTGGATGGGTAGACGTAGATTTAACAGACAAAGGAAAATTGGAGGCTTGCAAAGCTGGGGAATTAATCAAAGACTTAAAAATTGAAATTTCTTTTTATTATTCTTCATATCAAAAAAGAGCTTTGGAAACTCTAAAACTCATATTGAATACTATTAGAGTAAAAGATGACAATATTATAAAAGCCTGGCAACTAAATGAAAGACATTATGGTGAGCTTACAGGATTAAATAAGAACGAAATGAAAAATAAATTTGGCGAAGAAAAAATATTTAAGCTTAGAAGATCTTGGGATTTCCCTCCAGAACCATTAAACAAAAACAGTCCTTATCATCCTTTAAATATTGAAACTTATAATGATATCCCTAGAGATAGGATACCTGATGCTGAGTCCTTAAAAGATACTTATGATAGAGTAGTTAAATTTTATTCAGAAAATATTAAAAATAATTTAAATAAAAATGTTTTAGTAGCAGCTCATGGAAATTCTATAAGAGCACTATGTAAATATTTATTTGATTTAGATAATAAAATTATTTCTAAATTAGAAATTCCAACAGGGAATCCGCTGTTAATTACTCTTGATAATAATACTGTTAAAGAGGCAAAATATTTAGATTCTTCTAGAGCAAAAGACTTGCTTAAGTTTTAGTTAATTTTTGATAAATTTCAAAGTCAGTTACATGAGTGAATTTTTCCTGACTTTTATGTCCATAAAGTTCATTGTTTGAAATCATTTTTTCCCATATCTCGTTTATAGAAAAAGTATTTATTTTATAATTTTCAAAAACTTTCCTATTTAAAATTTGACAACCTGTGAATATATATTTTTTATTTCCTAACTTGCTTAGTTTTCTATTTTCTACTGAAAAATCACCTTTCATTCTTTCATCAAAGCTTTTTGATTTTTCAACAATCAAAAGGATATTTTTAAGATTATTTTCAAAGAAAAAGTTTTTCATATTTTTAATTTCTTGAAGATAATTTTCATTCCATATTGTATCTGGGTTGAAAATTATAAAATTTTCTTGATCTGAATTTTTTAATAAATTCAAAATTCCGCCGCCGGTATCTAATATTTTTTCTCCATCATTAACTATCTCTAGACTTATATTTAAATTAATTTTTTCAATATGCTCTTTGATTTGATCGCTTAAATAAAAGGTATTAATTAAAATTTTTTTAATACCAAGAGAATTTATTAAATTTATTGTATTTTCTAAAAGTGTTATTTGATTAATTTCTATTAATGGCTTTGGCTTATTTAAAGTAATAGGATTTAATCTTTTTCCATAGCCTGCACATAAAACTAAAGCTGTATTTATATCCATTTTTTTACTCTAATTTTTTTACTAAAATATTTATTTAGTATTTTTTCTAAATCACCAAAAAGTAAATTGTTTGAAATTCTTTGTTCAATCATTTTCCAAGCATAGGGTATAAGTTTAGTATATTGTTTTTTTTTATCGCGTATTGCTAATCTAGTAAATATTCCAATTATTTTAAGATTTCTTAATACAGATAAAATTTCAAAATCGTTTTTAAATTTTTTTTGATCAATAGAACTATTTAATTTAATGTGCATTTTAAATATTTTATCTTTTATCTTTTTTGAAGTTTTTAATCTTACATCATCAATTAATGATGCCAAATCATAAGCAATATTACCATAAACTGCATCCTGACTGTCAATTAAGTAAATTTTTTTTTTATAAAACATCATATTTGAAACATGAAAATCTCTATGAACGAACACTTTCTTATTTAGTTTTAATTGCTTGTAAAGATTATCAAAAATATTTTCGATTTGTTTTTTTGCTTTTCTTATTTTTGACTTTTTTAAAACTCTTGGTAAATACCAATCTAAAAAAAGTCTTGATTCATTTAATAATTTAATTTTGGTATAATCGGGTATTATATAATTTTTTTTTTTAAATGTTTTTATAGACTTTGAATTAATCTTTTGAATTAATTTTAAAGTTTTTATTATATTTTTATAAATTTTAAATTTATTTTTCTTTTTTTTTAATATTTTATAAAGAGAGTTGTTTCCTAAATCTTCTATTTCAATATAATTTTTATTATAAAATTCTTTTTTTAATTTTGGCGCTTTTAGTTTATTTTTATTAAGACATTTATTAATTGCATCATATACAACTAAATTAGAATACTTATTTTTATTCGCAAATACAATAATAGAATTTTTTGAAGATCTATAAAACTTCCTAAAAGATGCATCGCCAGCTAATAGTTTTATTTTATTTAAATTCATCTACAATTTGACTTTTATAATTTGTTGAAATTGTTAAGTTTCTATTTTTAAAATCATTAGAATATGAAAAATGAAATTCTATTTTATTAATTTTTATTGACTTAAGCATTTCTGGCCACTCAATAATTTTAATAGCCTCTTCATCTTCAAATAAACCTAGATTATCTAGCTCATCTTTACTTTTTATTCTATATAAATCAAAATGTTTTATATTTAGATTCTTTATTTGATATTCATTTAAAATATTAAATGTAGGACTTAATACTTCTGATTTATTAAATTCGTTTTTAATCTGTAAATTATTAATAAGAAGTCTAGTAAATGTTGTTTTGCCAACACCAATTTCTCCATATAATAAAAAATTATCACCTTTCTCAATTATATTCGAGAATTTACAAGCTACTTCTAATAAACTTTTTTGATCGGAAATATCAATTTTGCTACTTTTAGTAGCGGTATGCATCTGGTTTGAATGGTCCCTGTTGTTTTACGCTAATATAATCTGCTTGATCTTTGGACAATTTAGTGAGTTTTGCCCCTACTTTTTCTAAATGTAACATTGCTACTTTTTCATCAAGATGTTTAGGTAAAACATATACTTTTTTCTCATACTTATCTGAATTTTTCCATAGTTCTATCTGGGCTGTTACTTGATTTGTAAATGAGGCGCTCATTACAAAACTAGGGTGTCCTGTAGCACATCCTAAATTTACCAGTCTTCCCTCGGCTAACAAAATAATTCTTTTTTTATCTGGAAATGTTATTTCATGAACCTGAGGTTTTATTTCATCCCATTTATAATTTTTTAATGCTTCAACTTGAATTTCGTTATCAAAATGTCCAATATTACACAGTATAGCTCTATCTTTCATATCTCGCATGTGATCAGCGGTAACTATATCTTTATTTCCTGTTGCAGTTACAACTATGTCTGCTTCTTTGATCATGTCATCCATTAAAACAACTTCATAACCTTCCATGGCTGCTTGAAGTGCACAAATAGGATCTGTTTCTGTAACCATTACTCTTGCTCCACTTTGCCTTAATGAAGCTGCGCTTCCTTTTCCAACATCTCCAAAGCCTGCAACTATTGCAACTTTACCTGACATCATTACGTCTGTTGCTCTTTTAATCCCATCTACCAAGCTTTCACGACAACCATATAAATTATCAAATTTTGATTTTGTTACTGAATCATTAACATTAATTGCTGGTACTAACAATTTACCCTCAGATTCCATTTTTTTAAGAGCTAAAACTCCAGTTGTTGTTTCTTCGGATAAGCCTTTTACTGATTTTAGCAAATCTTTATATTCGCTGTGCATTAAGGCTGTTAAATCACCGCCATCATCAAGAATCATATTAGGCTTCCACTCTTTTTTACCTTCTATAGTTTGTTTAACACACCACCAGTATTCTTCTTCCGTCTCACCTTTCCAGGCAAATACTGGAATTCCTGCTTTTGCTATAGCTGCGGCTGCATGGTCTTGAGTTGAAAATATATTGCAAGAAGACCATCTTACTTCTGCTCCTAGCTCGGTTAAAGTTTCTATTAAAACTGCTGTTTGAATTGTCATATGTAAGCATCCAAGTATTCTTGCTCCTTTGAGTGGATTTTTACTTTTGTATTCTTTTCTTAACGCCATTAAGCCTGGCATTTCAGTTTCGGCTAAAGAAATTTCTTTTCTACCAAAATCTGCTAATTTTATATCTTTTACTTTATAATCTTCCATGATGCCGGTCTTTTAACAACTTTATTTTAAATTATCAATATGGTTTTTTGGAAATTTAATTTCAATCATTGCGCCTCTTTTTGGATTATTTGACGCATAGATTTCACCCTGATGAATATCTACTAGATTTTTAACAATATTAAGACCTAAACCAGAATGTTCACCAAAATTTTCTGGTCTATTGCTGTAAAATCTATCAAAAACTTTTTTTATATCTTTTTCCTTAAATCCTTCCCCTTGGTCAATTACTTTTAAAAAAATATAATTTTCATTTTCATTTAATTCAACAATTATAGTGGATCCATTTCTGCTAAAAGAAACTGAGTTATCTAGTAAATTTGCAATAATCTGCTCTACTCTATTGCTTATACCTTTTATAAAATAATTTTTTAAACCAGATGTATTTAATTTGATATTTATATTTTTTTTCTCAATATAAATATTATTAAAATCATCAACTACTGAGTCTATAATAACTTTTAAATCTAAATCTTCCATTTGTTCAGATGATATAGCTAATTCATCTTTTAACATTTGAGAATAATCAGTTATTAATCTATCTATTCTAGAAACATCATGTGTCATGATTTTAAGAAGTTTTTCTCGTTTATCTTTGTCGGTAGTGTCTGAAATTATCTCAGAAGCACTTTTCAGGGATGCAAGAGGATTTCTTATTTCATGCACTAAATCTGTCGAAAAATTTTCAGTAGCTTTTATTCTACTATTTAATTCTTTTGTCATTTCATCTAACGATTTTGATAGAACCCCAAGCTCATCATTTCTATTCTTTATCACTTCAATTTTTGTCTCTTTTTTACTTTTTGATTTAATTATTTTTGTATAATCTACTAAATTTTTAATAGGTTTTAAAAAATATCTGTTAAGAACAATTGAAAATATTAAAATAACAATTGCTACTAATATTGCCGTTCTTAAAATAAAATTTTTTCTTTCTTCTACTGCAGCCTTTATATCAAAAGAATTTTCGCTAATTGCAATGTAACCAATATTGCTATTTTCTTTTGATACATTTTTTAAAGTAACTAGAATAAATTGATTATAATTTTCCTCTATATAAGTAAAAGGCTTTCCTATTTCACTAGATAAAGCATAATTTTCAACTCTTTTATTTAAAGTAAAAACTTTATTTTTATTTTTTTCAGATTTACTGTTTTCATTTTTAATTGATTCATCGTTAAGACTATCCATTTGAATTACTTCATTAGTTTGTCCAAAAGATCTTTTATCAAGATCTAAAGTGTCTGTATCTCCAATCAAATTAAAGTCGTTATCAAATATTGTTACTCTATCAAGATTTTGAAATAAAAATCTTGTAGAAAATAAAAAATTTCTTATTTCGTCCTGATTAAATCCAATATTAAGTCTATTTAAATGCCCAATAGTATTATTTAATATTTCAATATGTTTAGATTGTTTAGCCTTAATTAAATTAGGTTGAACACTGTTTAAGTATAATATTGTTATTAGTCCTATGATTATAAAAATTAAAAAATTAATGAATAAAAATTTTCTTAAGATTGAAAGATTTTTTAAAAAATAGTTAAACATTAATTAATATTCCATCTATATCCACTTCCATATCGAGTTTCTATAGCAGAAAAATTATTGTCAACTCTCTTAAATTTTTTTCTTATTCTCTTAATATGACTATCGATAGTTCTATCTTCTATATCAGTATCCTCTCTGTAAGCTATGTCCATCAATTGAGATCTTTCTTTGATAATTCCTGGTCTTTTTGCTAATTCTTGAACTATTAAAAATTCTGTAGTTGTAAGTTTGTCCGGTAGCTGTTTGCCATTCCATTCACATTCTAATTGTGAAGGATCTAATCTCAATTTTCCATGAGATATTAAGTTTTTATTATCATCAATATTTGCTGTATCTTTTTTTCTTAATTGTACTCGAATTCTTTCAATTAATACTTTTATTGAAAATCCTCCAGATTTTTTAATGAAATCATTTGCACCTAATTTTAATCCTAGAAGTTCGTCTACTTCTTCATCTTTTGATGTTAATAATATTACTGGTAAGGGAGTTTTTTTTCTTAGTTTTCTTAAAAGCTCTTCGCCGTCCATTTTTGGCATCTTAACATCTATTACCGCCAGATCAGGTGGAGTTCTTGTTATACCAATATATGCACTTTCGCCTTCTAAATATGTTTGAACGTTAAATCCTTCTTTTTCTAAAGCAATACTTATGCTTGTTAGAATATTTCTATCATCATCAACTAATGCAATTGTCTGTTTCATAAATTTGATACTAAAAATACTAAATTGTTCTAATTAGGGCAATATAACTTAATTAGTGCAAGATGCCCCAATTTTCTCCAGAATTTAAATCTATTAAAAGTGGAACAGCAAACTTGTGGTAATCGCTCGACTCAACTCCAATCATTATTTCTTTAATTATTTTTGATATTTCATTAACTTTTGAAGATTTAATTTCAAATATTAGTTCATCATGTATTTGTAGTAAAATCTTTAAATCTTCACTGTGGTATTCTGAAAATTTTTCGTTTAATCTTATCATTGCTAAACGCATTATTTCAGATGCAGATCCTTGGATGGGTGCATTAATAGCGGCTCTTTCTTGAAAATTTCTAACATTATAATTTTTATCATTTATGCCACTTAAATGAGTTCTTCTTCCAAAAATATTATTTACATATCCGCTTTTTCTGCAAAATTTAATTGTTTCATTCATATAATCTTTAATTTCAGGGAACTTTATAAAATAAGAGTTCAAAAAGTCTTCGGCCTCAACATTAGAAACTCCGATTTGTTTAGCTAAACCATACTGAGAAATACCATAAATAATTCCAAAGTTTATCGCTTTTGCTTTTCTTCTCATATCTGTATCAATTTCTTTAGTTTTTTTATTAAAAACTTGGCTTGCAGTAATAGAGTGAATATCTTCATTATTTACAAATGCTTTTTTTAACTCTTTCACATCTGCAATTTCTGCTAAAATTCTCATTTCAACTTGATTATAATCTGCAGAAACTAAAGTATTACCTTTTTCTGCAATAAATGATTTTCTTATCTCTCTACCATCGTCTGTCTTTATTGGAATATTTTGCAAGTTTGGATCGCTAGAAGCTAATCTTCCTGTTGTAGTTGCTGCCAATAAAAAAGAAGTATGAATTCGTTTTGTTTCTGGATTTAGATGTTCAGGGAGGGATTCTGAATATGTATTTTTCAATTTAGTTAGTTGTCTCCAGTCTAAAATTAATTTAGGAAGCTTATGCCCTTTAAAAGCCAAATCCTCTAAAACACTTGCACTTGTAGCAAAACTACCTTTTTTTGTTCTTTTAAGAGAAGCAATTTTTAATTGATTATACAATATTTCACCTAATTGTTTGGTAGAACCAATATTAAATTTTGATCTGGTTATTTTAAAAATATCTTTTTCTAAACGTTCAATTTTTTGATTAAATTTACTTGATAGTTTTACTAAAAAATTCTTATCTATTTTAATTCCATGAATCTCCATTTGAGCTAAAATTTCAACCATTGGTTTTTCAAAATTTTGATAAATCTGTAATAATTTTTCAGATTTTAAATTTTGAAGAAAAAGTTTATATAATCTTAAAGTAATATCGGCATCTTCTGCTGCATAATCTTTGGCTAAAGTTATATCTACTTCACTAAAATTTAATTTTTTTTTTCCACTTCCTACCAGGTCCTTAAAAGTTATATTTTTGTGTTGTAAATGAATTGCTGCAAGATTATCTAAATTATGTCTATTTTTGCCAGCATCCAAAACATATGACATCAGCATAGTGTCTTCAATTGAATTAATTTTGATTCCTCTTTTAAAAAAAACTATGTAATCAAATTTTATGTTTTGGCCTATTTTTTTTATACTTTTGTCTTCTAGATATGGTTTTAGTATTTTTAAAACTTTTGAAGAATTTAAGTTATTTCCAGATTTATGTGCCAAAGGAATGTATCCAGAATTTCCCTGTTTATAGCATAATGAAATACCAACTAACTCTGCCTGATGAGCGTCTAATGAACTGGTCTCAGTATCAATTACAAACTCACCAATTTCATCTGCTTCTTTTAACCAGTTTTCAATTTCGTTTTCTTTTTTAAATAAAAAATAGTTTTTGTTGGATATTTTTCCATTATCTGCTTTGGTTTTTATTTTGCTTTGCCCACTCCCACTATCATTAAAACCAATTTCACCATAAGTAGAAATTGCTGAGCTTAGAAGTCTATTAAACTCCATTTCTCTTAAAAAAGAATAAAGTTTATCTTTATCTACATTTTTTAATTTAAAATCTTCTAATTTATCTTTAACAGGTACATCTTTTTTCAAAGTAACAAGTTTTTTGCTAATTATAGCTTTATCCTTATTTTCTAAAAGAGTTTCTCTTCTTTTATTTTGTTTAATTGTCTGAACATTTTTTAAAAGCTCTTCTAGTGAACCAAAAGTATTGATTAATTCAGCAGCTGTTTTTATCCCAATTCCAGGAACTCCTGGGACATTGTCGCTAGCATCTCCCGCTAAAGCTTGAACATCAATTATTTGTTCAGGTGTTACGCCAAATTTTAGTTTAATATCTTCCATTCCAAGAAACTTATTTTTCATTGGATCAAAAATTCTTGTATTTTTTCCATAAAGTTGCAAAAGATCTTTATCGGAAGATACTATTGTTGTTTTTGCTCCAGAATTGTTAATTTGATCAACATAGGTTGCGATCAAGTCATCTGCTTCATAATTTAATTGTTCTATTGAGGGCAAATTAAATGCTAAAACTGATTTTCTAATAAAATCAAATTGTGGGATTAAATCATCAGGCGCATCTGATCTATTTGCTTTATAATCGCTATAAATTTCATTCCTAAAATTTTTTCTTGCTGAATCAAAAATTACAGCAAAATGAGTTGGTTTGTCTTTATTATCCTCTGACTTAGCGTCTTCTAATAGTTTAAATAACATATTACTAAAACCACTTACCGCGCCAACAGGTAGTCCGTCACTTTTTCTTGTTAAAGGAGGTAGCGCATAATATGCTCTAAAAATATATCCTGAACCATCAATTAGATAGAAATGATCTGTTTTTTTAATTTTTGACATAAAAGTATGAATTAATTTATACTAATTATACCATATATCTACTGATGATAGAGTTTATTAAGATATATTTGTAAGATTATTCAAAAACTTGTAATATTAAAGAATGGAATTGGTAAAAAAAATAGAATCACTAAATATTTTAAAGAAAATTTCCATTGTTCTCTTCGGAACTTTACTTTTAACAATTTCAGCAAAAATTAAAGTTCCATTTTATCCTGTGCCAATGACGATGCAGACATTTGTTGTAGTTCTAATTGGTATAACTTTAGGATGGAAATTAGGATTAGCTACAGTTTTTGCTTACTTGTTTGAGGGTGCAATTGGACTTCCTGTATTTGCCGGAACACCTGAAAAAGGTATTGGCATAAGTTATATGATTGGACCAACTGGTGGATATTTGATCGGATTTATATCTTCTGTTTTCATTGCTGGTTTTGTAAACTTGAACAAGAATATATTTATTAAATTTTTTCTAATTTCAATATCTATATTTGCAATATATATAACTGGCGTACCTTGGTTGGCTTACTTGGCTGGATGGGAAATAGCATATGTTTGGGGTATCAAGAATTTTGTTTTGGCTGAAATTCTTAAAATTGCTATACTTTCTTTATCAACTGAAAAATTATTAAAAGTTAGAAAATTTATTTAGGAGATCTTTTAGATAAAATTCTTTGTAAAGTTCTTCTGTGCATTTTTAGTCTTCTTGCAGTTTCAGAAACATTTCTATTACAAAGTTCAAATACTCTATGAATATGCTCCCATTTTACTCTGTCTGCAGACATAGGATTTTCAGGTGGGGGAGCCTTTTTATTTGATTCGGCTAACAAAGCTTTTTCGACATCATCTGCATCTGCTGGTTTCGCTAAATAATCTATAGCCCCATCTTTAACTGCTTCTACTGCTGTTGGTATGTTTCCATAGCCTGTTAGCATAATTACTCTACTATCCGATTTATTTTTTTTTATCTCTTTTACAACCTCTAAACCATTTCCATCACTCAATCTAAGATCAACGACAGCGAATCCTGGGCATTCTAGTTTAACTGCTTCAATTCCTTTTTTTACACCTTCTGCTTGTGATACTTGAAACCCTTTTTTTTCCATTGCCCTTGCCAGTCTTTCTCTGAAAGGGCTATCGTCGTCTACTAAGAGTAAACTTTTATTGCTAAAATCACTTATTTTTTTCATTTTTTCACTCAAATTCATGAAGATAATATGATGTGAAAAAAATTAATTTCAAGGGCAGATTTAACTTTACATTCCTTATTATACCTCATAAATGTCGATTATTGATAAATCACATAGCTGATATGTGATTTTTTTTGTTAAATTTTTTTTGGGGAGCAAGATATGAAAAAATTTAAATCAGTTGACGAATTAATTGGTCAACTACAACCTGATAAACCGGTTTATTGTATAAGAAAAAGATCTATACAAGTGGCCTCTAAGTTTTTTCAAGAAAAATTTCCTGGTAAGATTCTTTATGCAGTTAAAACTAACCCTCATAAAGAAGTATTAAAAACTATTATCCAGAGTGGAATAAAACAATTTGATGTTGCATCGGTAGAGGAAATTAAAACAATCAAACAGATAGATCCAAATTTAAATTGTAGCTACATGCATACAGTAAAAAGCAGAGAGAACATTAGAGAGGCTTACTTCAATTATGGAGTCAAAGATTTCTCATTAGACACTAAAGAAGAATTAATAAAAATTTTGGAAAGTACAAATCATGCAAAAGATTTAAATCTTTTTGTGAGAGTTGCTGTATCTAATGAACATGCAGAAATAGATTTATCAAAAAAATTTGGAGCTTTAACATCTGAAGCTATGGGACTTTTAAGGTTAGTTAAAGTAAATTCAAAAAAAATTGGATTAAGTTTCCATGTTGGTTCACAATGTATGCATCCTATATCATATGCTAAGGGAATATCTGAAATTGTAAATATAATTAAAAGAACAAAAATCATTCCTGATTACATTAATGTTGGGGGAGGATTTCCTACAATATATCCTGATTTGGTTCCACAATCTATGGAAAGTTATTTTGAAGAAATTAAAAATAGTTTGTCTAAACTTAAATTAGAAAAAAAGCCAGAGATCATATGTGAACCTGGTAGAGCAATTGTTGCTGAAAGTGGATCAACAATTGTAAAAGTAAATTTAAGAAAAAAACAAAAACTTTATATAAATGATGGAACTTACGGAACTTTATTTGATGGCGGAGTTCCAAATATAGTTTATCCAACAAGACTTGTAACTAACGGTAGAATAATTTCAAAAAAATTAACTTCATTTGATTTTTATGGACCAACATGTGATAGTATGGATTATATGAAAGGACCATTCTTGCTGCCAAATAATGTTAAAGAAAACGATTATATAGAATTGGGTCAGCTTGGAGCTTACGGGTTGACTTTTAGAACTCAATTTAATGGATTTTTCTCTAATGAAATTTATGAAGTTGAGGACAATCCAATAATGTCATTATATAATCAAGATGCTAAAAATCAGTTTCTTGTTGCATAAATGTCTGACAAAAAAAATCCAGGTCATAACAGCAAAAAAGAATTTTTAAGCAAGCCCGTCGAACATATAGATATAACTTCTTTTGACTCTAGAAATATTATTTTGTCTATGGAAAAAATGTCTTTTGTTTCAAGAGAAACTGCTAATGCAGCAAAGATATATAACGAAATGTTAAAAGATAAAGACTGTACAATTTTTCTTACTCTTGCGGGATCAACTTCGGCTGCGGGTTGCATGCATGTTTATAGAGATATGGTAAAATATAACATGGTTGATGCAATAGTTGCTACTGGCGCATCTATAATAGATATGGATTTTTTTGAAGCACTAGGATTTAAACATTATCAAGGATCACAATTCCAAAATGATACTGAACTAAGAGATAATTATATCGATAGAATTTATGATACTTACATTGATGAAAATGAACTTCAAATGTGTGATAAAACTATCGGTGAAATTGCTGACGGACTTGAGCCTAGAAGTTACACATCTAGAGAGTTTATTAATGAGATGGGAAAATATCTAAAATCAAACGCTAAAAAAAAAGATTCACTTATAGAAATAGCATATGATAATGACTTACCAATATTTTGTCCGGCATTCACAGACTCTAGTGCTGGATTTGGTTTAGTTATGCATCAAGAAAGAAATCCAAAAAAACATATAACCATAGATTCTGTTAGAGAATTCAGAGAATTAACTGAAATTAAAATTAGATCTAAAGGCTCAGGTTTATTTATGATTGGTGGAGGTGTTCCAAAAAACTTTATTCAAGATACAGTTATATGTGCTGAACTATTAGGTAAAAATGTTGATATGCACAAGTACGCTGTACAAATTACTGTAGCAGACTCAAGAGATGGAGCATGTAGTAGTTCTACATTAAAAGAGGCTAGTTCATGGGGAAAGGTAGAGGTCACAAAAGAGCAAATGGTTTTTGCTGAAGCAACTAGCGTTCTTCCTTTAATTGCTAGTGATGCATATCATAAGGCAGAGTGGAAAAGCAGGAAAAGAAAGAATTTTTCTAAAATTTTTAGGTAAAAAATTGAATTATTTAACTAACAAGCAAGGTTTTCTAGGAATTGATAACAAATTTAATTTTAAAGAGAAGGTTATAGTAATTCCTTTTGGATTAGAAAAAACTGTAAGTTATGGTGGAGGTACAAAAAATGGTCCAAAAGAAATAATTAAAGCATCACATCAAGTTGAGCTATATGATGAGGAATTAAAATGTGAACCATTTAAAAAAATTGGAATAAAAACATTAAAGCCATTTAAAATTAATAAAAATATAAATAAAGCTATTAATCAAATAGCAAATATTAATAAAGAAATATTGGATAGTAAGCTATTCCCTATTACTCTAGGAGGTGAGCATTCAATCACACCAGGTTGTATTAAGCCTTTTGTTAAAAGATACAAAAAAATTACACTTTTACATTTTGATGCTCATGCAGATTTAAGAGAAAGTTATGCAGGAGAAAAATTTTCTCATGCTTCAGCAATTAAAAGATGTATAGATTATAAGAATGTTTCGGTAATATCTTTTGGAATAAGAAATATATCTGCAGAGGAAATCTCAGTATTAAATAAAAACAAAAAACGAATAAGTATTTACTGGGCAAAAGACAAAAAAAAATGGGATTTTAAAAAATTTAAAAGATTAATAAAAAATAAAAATGTTTATATAACTTTTGATGTCGATGGTTTAGATTCTAGTATAATGCCAGCAACTGGAACCCCAGAGCCAGGAGGAATATTTTGGGATGAGGCTCTAGAAATAATTAAAATTGCAAGTAAAAATTCAAAAATAGTTGGTGCTGATGTTAATGAATTGGCACCTATAAAAGGTTTCAACAGCTATAATTTTTTAGTTGCAAAACTTGTCTATAAAATCTTGTCTTACAAATTTTTACTTAAATAAATTAAATTGGTTTAAAAGCTCCCAGTAGCATTCTAAATGGTATCAACATTAGTAAAGCAACAAATAATTTAACTGCTAGATCTCCAATAGCTAGTGTAAACCAAGGTATGCCTGTTGCATAAAATGCAATAGAAAAGAATAAAAAAGTATCTATTACCGAACCGTTTACTGACGATGCTAAGGGCGGTATAAACCAATATTTATTTCTAAGCTTATCAAATACATAAATGTCTATTCTTTGTGACACAATAAATGCAGTGCCTGATCCTATTGCAATCCGTATTGAAATTAAGTCTGAAAAGTTTGTTGAAAAAAAAAGAGTAAATGAAATTCCAATAAAAAAACCAAAATATACTATTTTTTTTGCAATCTCTTTTCCGTAAGATCTATTTGCTAAATCTGTAATTAAAAAGGCTATTGGGTAAGTAAATGCACCATAGGTCAGTATTTCGGATAACTCATAGTAGTGAATTGGAAATTGAACTAAATAATTAGAAGCAAGTACAACTGTACCCATAATTATAGATAGCAACGGAACTATTTTATTCATTTTTGTTGAATATACCGAAATTATGCGCTCTTAGCTAAAAGTATTTTTTTAATTTTTTTTAATCTTGAAGATAAGTTTTTTTGTTTTGCTGAAATTAGAAATTGATCAAAGCTACCTTTTTTATCAACTGTTCTCATGCCAGCATTAGAAACAGTTAGCTTCAAAAATTTATTTAATGACTCGCTTTTAAATCTAACTTTTTTTAAGTTTGGCAAAAACCTTCTCTTTGTTTTATTATTAGCATGACTAACATTGTGACCTTTAAGAGGTATTTTGCCAGTGAGTTCACATTTTTTAGACATAAATAATTTCGTGATGTATATTTCAGCTACAGTTTTCAGTCAAGTTTATAATTACTTAGATCCAATTATTTCTTCAATATTTTTAACCCCATCAGAACTCAAAATTTCATACAATTCTTCAGAAATTTTATTTACTATATTTGGTCCTTGATAAACCATACCAGTATATAATTGTACATAACTTGCCCCAGATATAAATTTTTCATAGGCACTTTTTCCAGAGTCAATGCCTCCTACTCCAATTATCTTAATTTTGTTCTCAAATTTTTTATAAAATTCATTTATTAGTAAATTTGATTTTTCCTCTATCGGTTTTCCCGATAGACCACCTTTTTCAAATTTATTTATATTTTTTAAATTTTCTCTAGTTCCATCTGAAGTATTTGAAATAATTACAAATTTTATATTGTTAGTTAAAAGAATATTTCCAATTACATCTAAATCTTTTATTTTAATATCTGGTGCAATTTTAACTGCAATACTTATTGATGAGCTAAGTTTATTTTTTTCCTCATTCAACACATTTAATAATTCTTCTAACTCTTTTGGATTATGGAAACTTCTTAAATTTTCAGTATTTGGAGATGAAATATTTATTGTTATATAATCTCCTAGATTGTTTAAAGCTCTAAAACATTTTAAGTAATCATCTATTCTATTTTTTGTATCTTTATTTGGTCCAATATTAACTCCCAATATTCCTTTTGGAGAATTATTTTTAATATTTAAAGTAACTTTTTTTGATCCTATGTTATTAAATCCAAGCCTGTTGATTAAAGCTTCATCCTCTTCAAGTCTAAATACTCTTGGTTTTGGATTGCCAAATTGAGGTTCTGGTGTAATAGTTCCTACTTCAACAAATCCAAACCCTAACTGAAACAAAGAGTTGTATACTTCGGCATTTTTATCAAAACCTGCGGCTATACCAATAGGATTTGGAATTTCTTTATTTAAAAACTTAACTTTTAAACAATCAAAACTTTTTGCTTTAACTGGAATTATATTGGTTTTAAGTGCTTTGATTGCTAAATCGTGCGCTGTTTCAGGATCAAATTTAAATATTAAAGATCTAATTTTTTCAAACATTATTAATTTTTTCTGTAATAAGTTTTTTTGTTTCTTGAATACCAAAAAAGCTTATGAAGAAACCAAGCCTTGGGCCATTTTCATCACCAAATACAACTTCATAAATTAATTTAAACCAATCTCTTAAATTATCTTGATATCCATTCTCTTTTCCAACAGAATAAATTTTGGTCTGTATCTCCTCAGGCAACATATTATCATTGCACTCTGATAACACTTTTATTAATTGTTCGAGAGCTTTTTTTTCATCTGAATTTGGTTTTTTATATTTTTTACTTTCTTTAATTGCTTGATTAAAGAACTTAATTGAGTATTCAATCAATTTGTCAAAAATAGGAAAGTTTTCTTCTTTGATATTTGGTTTGTATTTTTTTACAAATTTCCACAATAAATCTTTTGTATTTGCATTACTTGTCTCAACTAGATTTAAAAGCATCGAAAAAGTCATTATCATATCTTCTTTGGGAACTTTCCCATTATGCACATGCCATACTGGATTTAAAATTATCTGTTTATCATCTTGATTTTTTGATTTGTCTATAAAATCTAAATATTCATCAACTGCCTTGGGTACAATTTCTTTGTAAAGTTTTTTAGCTCTTTTGGGATTTTGATACATAAACAATGACAAGCTTTCAGGCGATGCAAACTCCAACCATTGATCTATTGTTATTCCATTTCCTTTAGATTTTGAGATCTTTTCACCTTTTTCATCTAAGAATAATTCATATGCAAATCCTGATGGATTTCTTTTTCCTAATAAATTTATAATTTTAGTAGAAAGTATTGCACTCTCAATTAAATCTTTTCCATACATTTCGAAATCTATATCTAATGCATACCACCTCATTGCCCAATCTACTTTCCATTGCAGTTTACATTCTCCATTTAAAATACTTTTTTCTAACTTATTTCCATTATTATCAAAAATAATTTTTGAATTACTTTCATCAATTTCCATGACTGGTATTTCTAGAACTTTTCCAGTTTCTGGACACATTGGCAAAAATGGAGAATATGTTTTTTGTCTTTCTTTACCAAGTGTGGGAATTACTATATCCATAATACCCTGATAATTTTTTAAAATTAATTTCAGAGTATCGTTAAATTTTCCAGAGGAATAAAGATCTGTTGAACTTTTAAATGTATATTTAAATCCAAATTGGTTAAGAAATTTTTTTAGCATTTCATTATTATGCTCACCAAAGCTACCAAACTTATTAAATGGATCTGGAACTTTCATAAGAGGTTTATTTAAATTTTTTTCTAATAAATCTTTATTTGGAACATTGTCTGGCACTTTTCTCAGGCCGTCCATATCATCAGAAAATGTAATGATCTCTTTTGGAATATCGGTTAATTGATTAAGTGCATTTACAACCATTGAAGTTCTTGCAACTTCTCCAAAAGTGCCTATGTGAGGTAGTCCACTTGGTCCGTATCCTGTTTGTAAAATTATTTTATTTTTTTTATCAATGTATTGTTTTCTTTCTCTAAGAATTTTTTTTGCTTCAACAAATGGCCATGCATTTGTTTTATCAATAATTGTTTTATCAATCGATGGTTTCATGTTTTTGTTGATATTTTAACAGTTTTATTGATTGTTAAAATGTTGAATTTTATTTACCATAAAATAATGTCCAAGCAAAATGTACAATTATAAAACTGTTTTTTACACTCTTGGCACACTCCAGATTATATTAGGGGTATTTATGCTAATACCTGTAATAATTCAGTTAATTTATAGCGAATTAGACTCTGGATTTGTATCAGCATCGATTATTACTATAATTTTCGGAGTACTATTTTTTTTATCTAATTTAGATCACGATAAAAAAATTGATCTACCACAAGCATTTATATTAACTGCACTTTCATGGTTATCTATTGCTATTTTTGGTTCGTTGCCATTTATATTTTCCGAATTGAATTTAAATTTTACTGATGCTTTTTTTGAAAGTATGTCTGGAATTACAACAACTGGATCTACAATTTTAACAGATCTTGATAATGCTCCCAAAGGAATACTTTTATGGCGAGCTATACTTCAATGGCTTGGAGGAATAGGTATTATCCTTATGGCAATAACTCTAATGCCAATTATGAATATTGGGGGCATGCAATTATTTAAAGTTTCTTCAAATGATAATGCAGAAAAAATTTTACCAAAGTCTAAAGAGGTTTCATTAAGATTGATAGTTATTTATTCATTGCTAACTTTTACTTGTGCACTATTCTATAAAATATTTGGCATGAATTATTTTGATAGTTTAACTCATTCTATGACAACAATAGCAACTGGAGGTTTTTCAAATTACAACGACTCCATAGGTCATTTTGATAGCGCTTTGATCGAAATAAATTCAATTATATTTATAATTTTAGGAAGCATTCCTTTTATAGCTTATATAAAATATTTAAATGGCGACAAAAAAGTCTTTTATAAAGACGCTCAAATAAAATTTTTTATAAAAACTATTATTATTTCAGTTGTTATTATTTTTATTTTTTTATTAATTAAAAATTATGATTCAGAATCTTTTTTGTTAAGACAAGTTATATTTAATGTCGTATCAATTCTTACAGGAACAGGATATGTAACAACAAATTATAGTGACTGGGGTAGTTTTCCATTAATATTTTTTTTAGTACTGATGTTTATTGGCGGATGTGCTGGCTCAACTGCATGCGGTCTTAAAATATTTAGAATTCATATTCTGTATAAGTTTTTTGTTATACAATTAAAAAAATATATTTATCCTAGAGGTGTTTTTGTATTGAAATATGGAGAAAATGTTTTAAATGAAAAGTTTATCTCTTCAATAATATCGTTTGTTTTCCTATATATAATTATTTTTTTTATTATAACTACTCTACTGTCAATTAGTGGATTAGATTTTATTACTTCGGTTTCAGGTGCCGCAACATCAATATCAAATGTTGGTCCTGGTTTAGGTGGAATGATTGGACCAAACGGAAATTTTTCATTATTACCAGATTTTTCTAAATGGATATTAACTGTTGGAATGATTTTAGGTAGACTTGAGCTATTTGCTATAATAGTATTATTTATTCCATCTTTTTGGAGAAGATACTAATGATAGAAAAAAAACAAAGTTGGTCAGAATCAATATTAGTTTATAAGGATATTAGAATGGTAAGAATATTGCTTCTTGGAGCAATAAGTGGATTTCCGTGGGTGCTAATAGCAAGCAGTTTAAGCCTCTGGTTAAAAGAAGAAGGTTTAAGCAGATCAACAATTGGATGGGCAGGTTTAATATTTGGTGTTTATGCTTTCAATTATCTATGGGCACCAATAATCGATAGAATTCAAATACCATTATTAACAAAAAAACTAGGCCACAGAAGAGGATGGATTGTTTTAATGCAAATTACAATTTTACTAAGTTTGCTAGTTTGGAGTTTTATAAACCCAACACAAAACTTAGCTCTATTAATTACTGTTGGATTAATTATTGCAATAGCATCTGCTACTCAAGACATAACCGTTGATGCTTTAAGGATTGAACAAATTAATGCAAATGAAGGAAGGGCTATGGCAGCTGGTGCTGCAATGGCAGTAGTTGGCTGGTGGACTGGTTATAAACTAGGAGGGGTTATAGCTTTATTTACAGCAGAATATTTTGAAAATATGGGTATTGCTGATTATTGGCAGGCTACTTTTTTAGTTTTAGGAGTTGTAATAATTTTAATGAATATTGGTCTGATGTTTGTTCATGAACCAATTGAAACCGACAGACAAGCAAAACAAAGAGAGACTGATAAAATAATTGAAGAAAAACTTGGATCTAGCAATATTATAACTAATTTTATTGCTTACATTACAGGAACTATTGGTGGACCTATAATTAGTTTTTTTAAAAAAAATGGATTTGCTATTGCTGCAGGAATACTAGGTTTTGTGTTCTTATTTAAAATTGGTGAAGCGTTTCTTGGTCGTATGTCTATTGTTTTTTATAAAGAAATTGGATTTTCTAAAGGACAGATTGCTATTTACTCCAAAGGACTTGGTTGGATTACAACTGTAGTTTTTACATTATTAGGCGGCATAATGGCAATGAGAGCAGGAACAATAAAAACAATGTTCTTTGCTGGAGGCTTAATGGCTCTAACAAACCTTCTTTTTGCACTTTTAGCTTGGACAGGTAAATCTGAATTATTGTTCGCAATCGCAGTGATTGCTGACGATATTACTGCTGCATTTGCAACGGTAGCATTTGTTGCGTTTATTTCGTTATTAGTTGATAGAACTTATACTGCCACTCAATATGCTTTACTTGCATCTATAGGAACTGCTGGCAGAACAACTCTAGCTTCATCTTCGGGAGCTCTTGTTGATTGGCTAAATGGAGACTGGGGAACATTTTTTGTTATAACAACAATAATGGTCATTCCTTCTTTGATTTGTTTGTGGTTTATAAGAAATAAAATAAAAATTGGTGCAAAATAATTATTACTGCACATATCCCTGTATAAACATATTCGAACATCCTTCAATTAGTTCTAAAATTAGCTCACAAATTATTTATGGTGAAAAATTTAAAGTTTTAAGAAAAGTAAAAAATTTTTTAAAAATAAAAACATCTTACGATAAATATCATGGTTATATAAAAAGCAAAAAACTTATTAATAAAATTAAACCTACACACAAAGTAAAGGTTTTAAAAACTAGAATATATAAATCAAATAATTTTTTGCCGTTTTCAAGTCAAATTGAAATTTTAAAGAGAAAAAAGAATTATGTAATGTTTAAAAAAAATAAATGGATAAGGGAAAAAGATATAACTTTTATAAATAAAAATGAAAAAAATTTTGTTAAAATTTTTAAATTATATTTAAATTGTAAATATAAATGGGGAGGAAAGACGTACCGGGGAATCGATTGTTCAGCATTGGTCCAACTTTTTTATAAATTTAACAATAAATTTTTTCCTAGAGACACAGTTAAACAAATTAAATATAAAAAAGGTAAAATAAAAAAAAAAAAATTTAAAATTGGTGATATTATTTATTGGAAGGGACATGTCGCAGTTTGCATTAATTCAAAAAAATTAATTCATGCCTATGGACCTAAAAAAAAAGTTGTTATAATGCCTATAAAAAAAACAATAAAAATAATAGAAAGAACTGCAAATTTAAAAGTAAAAAAAATTTGTAGAATATAAATTATTCTCTTCCAAAATCTGGCTTTGCTACATCGTGTTTTAGTTGTAAAATTTGTGTTCTTACTTTTTTGGAATTAGACAATCTAGACAATAGTTTTTTATTATTTTTATTTTTAATTATTTTTTTGAATGAGTTTAAATTTTTAGTAAATAAATTTATTGCTTTAATTATATTATCATTGTTAAAAAAAATATCTCTCCACATAATTTCATTGGATGCGGCAATCCTTGAAAAATCTCTCAAACCTCCTGCGCTAAATTGTATAATATTTTTCTTATCTTTTTTTTGGAAATCTTGAGCAGTTTTAATTAAATTGTAAGCAATCAAGTGCGGCAAATGGCTGGTAACTGAGAATACTTCATCATGCTCTTTTGGATTCATTAAAATGACTTTTGATCCAATTTTTTTCCAAAAATTTATAACTTTTTTTAACTTATTTTTATTTTTATCTTTAATAATTATACACCACTTATTTTTAAACAAATTTTTGTTACCATGTTTTGGGCCACTTACCTCAGATCCTGAAATAGGATGACTCATTATCCAATTTAATTTTTTTGATAGTTTCATTTTTATTAATTTTGCAACATTACTTCTAGTTGATCCTACATCTGTAATTAAAGTGTCATGTTTCAAAAATATATTTAGCTTTGGTATGATTTTTTTGTATTCACTCATTGGAGTGGCAATTATTACAAAATTCATTTCTTGTATAATTTTATCAAGTTTATTAATTAGAATTATATTCTTGTTGATTTTTTTAATTTGATTTCTATATTTTTTATTTCTTTCAAATACAAAAATTTTTTTAGATAACTTTTTATTAATAGAAGCTCTTAATACTGAAGATCCGATCAATCCACATCCAATGATAAGAATTTTTTTAAACATTTTTAAATATCTTTTTTATAATTTTTACTAGATACTTGTTTTCTGAAGAGTTTCCAATACTTAATCTTAATGAATTTTTAATTTTATATTCTTTCATGCCTCTAACAATAATTTTATTTTTTAAAAGTTTACTCATAAATGATTTTGAGGAAATTTTACAATTTTTAAAATTTAATAATAAAAAATTTGATGCCATTATATTTGAAGACACTTTGTAGTTTTCAAAAAGTTTTTTAATTTTATTACCCCAGAATAAATTATGTCTTATAGATTTTTTTATAAATACTTTATCCGAAAGTGCTTTGGTTGCACACTTTTCAGCAAAAAAATTTACATTGAATGGTGGTTTAATTCTATAAAGTGCATCTATAATTTTTTTGTGTCCATACCCCCAGCCTATTCTCAAAGATGCAAGTCCATATATCTTGGAAAATGTTCTTAAAATAAAAACATTTTTTGATCTTTTAAATAAATCTAATCCAGAAACGTAATCCTTATTTAAGTTATATTCATGGTAGGCATCATCTATAACTAAAAGAATTTTTTTATTTAATTTTTTTCTCAATACAATTAATTCAGACTTATTTAAGTAAGTCCCAGTTGGATTGTTTGGATTTGCTAAAAAAACTATTTTTGTTTTTCTGGTAACTTTTTTAAGAATATTATCTATTGATATTTTAAAATTATTTTCTTTTGAAAATTTAACTTTAGCCCCAACAATTTTTGAATAAATTCTGTACATTAAAAAACTGAATTCAGGCAAAATAACCTCATCATTTTTATTTATATATAATTGACAAATCATTTGGATAATTTCGTCAGATCCTGCACCGCAAATTATTTTATTGAAATCACATTTGAATTCTTTTGATATTGCTTTTCTTAAAAGCTTAGATTTACTATCTGGGTATCTATTTGTAATTAAAGTCTTATGATTAAAAAGCTTTCTAACATTGGAACTAACACCTAAGGATGACTCATTGGCTGATAATTTAATAAAGCCTTTACTATTTTTTATACTCGATTTTCCAGGTTTATAGGACTCTATGTTTATTTTTTTAAATTTTGGAACAGTCATTTTTAGAACTTATATTAAAAAAATAAATATTTAACAGGGATATATTTTTAATGTTTGACATATAAATTTCTATTTAGTACAAATTTTTGGCGCTGATTTATCTGAATTGCGAGCGCAATAAAAAAACCGCTAAAAAAAGTTTTTTTTCTCACAATTCATAAATCAAAATTAATATGAATAAATTTAATAATATAAAAAAACTAATTATTAAAGATCAGCTTAGGCTTGATTGTGGCCAGACTATATCTGATTTTCCATTAGCTTATGAAACCTATGGAAAATTAAATTCTAAGAAAAATAATGCAATATTAGTTTTTCATGCCTTAACGGGAGATCAATTTGCAGCCGATATAAATCCAATAACTAAAAAAGAAGGTTGGTGGAAATATGCTCTTGGTCCAGGAAAGGCAATTGATACTGAAAAATATTTTGTTATTTGCGCAAATGTTTTGGGTGGCTGCATGGGATCATTTGGACCTAGTAGTATTAATCCTAAAACTGGCAAAACTTATGGAATTGATTTTCCAGTCATTACAATAAATGACATTGTAAATGCTCAATATTTTTTAATTAAACATTTTGAAATAGAAAAATTATTTTGTGTAACAGGTGGATCTATGGGAGGCATGCAAGCTTTACAATTTGTTGCAAATTATCCAAATTTATCTCATACAGCTGTGCCGATTGCCTGCACGTCAAATCATTCAGCACAAAATATAGGTTTAAATGAACTTGGCAGACAAGCTATCATGGCAGATGCTAACTGGCAAAATGGAAAATATGAAGACAACAATCTATCGCCAAGTAAGGGTCTTTCTGTTGCTAGAATGGCTGCTCATATTACATATTTATCTAAGGACGCTCTTCAAGAAAAATTTGGTAGAAACTTACAAGAGAGAGATGATTTAAAATTTAGTTTTGATGCAGATTTTCAAATTGAAAGTTATTTAAGACACCAAGGATCAGTTTTTGTAGATAGATTCGATGCAAATAGTTATCTTTATATCACTAGGGCAATGGATTATTTTGATTTAAACAAAAAATATGATGGAAATCTCTCTAAAGCTTTTGAAAAGAGCAAAACAAAATTTTTCATAATTTCTTTCACTTCAGATTGGCTTTATCCATCATCTGAAAATAAAGAAATAGTTATAGCGCTGAATTCGATAGGTGCAGATGTTGGGTATGTAGAAATTGAATCTGAAAAAGGTCATGATTCCTTTTTATTAGACGTTCCAGATTTTCTTGAAACACTGAGGGGCTTTCTTAATACCTCATATGAAAGGTTAAATGAAAAAGGAATTTAAAATAATTTCAGATTTAATTTTAAAAAACTCTAGAGTTCTTGATGTTGGATGTGGAGACGGAGAATTAATGAGTTTTTTATTTAAAAATATTACTCAAGATATAAGAGGGATTGAAATTTCAAAAACAAATGTTCAAAAATGTATATCAAAAGGATTAACTGTGATTGAAGGTAATGCAGAAAATGATTTGTATCAATTTCCAGACGCATCTTTTGATTTTGTAATTTTAGGTCAAACTTTGCAAGCTTTCTTAAGTCCTGAAAAAGTTTTAGATGAATTATTAAGAGTAGGAAAAAAAGCAATAGTAACAATACCTAATTTTGGACATTGGAAAGTTAGGTTGGATCTACTTTTTAAAGGAACAATGCCTGTAACAGCTAGTTTGCCACATCATTGGCATAACACTCCAAACCTGCATATGTGTACAATTAAGGATTTTTTTAATTTTTGTGATTATAAAAACATCAAATTTATTAAATCTTTAGCTTTAAATGATGAAAAGCTTTTAAATATTTCCAAAGGAAATCTAAGTAAAAGAAACCTTTTTTCTAATATTGGAATTTTTTTAATTGAAAAATAAATGAAAATTAAAATAGTTAAGTGTTTAACAGATAATTATTCTTATATTATTTTCAACAAAGAAAACTTGTTATGTGCAGTGGTGGATCCAAGTGAAGCGGAGCCTATAATTGAAAAAATAGAAAAAAATAATTTAAAATTGAAATATATTTTTAATACTCATCATCATTATGATCACGTTGGAGGAAATAAAAAATTAAAAGAAAAATATAATTGTAAAGTTGTGGGTTTTGAAAAAGATAAAGATAGAATACCTGAAATTGATATTGTTTTAAAAGATAATCAAAAATGGAAAAATGAATTATTTGAATGTTCAATTTTACATATTCCTGGCCATACATCTGGTCATATCTGTATTTACATTAAGGAACTTAAAGCACTTTTTACAGGTGATACTTTATTTTCTTTAGGATGTGGAAGAATATTTGAAGGAACCTACGAAGAAATGTATAAATCATTAAGTAAGTTAAAAAAGTTTCCATTAAATACTAGAATTTATTGTGGGCACGAATATACAAAAAAAAATTCAGATTTTTGCTTAAGTATTGACTCTAAAAATTCTAAACTAATTAATAAAATTAACGAAATAAATAAAAATATTCAAAATGAAAAACCAACGATACCGTCAATCTTAGAGGATGAACTTGAGTGCAATATTTTTTTAAGATCAGATAATATGGAGATTCAAAAAAGATTAGGAATAAATAAAGATGATCCAATTAAAACCTTTGCAAAACTTAGAGATTTAAAGGATAATTTTTAGGTTATATAACTTGACTATAATACTTCTCGATCTATATTGCTAAAAAAATTTAATTATGACATTTGCAGTAATTCAAACAGGTGGAAAACAGTATAAAGTAAAAGCTAGCGAAATCCTTAAGATCGAAAGATTAAAGGATGCATCAGATAAAATAGAATTTAATGATGTTTTGGCATATGGCGATGATAGCAGTCTTGAAGTTGGCGCACCTTTTATAAAAGGTGCTAAAGTAGAAGCTCAACTTGTTAGAAATGGAAAAAATAGAACTGTTTTAATATTTAAAAAAAGAAGAAGAAAAAATTCAAGAAGAAAAAATGGTCACAGACAACAATATTCACTAATTAAAATAAATAAAATTTTCAACAAAGATGGTAGTATTTTTGCTGAAGCGTCGAAAGAAAAAGTAGCAACTAAATAAATAAGTTATGGCAACAAAAAAAGCAGGTGGATCGTCACGTAACGGAAGAGATAGTGCAGGTAGAAGACTTGGTGTAAAGAAATACGGAGGCCAGTTCGTAAATCCTGGTAATATTATTGTAAGGCAAAGAGGAACAAAGATTTTTCCAGGTGAACATGTGGGGATGGGCAAAGACCATTCAATCTTCTCTTTAATAAAAGGAAAAGTCGAGTTTAAAAAAGCTAAATCAGACAGAACTTTCGTTTCTGTAAAACCCAATTAATTAAATTACAACTAATTTTAAAACAAAGGTTGTATTATGAAATTCCTTGATCAGGTAAAAATATTTATTAAAGCAGGTGATGGTGGTTCAGGATCACCAAGTTTTAGAAGAGAAAAGTTTATAGAATTTGGTGGCCCAGACGGAGGTGATGGAGGTAAAGGAGGTTCTATTACCTTTAAATCTGAAAGAAATTTAAACACACTTATAGATTATAGATACCAACAACACTTCAAGGCAAAAAGGGGTGGGGATGGAAAAGGTCAAAATAAAACTGGGCGAGGAGGAGGAGATCTTATTTTAAAAGTTCCAATAGGT
The DNA here is from genome assembly GCA_003214525.1 of Pelagibacteraceae bacterium AG-414-M23. GTDB lineage: Bacteria > Pseudomonadota > Alphaproteobacteria > Pelagibacterales > Pelagibacteraceae > Pelagibacter. Next base: position 13,116 of record QCLN01000002.1, on the reverse strand, counting down.
ACTCAAGTTCTCGAAGAAGATAATAAAACACTAATATTTGATTTTAAAAAAGAAAATGAAGAATATGTAGCTGCAGTTGGCGGCAAAGGTGGTTTAGGAAATACTAGATTTAAATCATCAACTAATAGAGCTCCAAGAAAATTTACTAAAGGTACAAAAGGTGAAGAATTTTGGATATGGCTACAGTTAAAAACAATTGCCGATATTGGAATAATTGGATTACCAAACGCAGGTAAGTCAACTCTTTTAGCAACAATAACAAGTGCAAATCCAAAAATCGCAAACTATAAATTTACCACTCTAAACCCAAACTTAGGAGTAGCAATTTATGATGATAAAGAAATAACTTTAGCAGATATTCCTGGTCTAATTGAGGGAGCACATGCTGGGATAGGATTAGGAATTAAGTTCTTAAAACATATTGAACGATGTAAAATCTTACTTCACATGATTGATGTTTCGGAAGATGACTTGCTATTATCCTATAAACAAATCAGAAATGAACTTAAAAAATATAGTAAAGACTTATTAAAAAAAGATGAAATTGTAGTATTTAATAAAATTGATTTAATTGAAAATAATGAATTAAAAGAAAAAATTAAATTATTCGAAAGAAAAATGAAAAAGAAAGTAAATATTTTGTCTAACATAGATAAGAAACTAATTTCTAAATTAAAATCAAGTTTATTGAGCTATGTATTTAAATAATTCAAAACAAGTAGTAATAAAAATAGGTTCTTCATTGCTAATAGATGATAAAAAAAATATTAGAAAAAAGTGGCTTATAGAATTTGCTAAAGATATTGAACTATTAACGAAAAATAAAAAAAAAGTAATTATTGTTAGTTCTGGAGCAATAGCTTTAGGATGTAAAAAACTAAATATAAATAAAAAAAACCTCAAACTTGATAAAAGCCAAGCAGTAGCATCAATTGGTCAAATTGAACTTATGAATCTTTTTAATGAAATTTTTAAAAAAAGAAAATTAAATTTATCTCAAATTCTTTTAACATTAGAGGATACAGAAATTAGAAGAAGAGCTATAAATGCTAAACGTACATTTGAAAATCTTTTTGACCTTGGTTTTATTCCTTTGGTTAATGAAAATGACAGTATTGCTACTTCTGAAATAAAATATGGAGATAATGATAGATTGGCATCACGTGTTGCTCAAATATCTGGATCGGATTGTTTGATATTATTTTCAGATGTTGACGGATTATTCGACAGTAATCCTAAATTAAATAAAGATGCAAATCTAATTAGTAATGTTAAAGAAATAGATAAAAAAATAGAAAATTATATATCAAAAAGTGTTAGCGAACATGGAACTGGAGGGATGAAAACAAAGATTGAAGCGGCTAAGATTTGTCAAATTTCTGGTTGTTATATGGCTATCGCAAATGGTCTCAAATTTAGACCAATAAAAAATATCATTTCACATAATTACTGCACTTGGTTTTTACCAAAAATCTCAAAGTTAGATGCTAGAAAAAAATGGATTATTAGTTCAATTTCTCCAAAAGGTGATCTAATTGTAGATGATGGTGCAATATTAGCTCTTAAAAAAGGAAAAAGCCTTCTTGCAGCAGGAATTAAAAATATTCAAGGAAAATTTAAGAAAGGAGATCATGTCAAAATATTAGATAAAAATATGAAAGAGTATGCAAGAGGCCTAAGTTCTTTTAATTCAGAAGAAATATTAAGAATTAAAGGTCAGCATTCTAGCAAGATTAGTGAAATCTTAGGATATGTGTCTAAGTCAGAAGTAATTCACAAAGATGATATGGTGGAAATATAAAATGTTTTTAAAATTAAAAAAAATTTCAAAAGACTCTAGAAAAGCTTTTGAAAAAAAAATTGACCCTATTAAAAAAGATAAGGTTTTAAAAAAATTTGCTTATTTAATATCAGTCAATAGAAAAAAAATAATTACAGAAAATATTAAAGATATAAAATTTGCAAAGAAAAAAAAATTAAATAAAAATTTAATTAATAGACTGGAAATAAATGAATGCAAAATAGTTGACATAATTAAATCTATAAAACAAATAGTTAAAATTAAAGATCCTACAAATAAAATTTTAGAACAGTGGAAAAGACCAAATGGATTAATAATAAAAAAAGTTACTGTTCCAATCGGAGTTATAGCTGTAATTTATGAAAGTAGACCAAATGTAACATCGGACGTTGCTAGCCTTTGTTTTAAATCAGGAAATTCAGTAATTTTAAGAGGTGGATCTGAGGCTTTTAATACTAATAAAATTATCTCAAATTTATTTAGAAAATCCCTAAAGATTTATGGAGTAGATAAAAATTATGTTCAGTTTGTTCAAACAAGAAACAGAAAGATTGTAGATGGTTTGCTTGCAAAAATGAAAGGTCATGTGGATTTAATTATACCCAGAGGTGGCAAATCATTAGTAAAAAAGGTGGATGAACTCTCTACAATTCCATACATTGGGCATTTAGAGGGAATTTGTCATACATATATAGATAAAAAAGCTAAATTAAATATGGCAATTAAAGTTCTAGAAAATGCAAAGATGAGAAACACTAGTATTTGTGGTGCTACAGAAACAGTATTGTTTCATAATAAAATTGCAAAAAAATTTATAAATCCAGTTTTAACTGAATTGGAAAAAAAAGGATGCTCTATTTATGGAGACAAACACATTAGAAAATTATTTAAAGGTAAGTCACATTTGGCAAATAAAAAAAGTTGGGCAAAAGAGTATTTATCTTCAAAAATTTCTGCAAAATTAGTAGGAAATGTTAATGATGCCATTAAACATATAAATCAATTTGGCACAATGCACACCGATGCAATTATTACAAATGATAAAAAAACAGCAAATTATTTTTTAAAAAATATAAAAAGTTCAATAGGCATTCATAACTCTTCAACACAATTTGCAGATGGTGGTGAATTTGGATTCGGTGCAGAGGTGGGTATATCAACTAATAATCTTCCTCCGAGAGGGCCTGTAGGTTTAGGTCAGCTTGTCACTTATAAGTATGAAGTTTATGGTAATGGACAAATAAGAAAATAACTTGATTAAAAAAGTAAAAAAAATTGGAATTCTTGGTGGAACTTTTGATCCATGTCATAAGGGACATCTAGAAATATCAAAAGAAGCTAGTAAAAAATTTAATTTAGAAAATGTAATTTGGGCAATAACAAAAAAAAATCCTTTTAAAAAAGAAAGCAATTTAAGTTTAGAAAACAGATTAAAAATCTCTAAAAAATTTACAAAAAAATATAAATTTATTCAAATTCATTATTATGAAAAGCGAATTAGATCAAACAAAACGATTGATCTTATAAACTATTTAAAAAAAAAATTTCTAAATAAAGAACTATATCTTTTAATAGGTGCTGATAGTTTAATTAAATTTCATAGATGGAAAAAATGGAAAGACATTTCAAAAAAATGTAAAATACTTGTATTCGATAGATATCCATATAAATCTAAAGCTTTGAAATCATTAGCTTTTAAACATATTAGTAAGGAAAAATTAAAATTTATAAATTTTAAAAAAGTAAATATTTCATCTTCTCAATTGAAAAAAATTTGATAGTGTAAATATAATTAATGGATAATTCTTTAGATTTAAAAAATAAAATCGTAGAAAAATTAGACTCCAATAAGGCTCTTGACATAGTAAGTATTGATTTAGAAGGCAAATCCTCAATAGCTGATTATATGATAATTGCAAGCGGCACATCTTCCAGACATATACAGGCTCTTGCAGAACAAGTTTATGAGGAACTAAAAAATAGTGGAATTGTAAACTGTAAAATAGAAGGAAAAGACTCTAATGACTGGAAGTTGGTTGACGGTATTGATTTAGTTGTTCATATTTTTAATCCAGAAAAAAGAAAATTTTATGAATTAGAAAAAATGTGGTCTGAGCTAATACCAAGAGAAAGAGTTATGATATGAGAAAATTATTAACTATATATTTTTTTTTAATATTTTTCTTTAATAATGCCAATCCATCTTTTTCAAGTGAGATAGATATATATAAAAAAATTGATTTGTTTAGTGAAGTTTTAGAAAAAATTAATAAAGAGTACGTGGATAAAGTAAATCAAAGTGATGTTATGGATGCTGCGATAAATGGCGTTTTGCAGTCATTAGATCCTTATTCTGGTTATATGTCGCCAGAAATGCTTAAGGAAATGCAAACCGAAACACGAGGTGAATTTGGAGGACTAGGAATTGAAGTGGGCATGGAGGCAGGTGTTGTAAAGGTAATATCTCCAATTGATGGATCGCCAGCAGAAGATGTCGGTGTTAAAGCGGGCGACTATATTGTTAAAATTAATGGTACTCAAGTACAAGGTAAAACTCTATCTGAAGCAGTTGATTTAATGAGAGGTCCGGTTGGTAGTGAAATTGAAATCACTGTAAGAAGAATTGGGGTTAGAAAAGCTCTTACGTTTAATATAATTAGAGATATTATTGAAATAAAATCTGTTAAATCAAAAGTGATTGAAGATAACATTGGCTATATAAGGTTAACTTCATTTAATGATAACAGCTCAGATCAGTTTAAAAATATAATTAAAGATTATAAAAAAAATAAAAAAATAAAAAAATTCATTTTAGATTTGAGAAACAACCCTGGGGGATTATTAGATCAAGCTATTAAAATTACAGATTTCTTTTTAGATAATGGAGAAATAGTTTCTACTAAAAGTAAAAAAAAATCAGATAATCAAAAATGGTTTGCAAAAAAAGGAGATATAATTGATGGAGATACATTATTAGTATTAATTAATTATGGATCTGCTTCTGCCTCGGAAATTGTTGCGGGAGCTTTAAAAGATCATAAAAGAGCGATTATACTTGGGGAAAGTTCATATGGCAAAGGATCAGTGCAATCAATAATACCTCTTAAAAATGATGGAGCTATTAGATTGACAATTTCAAAATATTATTTACCTTCTGGAGATTCTATTTCTGAGGTTGGTGTCAGTCCAGACATTTCTATTGTGGAAAGTTCAGATAAATTTAGAATTGATACAGAGACAGATAATCAATTACAATTCGCAGTAAAATTGCTAAATGGATAAAAAGTTTAGTAGGTTGCCGCTTAGGAAAGGTGTGGGAGTTGTATTATTAAATAATAATAATCAAGTATTTGTTGCAAAGAGAATTGATAATCCCAATGATTTCTGGCAAATGCCTCAGGGAGGTGTAGACAGGAATGAAGATTCTTTTGACGCAGCTATACGTGAATTAAAAGAGGAAACAAGTATTGTTAATGTAAAATTAATTAAAAAAATTAAAGAGGAGACCACTTACATGCTTCCAGATAAACTTTTAGGAATCATTTGGAAAGGTAAATATAAGGGACAGACTCAAAAATGGTTTATTATGAGATTTTTAGGAACTGATAGTGAAATAAATCTGAAAACAAATCATCCAGAATTTTTAGAGTGGAAATGGATAGATATTAATAATATTACAGATAAAATTGTTTTTTTTAAGTTACACGTATATCAAAAAATTAAAGAAGAGCTAAAAAATTTAATTAAAACTTAAAGATTTTAAAACCTCTACTTTTTGAGAAATTATATATCTTTTTTGATCATCAAGATTTTCATTTTCCAAATCACCTTCTGCTTGTTTGATCATTTCTTGAATTTGTACTTTATCTGAATTTTTAATATCAAAAATATTACTAGTAAGAATAGAAAGTGAATTATCTTTAAACTCTACTATCCCGTCATCAACATAAAAGTTTTCTTCTTTACTGTCTGACATGATCCTAACAATGCCCGGTTTTAAAAAAGAAATTATAGAAATATGATCCTTTAATATTCCCATTTCACCTTCAAATGCAGGTACAACTACTTCGGTAACATTATCTTTTTTTAAAAAAGATTTTTCAGGACTTACGATTTCTAAATTAAATTGTTCGCTCATTATGCAGCAGCTTCTTTTGCCATTTTTTCTGCTTTTTCGATCGCCTCTTCGATTGTTCCAACCATATAAAAAGCAGCTTCAGGTAAGTGATCATATTCACCTTTGCAAATAGCATCAAAACCTTTAATTGTAGATTCTAAATCTACTAATTTTCCAGGAGAACCTGTAAAAACTTCAGCAACAAAAAATGGTTGTGATAAAAATCTTTGAATTTTTCTAGCTCTAGCTACAGTTAGTTTATCTTCTTCAGACAATTCATCCATACCTAAGATAGCAATAATATCTTGTAAAGACTTATAGGTTTGTAATACTTTTTGAACTTCTCTAGCAACTCTATAATGTTCATCTCCAACTATTCTTGGGTCTAAAATTCTAGAAGTTGAATCTAATGGATCTACAGCTGGATAAATTCCTATCTCTGCTATTTGTCTAGATAACACTGTTGTTGCATCTAAGTGTGAAAATGATGTAGCAGGAGCTGGGTCTGTTAAATCATCTGCGGGCACATATATCGCTTGAACAGATGTAATAGAACCTTTGTTAGTTGTTGTAATTCTTTCTTGGAGATTGCCCATGTCGGTAGCTAATGTCGGTTGGTATCCTACAGCAGACGGAATTCTTCCTAATAATGCCGAAACTTCAGAGCCAGCTTGAGTAAATCTAAAAATATTATCTACGAAAAAAAGCACGTCTTGACCTTCTTGATCTCTAAAATATTCAGCAACTGTTAATCCTGATAATGCCACCCTCGCTCTTGCTCCTGGTGGTTCATTCATTTGACCATAAACTAATGCAGCTTTTGACCCTGTGCCTTCTGGTTTAATTACTCCTGACTCTATCATCTCGTGATAAAGATCATTTCCTTCTCTAGTTCTTTCACCAACTCCCGCGAAAACCGAAAAACCTCCATGCGCTTTTGCAACATTGTTAATTAATTCCATAATAAGAACTGTTTTACCCACTCCTGCGCCACCAAATAAACCAATTTTTCCACCTTTTGCGTATGGCGCTAATAAGTCTACTACTTTAATTCCAGTTACTAAAATTTCTGTTTCTGTAGATTGGTCACTAAATTCTGGCGCTGATCTATGAATGGGCCAATTTTCTTTAGTTTTAACTTCACCTTTTTCATCAATGGGTTCACCAATTACATTTATAATTCTTCCTAGAGTTTCTGGACCAACAGGAACCTTAATTGGAGCACCAGTGTCTGTTACTTCATCACCTCTTTTTAAACCTTCTGTTGCATCCATAGCAATTGTTCTTACACTTGATTCTCCTAAATGCTGTGCAACTTCTAAAACTAGTCTGTTGCCACTATTATCGCACTCTAATGCAGTTAATATTTCTGGTAGTTCTCCATCAAATTTAACATCTACTACCGCTCCGATAATTTGTGTAATTTTTCCTTTTCTCATAATTATAAACTTTCTGCTCCTGATATAATTTCAATTAGTTCTTTAGTAATTGCTGCTTGACGACTTCTATTATACTGAATAGTAAGCTTGTCAACCATCTCACCTGCGTTTCTAGTCGCATTATCCATTGCGCTCATTCTTGAACCTTGTTCACTAGCTGAATTTTCTAGCATTGCTTTAAAAATCTGAGTAGAAATATTTTTTGGTAGTAAGTTACTTAAAATTTCATCTTCCTCAGGTTCAAATTCATAGTTATCTTCGGATGAATTTCCTTCTGACTCAGTTGCTTTTAAAGGAATAATTTGTTGTTCTTGTGGTATTTGAGTTATTACATTTTTAAATTGGTTATAAAAAATTGTACATACATCAAATTCTTTTTTTTCAAATTTTTCAATAATTATTTTTCCTACTTTATCTGCATCAAAATAATTTGTGTTTTTAGATTCTTTAAAAGAAATTTTTTCAATAATATTCTCTTTATAAGTTCTTTTTAATTGATCATAGCCTTTTGATCCTACAGTAATAATTTTTAAGGTTTTACCTGCGTCTATAATTTTTTGAAAATACAATTTAGCTTTTTTAATTATATTTGTATTAAACCCTCCGCATAGTCCTCTGTCAGAAGTCATAACAATACATAAATGAACTTTATCATCGCCTGAACCTGCGAGTAGTTTGGGAGAGTTTTCTTTATCAATAATACTATTTGAAAGATTAAGAATAATATTATTCATTTTATCTGAGTATGGCCTTCCCTTTTCTGCGCTTTCTTGAGCTCTTCTTAATTTAGATGCAGCAACCATTTTCATTGCCTTTGTAATCTTTTGCGTAGATTTAACGCTTGATATTCTTTTTTTTAAATCGTCTAAACTTGCCATTTTTTAAGAATTAAAGTTTTTTTTAAGTTCTGTAATAACTTCTGTTAAAGATTTTTCTGCATCTTCCTCAAGTTTTCCAGAGCTTGATATTGAATCTAAAATTTCTGATTTTTCGGATTTACATTTTTCTATAATTTTATTTTCAAAATCAGCAATATTTTTTTGATCAATGTCATCCAAATGACCTTTAACGCCACAAAATATTGAAATTACTTGTTCAGCCACAGTCATTGGAGAATATTGTTTTTGTTTTAATAATTCAGTTAATTTAGAACCTCTGTTTAATAATTTTTGAGTAGATGCATCTAAATCTGATCCAAACTGAGCAAATGCTGCCATTTCTCTATATTGAGCTAACTCAAGTTTCATTGACCCAGAAACTTTTTTCATTGCTTTTGTTTGTGCTGAGGATCCAACTCTTGATACTGATAAGCCTACATTAATTGCAGGTCTAATTCCTTGGTTAAAAAGTTCAGTTTCGAGGAATATCTGACCATCGGTAATTGAGATTACATTTGTTGGGATAAATGCAGAAACGTCTCCTCCTTGAGTCTCTATTATAGGAAGCGCTGTTAGTGATCCCCCTCCATGTTCATCGCTTAGCTTGGCTGCTCTCTCAAGCAATCTGCTGTGAAGATAAAATACATCTCCTGGATAGGCCTCACGTCCTGGAGGTCTTCTAAGTAATAATGACATTTGTCTATATGCAACTGCTTGTTTTGAAAGATCGTCATAAATAATTAAAGCATGCATACCATTATCTCTAAAGTATTCTCCCATAGTACAGCCAGTATATGGTGCTAAAAATTGTAGTGGTGCAGCATCTGAAGCAGTTGCAGCGACTATTGTAGTATATTCCATTGCTCCAGCTTCTTGTAAGGTTTTTTCTATTTGTCTTACAGTTGATCTTTTCTGTCCTATAGCAACATAAACACAATATAACTTCTGTTTTTCATCACCGGACTCATTTATTTTCTTTTGATTGATTATTGCATCAATTGCAACTGCAGTTTTGCCAGTTTGTCTATCACCAATAATTAATTCTCTTTGGCCTCTTCCAATTGGAACCAAACTATCAATCGATTTTAATCCAGTTTGCATTGGCTCACTAACTGATTTTCTAGGAATAATTCCTGGTGCTTTAATTTCTACTCTACTTCTTTTTATTCCTTTATCTAAAGCTCCTTTGCCATCAATTGGATTACCTAAACCATCAACAACTCTACCTAATAATTCTTTTCCTACTGGCGTATCAACAATGGCTCCAGTTCTTTTGACTGTATCTCCTTCTTTAATAGCTCTATCATCTCCAAAAATTACAACACCAACGTTATCGCTTTCCAAGTTTAAAGCCATTCCTTTAGAACCATCTGAAAATTCTACCATCTCACCTGCTTGGACATTATTAAGACCATATATTCTTGCAATACCATCACCTACTGATAGTACCTGCCCTACCTCAGATACTTCTGCCTTATCTCCAAAATTTTTTATTTGTTCTTTTAATATCTTCGTTACTTCTGAAGGATTTATTTCCATTTACACCTCTACCATTTTTTTTTCTAATTGTTTTAATTTACTTTTTATAGATGTATCAATCATAGTGCTCTCTATCTTTATGATTAAACCGCCAATTAAACTTGGATCGTATTTATAGTTTAAATTTATATTTGCTTTAAAATTAGAAGCTAATTCTTCTTTTATTTTTAAAATTTCTGTATCATTTAATTCTTTAGATGATGAAAGATCTGCTTTTATTTCTCCTCTATTTTTTGAGCAAGTATCAAGAAAATCTTCTATAATCTTCTCTATAAAAAATAGTCTTCTCTTAGTTATTATAAAGTTTAAAAAAGTTTTTAATAAATTTTTAAAGTTGAATTTTTTTGAAATTAAATTAAATGCAGCCGTCTGATCTTCGATTTTGTTAGTTGGATTTTTAGTGAAGTTTTTTAGCTCCACATTTTCTGAAATTAATTTCAGTATACTATTTGCCTGATCTTCAATTTCATTTAATGAACCACTTTCCTTTGCTAGTTCATACAATGCTTGTGAATAACTATTTGTGCTTGCAAAAGTTACTTTGTTATCAGTCAATTTTTTACCTATTTTTCTTAAGAATTATTTAAAATTGCCGTTTAAATACCATACGAAATTATTCTGTTCAAGTTTCAGAATCTAAAAAAAGGGTTGTTTTATTGGACTAATTGAAGCTTATTGGGTCAACATCAACTACTAGTTTTATTCCTCTTGGACACTTATAAGAGTTAAGAATATCTGACAGTTTTTTTTGAATATTTAAATCTTTTTTAGCTCTAATTAAAATCCTGTTTCTATAATTTTTTTTAATTTTAAATATTGGTGCTTCAACAGGTCCAAGGACTTTGCAATTTAAATTTTTATTTAATTTTTCTTGTAAAATAAAAGACTCTTTTTTTAATTTATCTTGATCCTGCGAAGTAATTATTAAGCCTATAAATCTTTCGAATGGAGGTAATGAATAATTTTTTCTTAAAATTAATTCCTTTTCTAAAAAAAAAAAAGGGTCCTGATCAGTCAATTGAGAAATAACATCTGAATTTATATTATATGTTTGAAAATAAACTTTGGCTGGTTTTCCAGCTCTACCTGCTCTACCGGAAAGTTGATGATATAATTGTAAATTCTTTTCTGCTGCACGCAAATCATGTCCTTGGGATGTTAAATCGATATCTAAAACAACAATACAATTTAAATTTGGAAAATGGAATCCTTTTGAAACCATTTGTGTACCAATTAGTATATTAATTTTATTTTCTACAATTTCATTTAATATTTTTATTGATGATTTTTTATTCATTGTATCACTTGAAAATATTACTGATTTATAATTTGAAAAAATAGATTTTACCTCTTCATATATTTTTTCAACGCCTGGTCCCGAAAATGCTAATTCACATTTTTCTCCATTAACACAATCTCTATCAAGACCTTTTTTGTATCCACAATAATGGCAAAGCAATTGATTTTTTTTTTTATGAAAGACAAGATTAATTGAACAATTTGGGCAAGAAAAAACATTAATACATTTTTTACACAATACAAAAGGAGAAAATCCTCTTCTATTTAAAAAAAATAAAACTTGATCACCTTTGTCAAGATGGGATCTTACTTTTTCAAGTGTTTTTGATGAAATCCATTTTTGTTTTTCTAAACTATATTTTTTTAAATCAATTATTTCATGTTCTGGTAAATTAGCATCCTTATATCTATTGAGAATTCTAGAATATTCATATTTTTTTAATTTTATATTATTATAAGTTTCTACTGATGGTACTGCGCTTACAAGATTAATTGGAATTTTTTCAAACATTGCTCTTGAGATTGCCATATCACGTGCATTGTAAATTACACCCTCGTCTTGTTTGTAAGATTGATCATGTTCCTCATCTACAGTTATCAAACCTAAATTTTTAAATGGTAAGAATAGTGCTGATCTTGCACCAATTACTACTTTTATTTTATTCGAGGATAATCCGCTCCAAATAATTTTTTTATTTTTTTTTGTTATTGACGAATGCCAAATGGCAGGCCTAAAGCCAAAAAAATCTATAAATTTTTTTTCAAACTCATTTGTTAAGCCAATTTCTGGCAATAAAATTAAGGCTTGAAAACCTTTTTCAATTTTTCTCTTAATTGCGTTAAAATATACAATAGTTTTGCCTGAACCTGTCGTACCTTGAAGAACATGTGTTCTAAATTTTTTATCTTTTTTTATTAAATCTTTGCTTGCATCATCTTGCTCTTTGCTAAGATCATAAGTGTTAGAATTCAGCTTTTCATTAAATTTTAGATATTCCTTTTCTGCTAAATTTTCTATTGCTTCACTACTTAATAAATGAAGCTTTAAAGCCATACCCTTTGGAACAATATTATATTCTGAAAACCAATTTAAAAATTTAATTGTATTTTGATTTAATTTAGAAATATTTAAAAATTGTTTAATTTTTTTAATTTTAAATTTTTTTTTGCTATTTTCTTTTTCGAATTGATCCCACACAACTCCAACAGCATCTGCTTTTCCAAAAGGTACTACAACATATTCTCCAGCCTCAGCTTGTTTTTCAGCCTCATAAGTAAAAGGATGATCAAAAATATTTGGTAATAAAACAGGTATTTTCATTTAATGTAGTTTAAATCTAATAATATAAAATGAATATTAAAGATTAAGAATGAATTTGTCGTTTATCAACAGACAATGCTGCCTCTTTTACTGCTTCTGAAAAAGTAGGGTGAGCATGACAAGTTCTTGCAATATCCTCTGAACTTGCTCCAAATTCCATAGCAATGGCCATTTCGGCAATCAGTTCTCCTGCATGAGGACCAATCATGTGAACTCCCAATACACGATCTGTTCTCGAGTCCGCCAAAATTTTTACGAATCCCTCAGGTTCATCAATTGCTTTTGCTCTAGAGTTTGCCATAAATGGAAATTTGCCAACTTTATAATCTAATTTTTGCTCTTTAAGCTGCTCCTCAGTTTTGCCAATTGTAGCTACTTCGGGGGATGTATAAATAACACCTGGAATTATATCATAGTTTACATGACCCGACTGACCTGAAACAATTTCTGCAACAGCTATACCTTCTTCCTCAGCTTTATGAGCTAACATCGGTCCTTCAATTACATCTCCAATGGCATAAATATTTTTTATATTTGTTTGAAAATTTTTGTTTACTTTAATTCTTCCTTTTTTATCTTTTTCAACCCCAGCTTTATCTAAGTTTAAATTATTAGTATTAGGTTTTCTTCCAACAGAAATTAGAGCTACATCACATTCAAATTTCTTTTTGTTTCCCTGATCATCAGTAGTATTTATCGTGACGCCAGTATTATTTTTAGAA
>QCLN01000001.1 GCA_003214525.1 Pelagibacteraceae bacterium AG-414-M23 | reverse complement strand
TTCTCTAATTATAAATAACAATGAAAAAATAAGTAAGACTAATTTAAATTTCTTAATTAAAATTGTTTCACCAAACATTGATGTTGCTAGATATTTCGAAAATGAAAGTGTTGAAAAAATAATTTTAGAATTAGTTAGTATAAGCAATCCAAATGATTTAGAAAAAACTATATTTATTTTTCCAGAAGGAGTACTTCCGAATGTTTACTTAGAAGATTTAAAAAATTATAGCTATATATTTGAAGAGAACTATTCAGAACAGCATAAAATAATTATGGGAATAAATAGCATGGAAGATAATAAAGTATTTAATTCAATGGTAGTTTTAGATAGAAATTTAAAAATTTTAGATAAATATAACAAAAATAAATTAGTACCCTTTGGTGAGTTTCTGCCCTTTGAAAATTTTTTCAATAAATTTGGGCTGAAGAAGCTTACCCAGGGATACGGATCTTTTTCAAAAGATAATGAAAGAAAGATAATAATTTTGAATAATATAAATTTTGTTCCATTAATTTGTTATGAAATAATTTATTCAGGAAAAATAAATAAAAATAATGATAATATTGATTTAATATTAAATATATCCGAGGATGGTTGGTTTGGGAATTCCGTAGGACCTTATCAGCACTTTTCACATTCAATATTCAGATCTATAGAAGAAGGAAAGAATTTAATTCGTTCAGCTAATAATGGCATTTCAGCATTTATTAATTCAAAAGGTCAAATAATAAATCAGATTAAATCAACTGAGAGTGGAGTTATTGAATTAAAAAGTTTTAATCAAACAAAAAAAACTCTTTTTAGTTCAATTGGCAACAAGATCTTCTTTTATTTTTTATTATTTTATATTATTTTGTTTTTTTTTTTAAAAAGAACATGGGAGATTAAATGAAGAAAAATTTTTTATTTACTAGTGAATCAGTTTCAGAAGGACATCCGGATAAAGTATGTGACAGAATTTCAGATATGGTGGTTGACTCATATTTAAGTGCAGAACCTCAATCAAGAGTTGCTTGTGAAACTTTAACAACAACAAACAAAGTTGTTTTAGCTGGAGAAGTAAGAGGGCCTGAAATTAAAAAAGATGAGTTAATTCAAAAAGTTAGAGAATGTATAAAAGATATTGGATATGATCAAGAAGGCTTTACGTGGAAAGAAGCAACAAAGATAGAAAGTCATCTGCATTCACAATCTGCCGATATAGCAATGGGAGTTGATTCAGCTGGAAATAAAGATGAAGGAGCTGGAGACCAAGGAATAATGTTTGGTTATGCATGTAGAGAGACTGATGTTTTAATGCCAGCACCAATACATTACTCTCATAAAATTTTAAGACTAATGGCTGAAGATCGAAAATCGGGAAAGTTAAAAAATATTGAACCTGACTCAAAAAGCCAGATAACTATAGAATATAAAGATGGTGTGCCAGCTAATGTAAAATCAGTAGTTATTTCCACTCAACATTCAGCTGATGTAAATCAATCTCAAGTTAGAGAATTAGTTAAACCTTACATAGAGAGATCCATTCCTAAAAACCTTTTAAATGGTTTGGATGAAAAAGAAATTTATGTAAATCCAACAGGTAATTTTGTAATTGGCGGTCCAGACGGTGACAGTGGATTAACAGGAAGAAAAATTATTGTAGATACGTATGGAGGTGCCGCACCTCACGGAGGAGGAGCGTTCTCAGGAAAAGACCCAACTAAAGTTGATAGATCGGCAGCTTATGCATCAAGATATTTAGCAAAAAATGTGGTAGCTTCTAAAATTGCAGACAAATGCTTAATTCAACTGGCTTACGCAATCGGTGTTTCAAAACCTCTATCAATATACGTTGATCTTTTTGATAATGATGAAGAGAAAAATAGACATGTTGAAAAACTTATTAATGAAAATTTCGAATTAAGCCCAAGAGGCATTAGGGAAATGTTGGGATTAAATAGAGCAATATATGAAAAAACAGCTGCATACGGTCATTTTGGAAGAGATCCAGAAACAAATGGTGCATTTTCATGGGAAAAAACTGATAAAGCTGAAGTTTTCAATAAGTAAACTAAGTAAATAAAGTTGAAAATATAAAAAAAATACCTATATTCAGCGTACATTGTTGAAATTTCAAAATGGGCCTCGGCCCATTTTTTTTTGGAGAAAATAAAATGTTAAATAGAAGAGCAGATAAACTTGAATTATTGAGAATAGCTGAGGCTGTTGCTTTAGAAAAATCTATAGATAAAGAATTAATTATTAATTCAATGGAAACCGGTATTGCAAAGGCTGCTAGGTCTAAATTTGGTACAGAAAATAATATAGTCGTTAATATTAATCGTGAAAATGGAGATATAGAAATATATAGAAAATTAGTTATTTCAGAAAATCCAGAGAACTTAAATGTTGAGATAAGTTTAGGTGAAGCAGTTTCGATAGATGAAAATAATAAAGAAAAAAAAGTAGGCGACGAAGTTCTCCAAACACTACCATCTTTTGATTTTGGAAGAATAGCGGCACAAACTGCAAAACAAGTGATTAGCTTCAATGTACGAGAAGCTGAAAGAGATAGACAGTATAATGATTTTATAGATAAGAAAGATACAATATTAAGTGGAATTGTAAAAAGATTAGAGTTCGGAAATGTGATTGTTGATTTAGGAAAAGCAGAGGGAATAATCCAAAAAAATGAAATGATACCTAGAGAAAATATAAAAGCTGGAGATAGAGTTAAAGCCTATTGTTTAGATGTTAGAAGAGAGCAAAGAGGTCAACAAATATTTCTTTCAAGAGCACATCCTAAATTTATGGAGAAATTGTTTATATTAGAAGTTCCAGAAATTTATGATGGTTTAATTGAAATAATTTCTTCGGCAAGAGATCCAGGTAGTAGAGCTAAAATTTGTGTAAAAGCAAAAGACAACTCATTAGATCCAGTTGGTGCATGTGTTGGAATGAGAGGAAGCAGAGTTCAGGCAGTTGTAAATGAACTTCAAGGTGAAAAAATAGACATAGTTAATTGGTCAGAGGATCTTGCAATAGTTGCAGCTAGTGCATTATCTCCCGCAGAGATACTAAGAGTAAATGTAGACACTAACCAAAAAAAAATAGATGTTATTCTGTCCGATGAAAACTTAAGTAAAGCTATTGGAAGAAGAGGTCAAAATGTTAGGCTTGCTACAAAATTACTAAATCACGAAATAAATATTTTAACTGATCAAGAGGACTCAGAGAGAAGACAATTAGAATTTAAAGAAAAAACAGATAACTTTGTTAAAAACTTAGAACTAGATGAAACTTTAGGACAACTTCTTGTTGCTGAAGGTTTTTCATCTATAGAAGATATAAAAGATAGCCAAATTGAAAATCTTACAAAAATTGAAGGGATCGATGAAGAAACTTCAAAAGAACTTATTAATAGAGCAAAAGAATTTTATCAAAAAGACCAAGAGGAAATTTCAAATAGAGTAAAAAAACTAGGACTAGATGATAAATTAATTGAACTTCCGGGATTAACGCCTGGTATGCTTGTAACACTAGGAGAACAAAAAATTCTAACCCTTACTGATTTTGCTGACCTAGCATCTGATGAACTAACAGGAACCTATGATGTAGTAAAAGGCGAAAAAGTTAAAATCAGGGGTTTTTTAGAGGATTTTGCTCTAACAAGACAAGAGGCAGATAATTTAATTATGGCGGCAAGAGATATTGCCTACAGAGATTGAGAGATGACTTATGGACAAAAAAAAATTAAAACTCTCAATATCAGCAAATACTAAAAAAACTATCAATAATATTGAGCAGGCAAAATCAAATCCTAAGAACTCAGTAATTATTAATAATAATAAAACTTTTCAAAAGAAAAAATTTTTCAAATCTACGTCATCAGGAAAGAATTTTAATAAACCACCACAAAATTTAGCTTTTAAGAAGCCAGCCCAGAGTTTTTTTCCAAAAAAAGATTTATCTGATTTCGAAAAAAGAAAGCTAGCAGAACAAAGAGCAACGAAAAGATTAAAAGGTGAAGTAACAAAAGAAAACAAAGAAAAGAGCAATATTAAAAAAAGGGAACTTAAATTAACAATTTCAAGAGCGTTAAGTAACGAGGATGGTGTTGAAATAAAAGGAAGAAGTTTAGCATCTATTAGAAGAGCTAGGCTAAAAGAAAATAGAGAGCAAACTAAAGATGATAAACAAGAATACAAACCTGTTAAAAGAGACGTTTCAATACCAGAAGTAATTACTATTCGAGAGTTAGCAAATAGAATGAGTGAGCAATCTAGTAGTTTAATTAAACATTTATTAACTATGGGCGTTACAGCTACAATTAACCATGCAATAGATTCTGATACAGCTGAATATTTAGTAAAAGAATTTGGTCATAATTCAATTAAAGAGGAAAAAGCTGAAGACATAATTAAAAAAATCAAAGAAAGCAAAAATGAAAATTTAATATCCAGACCACCTATAGTTACTGTTATGGGGCATGTGGATCATGGAAAAACCTCTTTACTAGATGTTTTAAGGAAAGCAAATGTAGTTCAAGGAGAGTATGGAGGAATTACACAGCATATAGGAGCATATCAAATTATTAAAGATGCTAATAAAATTACATTTATAGATACCCCTGGTCATGCTGCATTTACAGAAATGAGAGCGAGAGGATCCAAATTAACAGATATTGTTGTTTTGGTAGTTGCTGCTGATGATGGTGTTAAACCACAGACAGTTGAGTCAATAAAACATGCTAAGGCAGCAAATGTACCAATTGTAGTAGCAATTAACAAATGTGATTTACCAGAAGCAGATCCAACAAAAATTAAAAATCAGCTGTTAGAACATGAGCTAATTGCTGAAGATTTATCAGGCGATACATTAATGATTGAAGTTTCAACCAAAACAAAAAATAATTTAGATAAATTAACTGAGTCAATAATTTTACAAGCTGAGCTTTTAGATCTAAAAACAGACTACGAAAATGAAGCGAAAGGAATAGTTTTAGAATCAAAAATAGATACAGGCAGAGGTCCTGTTGTAAACATTGTGGTGACTTCTGGAAATTTAAAAAAAGGAGATTATTTCGTAAGTGGAAAAAAATGGGGCAAAGTTAGAGCAATAATAAATGATCAAGGTCAAAACATAGAAATAGCGGAACCCTCTACTCCAGTTGAAATTTTAGGAATAAATGGAGCTTCAAATGCAGGAGACGATTTTGTTGTATTGAGTTCAGAAAAAGAGGCAAAAAATTTAGCAGAAGCTAGAGTTAATGAAGCT
Organism: Pelagibacteraceae bacterium AG-414-M23; assembly: GCA_003214525.1. GTDB lineage: Bacteria > Pseudomonadota > Alphaproteobacteria > Pelagibacterales > Pelagibacteraceae > Pelagibacter. Next base: position 111,376 of record QCLN01000001.1, on the reverse strand, counting down.
AAAGAAGGTGTAGAAAATTTGAGTTTTGCAACAAAAGATGCCGCTTTTTCTAAAAAAATCTCACAGGATTTAAATATTATAATTAAATCTGATGTTCATGGTTCCGCTGAAGCAATAAAATTTGCAATATCAAATATCAAACATGATGAAGTAAAATCAAAAATATTGCTATCAGATATTGGAATGATTACTGAAACAGATATTACACTTGCCAAAGCATCTGAAGCTACTGTTATTGCATTTAATGTCAAACCAAGCAAAGAAGCAAAAAAATTAGCTGAAAAAGAAAATATTAAAATTGAGTCATTTAACATCATTTATGAGCTAATTGATTTTATTAAAAATAAAATGTCAGGGCTATTAACACCAGAAATTAATGAAGAAATTATAGGAACAGCTGAAGTTTTAGATATATTTAAAGTTTCAAAAGTTGGAAAAGTAGCTGGATCAAAGGTTTTAAATGGGGAGATAAATCAAGATTCTCATGCTAGAATAATAAGAGACGGAGCAATAATTTTTAATGGAAGGGTTGGATCAATCTTTAGAGAAAAAAATCAAGTCAAGCAAGTAAATGAAGGATTAGAGTGTGGAATATCCCTTAAAGACTTTAATGATTTTCAAATAAAAGATATTATAGAAGCTTACACGTCGAAAACTATAGAAAGACAAATATTATCATGAGCAAATTAGGAAAACCTATATCACAAAGGCAGCTAAGAGTTGGTGAGATGATAAAGCAGGCATTAAGTATGATTTTTATAAGAGAAGAAGCTAAAATATCTGATTTAGATACAAAATCTATAACAGTAACAGAAGTAAGAATGAGCCCAGATTTAAAAACTGCTAAGGTTTTTGTAATACCACTTGGTGGAAAAGGCACAGAGAAAGTGATAGATAAATTAAAAGAATTTTCATTTGTAATCAGAAAAGTTTTATCGAAAAAAATAATGGTTAAATTTATGCCAAAATTATTTTTCGTTAATGATGATTCATTTGACTATGCCGAAAAAATAGAAAATTTAATTAGGCAAACACAAAAATAAAATAATGGAGAAAAAAATGAAAGAAATAGCAAGACATGATAAAGATACTGGCTCATCAGAAGTGCAGATATCTCAGTTGACATCTAAAATTGAGAATTTATCCCAACACATAAAAAAATTTAAAAAGGATAAACACTCATCAGTAGGCCTAATTAAAGCCGTTAATAAAAGAAAGAAATTATTAGATTATTTGAAAAAAAATAAAATTGGAACTTATAAAGAAGTAATTTCGAAATTAAATTTAAGGAAGTAAATGTTTAAAGTAGTAAAAAAAGAAATAGAAGTAGCAGGAAAAAAGATAAGTTTAGAAACAGGAAAAATAGCAAGACAAGCAGATGGTGCTATAATAGCACAATGTGGAGAAACAGTTGTATTAGCTACAGCTGTCGGAGCAAAAAAAGTTAATCCAGAAGTAGATTTCTTTCCTTTATCAGTAAATTATCAAGAAAAATATTATGCAGCAGGAAAAATTCCTGGTGGATATTTTAAAAGAGAAGCAAGACCGACAGAGAGTGAAACATTAATCTCGAGATTAATTGATAGACCTATCAGGCCTTTGTTTCCAAATGAATTCAAAAATGAAGTACAAGTACTTCCAACAGTAATTTCTTATGATAAAGAAAACGAAGCAGATATCTTATCAATTATTGCTTCATCAGCAGCATTAGCTATATCAGGAATGCCCTTCTTAGGTCCTGTCGGTGCATCCAGAGTCGGTTTTGTTGATGGAAAATACATTTTAAATCCATCAAAAATAGAACTTGAAAATTCAAAATTAGATCTAGTTGTTGCTGGAACTAAAGATGCAGTTTTAATGGTTGAGTCTGAAGCTAGCGTTTTAACAGAAGAAGAAATGTTAAATGCTGTTAAATTTGGTCATGAAGGTTTTGTACCAGTGATTGAAATGATCGAGGAGCTAGCTAAAGAATGCAAAAAACCTGATTGGATTTTAGAGAAAAAGGATCTTTCTGAAGTTAAGAAAAAACTTGAAGGAGAATTTACTAAAGACTTAAAAAAAGCTTTTTCCATAAGAGACAAACAAGAAAGATCAAATATGATTTCAGAAATTACTGATAAAGCTAAAAAGCTGTATGAAGAAGATGAAAATTATACAGATTTAGATGTAAATTCTGAGCTTAAAAATTTAGAAAAAAGCATAGTTAGAACTGATATTTTAAAAAACAAAAATCGTATTGATGGAAGAGGTTTGTCAGATGTTAGACCTATAATGTGTGAAGTTGGAATTCTTCCACGAGTTCATGGTTCTGCATTATTTACTAGAGGAGAAACACAAGCAATTGTAACAACTACACTTGGAACCTCAGATGATGAGCAGAGAATTGAAAGTTTAGAGGGGCTTCAAAGACAAAGATTTATGCTTCACTATAATTTTCCACCATTTTCAGTAGGTGAAACTGGAAGAATTGGAACTGGGAGAAGAGAGATAGGACATGGAAAACTTGCCTGGAGAGCTATTAATTCATCCTTGCCTTCAAAAGAAAATTTCCCTTACACATTTAGAATTGTTTCTGAAATAACGGAGTCCAATGGATCTTCATCAATGGCAACAGTTTGTGGAACTTCATTAGCTTTAATGGATGCTGGCGTTCCAATAAAAGAGCCAGTCGCAGGTATAGCAATGGGATTAATTAAAGAAGGTGATGATTTTAGCGTATTATCAGATATTTTAGGAGATGAGGACCACCTAGGAGACATGGATTTTAAAGTTGCTGGAACTAAAGATGGAATTACATCACTTCAAATGGATATTAAGATTACGGGAATTACATTTGAAATAATGGAGCAAGCTTTAAAACAAGCCAAAGATGGAAGAATTCATATTTTAGGCGAAATGAATAAAGCTTTAAATAAATCAAGAGATGGTGTTGGCAAGCACACTCCAAAAATGGAAAAAATAACTGTAGACAAAAAAGACATCGCTACTGTTATTGGAAAAGGTGGAGCAACTATAAGAGAGATAGTTGAAAAATCAGGCGCAAAAGTTGATGTAAATGACGAAGGAGTTGTAACTGTTGCTGCACCAGACGAAGAGTCTAGAAATATAGCTCTACAAATTATTAAAGATTTAACAGCAAAAGCCGAAATGAATAAAATTTATAATGGAAAAGTTATAAAGATTATGGAATTTGGAGCCTTTGTTAACTTTCTTGGAAAACAAGATGGTCTTGTTCATATCTCAGAACTTGCTAACAAAAGAGTTGCTAAAGTAACTGACGTTGTAAAAGAAGGTGATGAAGTTAAAGTTAAAGTTATTGGTTTTGATAGAGGAAAAGTAAAACTTTCGATTAAGTCGGCAGTCTAAAGTTATTTAATTAAAATTATTTTATGAAGAGAATAGTTTTAAACTTAATTTTAATACTAATATCTTTTAATAGTGAAAGAGCCTTTGCAGGCACAGTTACTATGCCTTCAACTTTAACAGCTGATACAACTGATTTCGTTTTATTATCAAGTTCAGGAACAACACCTAGTATTAGTGGTTACACAGGAGACCTTTTAGTTTCAGCGGTAGCATCAGATGGAAATATAAAAGTAACAACTGTTACTAGTTTAAAACAGGCAGCAGGCTACTGTAGTTATTCAAGTGACAGTTCAACTGTACCTTCCAATTGTACAGGCAGTTCTCTTACGGAAATAGGTTTTAGAGGAACACAAGATGATATTAATAACGCTCTTGCAACATTATCATTTAAAGGCGATGGTGCTGCAGGATCACCTACTATTACGGTTTCCGTAACTCCAGCTGGTACTAATTATTTTTCAGGAAATGGTCACTATTATAAACTTGTAACTGGAAGTATTCAGTGGGCTGCTGCAAAAACCGCTGCAGAAGCTTCAACTTATGAAAGTTTAACAGGCTATCTTGTAACAATTACAAGTGAAGCTGAAAATAATTTTATTAAAAATAAACTTGCTACTAACACTTGGATTGGTGGTTCAGATGATGCAACTTATACATCTAATACTCATCCAGCAATAGAGAGTGGTGGTGCAGGTAGTGATCCTACAGATGGACTAGCTGGCGAGGGTACTTGGGAATGGGTTTCTGGACCTGATAATGGAAAAACTTTTCACTGTCAGACAAAAATTGAACCTAAAGCCGATCCTGCTCATGAAGACTGTACAGTAGCATCAGGTTATTCATTTGAAAATTGGAAAAGTGCTGAACCTAATGACCATAATAGTGATACTGATGGACAGGAAAATTGTGCTCATATGTACGGAACAGGTGCTAGCAAAGGTCAATGGAATGACTTACCTTGTAGTAATACAGTTGGCGCCTATGTAATAGAATATGGTGGAACAGCTGGTGAAAGTGTAACAGTAAGTGGTAAAACGACATTAAAAATTAATTCAACTGAAGCTAGCGGCAGTACTTACAATGCGTTCGATGATAAACAAGTAAGTGGAATGGTAAATGCACAAACAGAACATGCTAAAAGATTTATGTTTAACACTACCAATCAAGTCATGCGTAGAATGGAACAGTTTAGAAGAATTGGAATTAATAAATCAACTAGATTTAAAGATATAAGATTGGCTCTTGCTAATAATCAAAATAATTACAAGGAAGACATACCACCAGAATTATTAGATTATTACTTTGATGAATATAAAAATTTATCTACAGAAAATATTAATAATCTAATTAGTCAGCTTCCATTAACAAAATATTTAAAAGAAAACTATGGAATGACGCCAAATAATTGGGCATTTTGGTCAGCTGGATCTATAAGCAAAGGCAGACTTAATTTTAGCTCAGATGGCGATTTAGGAATAATAAATAGAACTGAGGGTTTTATAGCAGGTGCAGATGTTAATTATAATAAAGGTTCTTTATTTGGACTTGCTTTAAGGCACGAGGATGATCAAACTAATATAGGCACTAAGGATAGTACTAGATTTTTAGCAAGATCTGATAATTTTTCCTTATATAATACCTGGCAAGGATCTGAAAAAAATTATGTTGATACTTTTTTAGGATTTGGAAAAACTACTTACGCTACGACACGTATTATTGATACCTCGAACCCTTCTAATGTTGTAAAAGGTAAATTTAAAGCAAACCAAGTTTTTGGTTCAATTAAATATAATTTTAAAAATGTCTATAATAATTATAAATTACACAATTATTCTAAATTTGATTTTGGTTTTGTAAATTTTGATGGATATTCCGAGACAGGTGACAGTAGTTCAAAGTTAAAATTTGATAAAAGAGAAATTGAAACATCATCAATTACTTTAGGGTCTGCCATTGAGTCAAAAATAAATCTTACTAATTCAATATTTATTCCTTATTTTAAGATAGATTTTAATAAAGATCTTACAGATGGATCAGATATACAAGCTAATTTTGTTGGAGAAACAACTAAATATAATACTACTATAGATAAAAACTTTAGCTCAATGGTTATTTTAGAAACTGGATTTGATTGGGTTTTAGAAAATGGGTGGAATATTAAATCTGTGATTAGTAGAGTTGATAAAAATGGCTTAGGACACGAAAACTTATTTGAGCTAAGAGCTGTTAAATCGAAACAAAATTTAAATTAAAATAATTATAATTTTTATTTAATTTTATGCTTTACTCTACTTATTAGAAACAAAGCAATAGCACTTAGGACTGCAAATATTTCTAAAGCATGACCTGAATTCTCCAACAACAATTGAACAAAATAAAACAGAATACAAACTACAAACCAAACTAATATCAGCATTACTTTCTCTCTTTTTTTGCTCTTTTTAGTTTTATAGGTGTTGCCCCAGTTTCAGTGGATAAAATTTTTCCATTTTTAATTTTATGTACTGACAAACAAGCTTCTGAAGTATCTCCACTTGAATATGTTATAAATGCATGATCAATACCAATTTCATCATTTTCATAAATAATTCTATGTTTGTAATTTGTAAATGAATTACCCATACACAACTTAATTATTTCACTCTTAGGTGAAGTATTATTATGCTGATGTGATATAAATTTATAATCATCATGTAGAACTTCATTAAGATTAGCTTCATTTTTATTGTTAATACCATCTAAAAACTTTTCCAGTAATGTCATTGTTATTTTTTCACGAAGTAACTATTTGTTCTTCTTTTTTTCTTTTTTAATTCTTCTTTTTTCTTTTAAAGAAAGTTTAGGTTTTTTCATTACACTTGAATCTTTAAATGATTTACCACTATATCTTTTTGACACAATATTTAAGTAATATTTTTAGGATCTGGCATTCCTACTTTATTATATCCAGCATCTACATAGTGAATTTCACCAGTAACTCCACCTCCAAGGTCGCTCAATAGATATAAAGCTGAATTTCCAACGTCGTGGATATCTACATTTCTTTTTAAAAATGAGTGGTCTTCATTCCATTTGTATAAAAACTTTGCATCTCCAATAGCAGATGCTGCTAAGGTTTTAATTGGTCCTGCACTTATTGCATTCACTCTAATTCCTTTTGAACCTAAATCTCTAGCCAAGTATTTTACGCTTGCTTCTAAGGCAGATTTACAAACACCCATTACATTATAATTTGGAATAGCCTTATTAGATTCGTAAGTTAAAGTAAGCATACTTCCACCTTTATTCATTATTTTAGAAGCTTCTTTTGCAACTTCAGTAAATGAAAAACATGAAATTAGCATACTTCTTAAAAAGTTTTCTCTAGTAGTATTTAAATATTCACCAGATAACTCTGATTTATCTGAAAAGGCAACCGCATGAACAACAAAATCGATTTGACCCCATTTTGATCTTATATCTTCAAAAAGTTTTATTACTTCGTCTTTTTTTTCAACATCACAGCTAAAAGTGACATTTGAATTTAATTTTTCCGCCAAAGGAACAACTCTTTTTTTGAGTGCATCTCCAAGATAAGTAAATGCTAATTCTGCTCCAGATTCTGCTAATTTTTGAGAAATTCCCCAGGCGATAGATCTTTCATTTGCCACTCCCATGATTAATCCTTTTTTACCCTTCATTAAACTCATAAATTAAATCTTTTCAAAAAGTAAAGTTGCATTAGTTCCACCAAATCCAAAACTATTAGACATGATAGAATTCAAAGTTACATCTTTTTCAACCTTTGTAACTATTGGATATTTTTTTGCTTCATCATCCATATCAGTTATGTTTATAGATGCTGAAATAAAATTATTTTTCATCATAATTAGACTATAAACTGCTTCATGAACTGAAGTTGCTCCTAAAGAGTGACCTGAAAGAGATTTTGTAGAACTTATTTTAGGAACGATGTCTTTAAAAACTTCTCCAACAGCTTTTAGTTCAGTAATATCTCCAACTGGAGTTGAAGTTCCATGTGTATTTATATAATCAACCTTATTTTTACTCGTACTTAGAGCCATTTTCATACACCTTACAGCTCCTTCACCAGAAGGTGCCACCATATCGTAGCCATCAGAAGTCGCACCGTAGCCAGTCAATTCAGCATAAATTTTTGCACCTCTCGCTTTTGCATGCTCATATTCTTCTAGAACTAAAACTCCACCACCACCTGATATTACAAATCCATCTCGAGTTTTATCATATGGTCTAGAAGCTTTTTCTGGAGTGTCATTATATTTTGATGATAATGCAGTCATTGCATCAAACATTGCTGTCATTGCAAAGTGAACTTCATCACTTCCACCGGCAAACACAATGTTTTGTTTTCCTAATTGGATTAATTCCATGGCATTCCCAATACAATGCCCGCTAGTTGCGCACGCAGAGCTAATTGTGTAGTTAACGCCTTTAATTTTAAATGGAACTGCCAATGTAGCAGAAGCAGTACTAGACATAGTTCTTGGAACAACAAACGGTCCCATTTTTTTTGGATTTTTTTCTCTTGTTTTGTCAGCTGCTAAAATAACATTTTGAATTGATGGACCACCAGATCCCATAATCATTCCTGTTGAAACATTACTTACATCTTTTTCTTCTAATCCAGAATCTTTAACTGCTTCAGTCATAGAAATATAATTGTATGCTGAACCAGGTCCCATAAATCTTATAAACTTTCTGTCAACATGGTCTTCAAGCTTAATATTTGGTTTACCATGAACATTACTTTTTAAATTATATTCTTTATATTCCTCAGCAAATGTAATACCAGATTTTGAATTTAATAAAGAGTTACAAACCTCTTCCTGATTATTTCCTAAACAAGATACAACGCCAATACCAGTTATAACTACTCTTTTCATTATTTAAATAATCCCACTTTTAAATTTTCCGCCGAATAAATTTTTTTTTCATCTGCTAATAAAACACCGTTTGCCAAACCAACTGTTGTTCCACCTGGAGACATAATTTTCTTCATATCAATTATATACTTTGCTTTTTTTACACTTTTTAAAACTTCACCGGTAAACTTTACGTTGCCAACTCCTAAAGCTCTTCCCTTCCCAGGGTTACCAAGCCATCCTAGATAAAAACCTACCAGTTGCCACATTGCATCTAAGCCAAGGCATCCAGGCATGACTGGATCTTCTTTAAAATGACAATCAAAAAACCAAAGATTGTCATTTATGTCTAGTTCAGCAGTAATGGAACCTTTTTTGAAAGCACCATTATCTTCTTTAACTTCTGTTATTCTATCAAACATAAGCATTGGAGGAAGTGGTAATTTGGCATTTCCAGGCCCGAAAAGCATCCCATTTCCACAATTAATTAATTCCTCATATTTATATGATGACTTTTTTTCCATATATATAGCTGTTTAATACTTTATTTATTAAAATTTCAATATACAAATATTTTTGGTTTGTTATAAATCTGTCAAAAAATGGATGATAATAGCATATTTATTGAAAAATTAAGGGTGTCAGGTTTAAGACCCACCAAACAAAGATTAGAAATTTGTAAATTACTTTTTGATAGAAAAAAAACTTTTCATTTCTCAATTAATGAACTTGCAGAAATATTTAAAAAAGAAAGAAAAAAAAAAATATCTTTAGCAACTTTATATAACACAGTTCATTCTTTTAAAAAAAAAGGATTTTTAAAAGAAATATCAGTAAATAGTGAAAAAAGTTATTTTGACACAAATACTTCAAATCACCACCACTTTCTTGATGTAAATACTAATGAGCTCATAGATTTAAAGAAAGATGATGTCGATAAAATAAGAATTAAAAAAATTTTACCAGGAAAGAAAATTAAATCTATAGAAGTACTAGTTAAAATTGAAAATAGTAACTAGTCTCAAATATCTCAAAATCATTTTATAAATTACAATCGATAATTCTACCATATTGACACTAGTTTAGAATCATTATAATCTACATATATTATGAGCGAAAAATCAAAATGTCCATTTACAGGAGCAGGAACTCCACCAAAGTTTCCAACTGGAAGAGGGACTTCAAATAGAGATTGGTGGCCCAATAGTTTAAATCTAAAAATTTTAAGTCAACATTCGTCTTTAGTTAATCCTATGGACAATAAATTTAATTATGCAAAAGAATTTAAAAAACTTAATCTTAAAGCACTAAAAAAAGATCTAAATAAATTAATGACAGACTCTCAAGATTGGTGGCCAGCCGATTATGGTCATTATGGAGGACTTTTTGTTAGGTTAGCATGGCATGCTGCAGGAACATACAGAACTGGCGATGGACGTGGTGGTGCTGGTACAGGCAATCAACGTTTTGCACCATTAAATAGTTGGCCAGATAATGTTAATCTCGATAAAGGAAGATTGTTGCTTTGGCCTATTAAAAAAAAGTATGGTAAAAAAATTTCGTGGGCTGATCTTTTTATTTTAGTTGGAAATGTTGCTTTAGAATCAATGGGATTTAAAACCTTTGGTTTTGGAGGTGGAAGGGAAGATATTTGGGAGCCAGAAGAAGATATTTATTGGGGGTCAGAAAAAGAATGGCTTGGCGTTAATCGTTATAGTGGCAAAAGAGACCTTGAGAATCCATTGGGTGCATCTCATATGGGGTTAATTTATGTAAATCCACAAGGCCCTGATGCAAATCCAGACCCTCTTTTAGCAGCTCATGATATTCGCGAAACTTTTGGTCGTATGGCAATGAATGACTATGAAACAGTAGCATTGATTGCTGGAGGTCATACTTTTGGAAAATCTCATGGCGCTGCTCCTGAATCACACAAAGGCCCAGAGCCTGAAGGTGCAAAAATTCAAGAGCAAAGCATGGGTTGGACAAGTGATTTTGGATCTGGCATGGGTGCAGACACTGTTAGTAGCGGTCTAGAAGGTGCTTGGACTGTTAATCCAACCAAATGGGACAATGGTTATTTTGATTTATTATTTGGTCATGAGTGGGAATTAACAAAGAGTCCAGCAGGAGCGCATCAATGGAAACCGAAGAAAAACGGAGCTGACATCAATATTGTTCCTGATGCACATGATCCTTCTAAAAAACATCCTCCAATGATGTTAACTACAGATCTTTCTTTAAGAATGGATCCTAAATATGGACCAATATCAAAACGCTTTCATGAGAATCTTAATGAATTTGAAGATGCATTTGCTAGAGCTTGGTTTAAGCTTACACATCGAGATATGGGGCCTCGTGCCTGTTATTTAGGATCAGAAGTTCCAAAAGAAGAATTAATTTGGCAAGATCCTATACCAAAAAATAAATATAAACTTAAAAATAAAGATATAGATGCTCTTAAGGCAAAAATATTAAAATCAGGACTTTCTATTTCCCAGTTAGTTTCTACAGCATGGGCGTCAGCATCAACTTTTAGAGGATCAGACAAAAGAGGTGGAGCAAATGGAGCACGAATTAGGCTTGCACCACAAAAAGATTGGGAAGTCAATAATCCATCTGAATTGTCTAAGGTACTTAAAGCTTTAGAGAAGATACAAAAAGGATTTAATAGTAAAAACAAAATAGTTTCTTTAGCAGATATAATAGTTCTAGGTGGTTGTGTTGGAATTGAAAAAGCTGCTAAAAACAATGGAAAAAAGATAACAGTTCCATTTACGCCAGGTCGTGGAGATGCATCTCAAGACCAAACAGATATATACTCTTTTGGTTTACTTGAACCAAAAGCAGACGGTTTTAGGAACTATATAATAAACAAATCTAATGGATCATCAAACAAACCTACAGTAACGGCAGAAGAAATGTTAGTTGACCGAGCGCAGTTAATGCAACTCACGGGACCAGAAATGACAGTACTTGTTGGAGGAATGCGTGTATTAGGAACTAATTTTGACGGCTCAAATCATGGGATATTTACAAAAAGACCTGGAAAATTAACAAATGATTTCTTTATTAATTTGCTAGACATGGGTGTTAAATGGAAAGAAACCTCTAGTAGGGAAAATTTATTTGAGGGTGTAGATCGCAAATCAGGTAAAGTTAAGTGGAAAGGAACTAGAGCAGATCTAATTTTTGGCTCAAACTCACAATTAAGAGCTTTAGCTGAAGTATATGCGACAGATGACTCATGTGACAAGTTTGTAAATGATTTCATAACGGCATGGACTAAGGTTATGAATGCAGATCGTTTTGATATAAAAAAATAAATAATATTTTAAACACTTATGGCGGAAATGAGTTACAAAGATTTTTATCAAGTACCAGACATTAAATTTGATATATTTAGGCTTAGAAAAGATTTAGATAAAATTTTAGATAGAAAAAAATTTAAGTCTCTAGGAATATCTCATTTCGGAGCTATTCCATTAAATAGAATTCCAAATGATAAAATTTCAGTAGAAGGACATAATTTACGTGGAAAATACTGGACAATTGCCGATGAAACAGGAAAAGAAGTATCAAGAGATATAGATATAGATGAGTCAAAATATACAGAGCTAATACCTGAGTTTGAAGATACTTACTTTAAAGAAGTTTATGATACCTTAAAAAGTAAATTTAAATTAGGTAGAATTAGACTCTTAGTCAAAGGGCCCAGATCAACTTTAAGTTGGCATAAAGATCCAGAACCAAGACTACATATACCAATTATCACAAATAAAGGATGTATGATGGTTATAGAAAATATTGCCAAACATATGCCGGCGGATGGCACAGTAACAATTACTAACAATATAAAATTTCACAACTTTTTTAATGGTGGCGAACAAGCTAGAGTACATTTAGTTGCTTGTGTTTTAGAAAATCCTTTTAACTAGTTAGGTAGCTTCCCCCAAAATTTTTCAAATAACATCCATCCAGAAATTTGTTCAAAAGAAGTTTTACACCATTTTTTTTTACATTTGTTAAGTAAAATAAGTTTGCCTTTTTCGGCAATTGCTATTGGCTTAGAAAATTTAGTTGGTTTAGTAAAAATAAACTGATTTTTAGTTAATATTACAGAAGAGGATTTTTTTAACTGCGAAGTGTGTATCCATCCACTATTATGTTTGTGATCAATGATTCTTCTAAAATTTTCTTTTTTATCAATTACTTTTATAGGTAAATTTTTTTTTAAATAAATATATTTAATTGGATATTCAAAACTTGGTCCATACCTAACATTCACTTTACTATTTTTTAACATAACAAATTCATCAGCAAAAGTTATGTGTAAGGGAAAAATAATTATAAAATAAATTATAAAATAAATTATAAATCGCATATACATTTTTTAATTTTTTTAAATTTAACAATTCTTAATTTTAGATTTAAGGTGTTTAAAATTAATATTGAATTATTTAAATTATTTTTAGAACTTACAATTGATTTAATAATTTCATTTGCTTGTAAAGATCCTACAATACTTGCTGTTGTTCCAAGAATTCCTTCTTGGTCACAATTTAAAATTTCATCAGAAGGCTTCTCCTGATAAAAACATTTTAAACAAGCACTTTTATTATCATTAAAATTAAATACAAAAATATGACCATCAAATCTACTAATTGCACCAACAATCAATTTTTTTTTATATTTAATTGACTTTTCATTTAATAAAAATTTTGTTTCAAAATTATCTGAAGCATCAACAATTAACTGATATTTAGAAATTAAATTATTTATATTTTTTTTATTAATTTTTTTTTTAAAAACATTTACTTTAACTAAAGGATTAATTTTTTTTAATTTTTTTTTTAATACATCAACTTTGTATTTATTTATATCGCTTGTATTAAAAAGTGTTTGTCTATTAAGATTTGAAAGTGAAATTTTATCATGATCAATTACTCCAATTTTTCCGATCCCTGCCCTACATAATAAATCAGCAATAGGACAACCTAATCCTCCTGCTCCAACAATAAATACTTTTGATGAACTAATTTTTTTTTGGCCAGCTACACCTATGTTTTTAAGTAATATTTGTCTTGAATATCTGTTTAAATAATTTTTATTTATTTTCTTCATTTTCCAGTGGAACCAAATCCACCTTTGCCCCTAATTGTTTCAGGGAGAGCTTGTACCTCTTCAAGGTTCGCTTTAATTATTGGTAATAATACCATTTGAGCTATTCTGTCTTCATTGTTTACAATAAATTCTTTATTTCCATGATTATAAAGAATTACTTTTAACTCTCCACGATAGTCACTATCAACTGTTCCTGGAGTATTTAAAACTGAAATATTATTTTTTGCAGCTAGACCAGACCTAGGTCTTATTTGCACTTCTGTGTTATTAGGAATTGCTATAGATAATCCTGTTGGTATTAATTCTGATTTTTGAGGCAATATAGATATGGGTTTATCTATAAATGCCATAAGATCCATTCCAGAAGATCCATCTGTTTTATAGCTTGGTAGTTTAACTTTAGAATTTAGTTTTTTAATAAGGATTTTAACCATTTGCTTTTAGTTCGTTAGAAATTTTTTCTACTAACTTTTTAGCAATCATTTCTTTGGTAGTAATTGAAATATTTTCAATATTTGGTCTATTTCTTTGAAATATTTTAACTTCATTATATTCACTATCAAATCCTATCTTTTTATTTGAAACGTCATTTGCAACTATCCAATCACAATTTTTTTCAATCAGTTTATTCTTTGAATTTTCATCTAAATTACTTGTTTCGGCTGCAAAACCTATAACAAGCTTTGGTCTTAGTTTGTTATGTTTTGATGTATAGTCAAGAATATCTTTAGTTTTAGTTATTTCTATTTTTTCAAGATTTTGTTTTTTTATTTTTTCGAGGCTCATTTGCTTTGCTCTAAAATCACCAACAGCTGCTGTAAAAATTGCAACATCAACTGGAAGATTTTCCATTGTTTTTTCATACATTTCATCAGCGCTATTTACATTAAAAATTTTTACACCTTCTGGTGATTTTAAATTTGTTGGGCCAGAAACAAGAGTTGTCTCAAAACCATTTTTTTGAAGTTCTTCTGCTATCGCATAACCTTGTTTTCCTGAAGATCTATTTGTGATAAATCTAATAGGATCAATATATTCTCTTGTTGGTCCTGCAGTAACCAGAGCTTTAAAATGTTTATTTTCCTCCAATCTTTTAAAATAACTATTGATTATTATAGAAATCTCTATTGGATCAGAAAATTTTCCTTTACCATACTCGCCACATGCCATTTCCCCAATATCAGGGCCGATTATTTTATAACCTGCACCAATAAGTTTTTGTAAATTTTTTTTTGTAATTTTATTTTCCCACATTCTGACATTCATTGCTGGAGTAAGAAAAATCTCTTTATCAGAAGCCAGAGCAACAGTAGTGGCCAAATCTTCAGCTAAACCATGGCTTAATTGAGCTATTTTATTAGCTGTAACTGGCGCAAATAAAATAACATCTGCCCATCTAGACAAAGAAATATGATCCATTTCTGCTTCATTTTTAAAATCAAATAAATCAATGAAAACTTTTTCATTTGAAAGAGAGCTAACTGATAGAGGTGTTATAAACTCCATTGCACCTTTAGTAATGATAGTTTTAATCTGACAACCGTTCTTTTTTAAAATTCTTATTAATTCTAGAGATTTATATGCTGCTATCCCACCACAGATTACCAATAAAATTTTTTTATTATTCAAATTTTTCATTTCGGAATTAAAATACTATGATCGATAAAATTACAAGAAATAATAAACCAACAATACTTTGATTTTTAAATGATTTAAGTTCAGTTTTTTTTTCATTTAATGATGAATAAGTATTTGAACTTTGTGGAATTTGTCCACTAGCTAGGTAGGTTAAAGCTTGATTAGCTTTATCCATAACTTGAGGCAATTCAGGAAGTTTTTTTAAAACTTCAGAAGTATCTTTTAAAATACTTCCTATTTCACTTATAGGATCTTTTGATTCTTTAAGCCATTTTTCCAATACTGGTTGAGATATTTCCCAAATATTTGCATCTGGATCAAGTTTTCTTGCCACTCCCTCAACAACAACCATAGTTTTTTGAAGAAGTAATAATTGAGGCTGTGTCTGCATATTAAATTTTTCTGTGATATCAAATAATTGTTTTAATAGTTTACCACCAGAAATATTTTTTACTGACTGACCAAATATTGGCTCTCCTATAGATCTTAAGGCTTGCGCTAATTCTTCAGCGTTTACATTTTGAGGAACTAGACTAGCAGCAATATGAACTTCAGCTACTTTTTTATAATCTCTCTTTATAAATCCATATAAAATTTCTGCTAAAAATCTTCTATTTATTTTATCAATTCTTCCCATTATCCCAAAATCTATAAAGATTAATTGACCACTATTATCTAATAGTAAATTTCCTTGATGCATATCTGCATGAAAATATCCATCTCTAACTGCATGTCTTAGAAAATGTTGAATTATATCTTTGGCTAGTGATTTAATATTAACACCAAGTAATTTAATTTTTTCTACTTCTCTAATTGAAATTCCATTAATCCAATCTAATGTAAGAACATTATCGCTTGTAAGTTTCCAATATATTTTTGGTATTTTAAAACCCACATCATTAATTGTATTTTCATAAAATTCATTTGCAGCAGCAGCCTCAAATCTTAAATCCATTTCATGATTAGTAATTTCTTTTAATAAAAAAACTACCTCGACAAGTTTAAGTCTTTTTGTTTTTTTAACTAATGACTCGATCATATATGCAAAAAGCATTAAAGCTTCTATCTCGTCATTAAAAATTTTTTTAATATTTGGTCTTAAAATTTTAATTGCAACTTCCTTTAAAACACCTTCTTCTTTAATTTGAGCTTTATGTACCTGTGCAATTGATGCAGCAGCAATTGGTTCGGAAATATTTATAAATTCTTCATAATTCTCATCGCCAACACTTTTTTTTATTTCACTTAAGGCAATATCCTTAGGAAATGCAGGAACTTTATCTTGAAGAGTTTGAAGTTGGTCAGATAATTTTTCACCAATTATATCTGGTCTAGTAGCTAGAAATTGACCAAGCTTAATAAAAGTAATACCCATAGACTCAATTGATCTACAGAGTCTTTCCTCTTCACTAATATTTTGATTAATATTTTTTTTACCAAATAAAGCTAACAAACTAAAAAAAATTTTAATTAAAATAGGAATTTCGTAAATTTTAGAAATTATATTTATAGCATCGGACAGAGCTAACTTTCTTCCAATTTTAAATAAAGTTATTAATTTTTTTATCATTAAATCTTCCAACCGCTATGCAACGCTACTATGCCTCCATTTAGGTTTAAATATTTACATTTTTCAAATTTATTTTTTTTCATCAAGTCAATTAGTTCTTCTTGATCTATGAATTCCTTAATACTTTTAACTAAATATTCATAAGGTTTTTTATCACCAACAACAAATTCACCTACAGAAGGTATGAATTTTGAATAATTTTGATAGAAAAAATCCAAAGAATCATTTTCAATTTTTGAAAATTCAAGACAGAAAAATCTACCGCCTTTTTTTAGCACTCTGTAAGCCTCTGATAAACTTTTGCTTATATTTTTTGTATTTCTTAAACCAAAGCTAATGGCATAATAGTCAAATTGAGAATCTTTGAATGGCAACTTTTCAGCTGGTGCAATTTTCCAAGAAATATTTTTATAATTTTTAAGTTTATCTTTTCCTAATGAGACCATTTTTTTATTTGGGTCAACGCATTCAACTATTGACTTACCGCCTGTTGCATTTATGAAAAGTTTAGCAATATCAGCAGTTCCACATGCAACATCTATTAATTTTTTATTGGGCTTCGGATTCATAGAATATATCAATTGTTTTTTCCAAGATTTATGAACACCAAATGAGATTAAATTGTTCATTAAGTCATATTTATTGTAGACTTTGTCAAACACATCTGAAACGAGGTTTTTAGTATTTTGTAGTTTTTGTTGCATTTTTATTTTTTTATTTATTATTAATATAGTCTGATATGCCAGAATTACCAGAAGTTGAAGTAGTAAAACAGTCACTTGAGAAATATATACTCAACAAAAAATTATTAAAAATTATAGTTAAAAATAAAAGATTAAGATATCCGGTTCCAGATAATATATCTAAAAAATTAGCCAACTTAAAAATAAACATAGTTAAAAGAATATCTAAGTATTTAGTAATTGGATTTAAAAACGAGTTATTTTTGATTATTCATTTAGGCATGTCAGGAACTTTACATTTAATTAGAACTAGAAATAATTCTCAAAATACGAATTTAAGTTTTTACCATTCTAAAAATCTTCCCAAAAAACATAACCATGTATTGTTTAATTTTAATAATTTTTCAATCATTTTTAATGACCCAAGAAGATTCGGCTTTATTAAGTTAATTATAGGTAATATTAATTTAAAAAATTATTTTAGTAAACTTGGACCTGAACCTTTTGATAAAAATTTCAATTTTAAATATATAAAAGAATATTTTTTTAAAAAAAATAAAAATATAAAAAATACTATTATAGATCAAAAATTTATATCTGGCATAGGTAATATATATGCAAGTGAAATATTAAATTATTCAAAAATAAATCCATTCAAAAATTCTGGTAAAATAAGCAATAATGAAATAGAAAAAATTATTTTTTATACAAAAAAAGTACTAAAGCTTTCAATTAAAAGAGGCGGAACAACAATCAACAACTTCCTCTCTATAAATGGAAGACAAGGATCTTATCAAAAAGAATTTCGCGTCTATGATAAAGAAAATAAATCATGCAAAAACAAATTATGTTTGGGCACTATTATTAAGGTAAATATATCAAATAGATCAACCTACATGTGTAATATTTGTCAAAAATAATAAAAAATTCAATTGACCATATAAAATAAGCAAGCTATACAATCGCGCACATGGCAAATACAAAATCGGCAATTAAAACAAATAGAAGAACTCTAAGACAAACTTTAGTAAATAAGTCGAGAAAAAGCAGATACAAAAGTGCAATTAAAAAAATTAACCTTTTAATTGAAAAAAAAGATAAAAAAGCAGCACTTGGTTACCTTCCAAAATTAAATTCTGAGTTGATGAAAATTGCAAAAACTGGAGTTATTAAGAAACAAAATGCGTCAAGAAATGTTTCTAGAATCACAAAAAGAATTAACTCTCTTTAATTGAATCAACTTATTGTATTTAAAATAGTATTTTGGCACAATATCTATATTAAATTAAGTAAACAAATTTGATCTAATAATTTTTTAAAACAATTTACAACTTAAAATTTATTATGTGATTCAATCTTAGATTTTATTTTTAGAAAAAAAAATTTCAATTCAGGATTACATTTTTTTTTTTTTAAAAAATTTAAAATATTGCATAAACTAATTATTTCAGATTAAACAAGTTCTCAATGAAAAATTCCTTAAATCAAAATTTAAAACAAATTAATCCAGAAGTTTTAAACTGGGAACTAGTTCAAGAAGATTTCAAAATTAAATTTGGAAAAGATGTCTTCGATAGCTGGTTAAAAAAAATGGAACTTATTGAAACAAATACAAACTATCTATTGATTTCAGTACCCACAAGATTTATTAGAGATTGGATTACATCTAGATATCTAGATAACGTTATTCAGGTAATTAAATCTCATAATAAGAATATTAACAGAATCGAATTTAAAATAAACTCTATATCAAAAATTATATCAGATTCAAAAAATGGATTGAATCAAAGTGAAGAAACTAATGTGATAGACGGAAATGTTGCATTTATTAAAGATACATTTATTCAATATAGTAGAATAGATCCAAATAAAAATTTTGATAACTTTATAGTTGGTCAAAGCAATAGCCTTGCTTATGAAGCATCAAAAAAAGTTACCGAAAATTTATCCAGCTATAATCCATTGTACTTATATTCTGGAGTTGGAATGGGCAAAACTCATTTATTAAATGCAATTGGTTTAAAGCTTAAAGCTAATAAAAAAGTAATGTTTATATCAGCTGAGAGATT
This sequence comes from Pelagibacteraceae bacterium AG-414-M23, assembly GCA_003214525.1. Lineage (GTDB taxonomy): Bacteria > Pseudomonadota > Alphaproteobacteria > Pelagibacterales > Pelagibacteraceae > Pelagibacter. The sequence continues at coordinate 92,043 of QCLN01000001.1, read as the reverse complement.
TATGTATCATTTTGTGAAATCAATTAAATCAAATGAGATGATAAAATTTAAAGATTATTTTAGAAATACAGATGTTTTGCTTATTGATGATATTCAATTTATGAATGGAAAAGAAGCACTACAAGAAGAGTTTTTTCATACTTTTAGTGCATTATTAGAAAAACGTTCAAAAATAGTTTTAACAGCAGATAGGCCTCCTAGTAAACTTAATAGAATTCAGGAGAGGATTAGATCACGATTTTCAGGAGGTTTGGTAGTTGATATACAGAATCCAGATTTAAATCTCAGAGCAGAAATAGTTAAAAACAAATTATCAGAACTAAGCATTATGAATAACAATAATGTTATTATTTCAGAAGAAATCCAAAAATTTATATGTTCAGAAATTAAATCAAGCATAAGGGAATTAGTAGGAGCATTAAATAGGATTGTGTCTTTCTCTAGAATATATAATAGAGTACCTAATTTATCTGAAACAAGAATTATTCTAAAAGATTTACTAAATATTTACGAAAATAAAGTAACAATAGATAGTATTCAGACAATTGTGTGCAAATACTTTAAGATCAGTAAAAATGAAATGCTTTCATCTAGAAGATCAAGATACCTAGTTAGACCAAGGCAAACAGCAATATATTTAGCAAAAATGCTTACATCAAAATCTTTACCAGAAATTGGCAGATGTTTTTCAAATAGAGATCATACAACAGTAATACATTCTGTAAAAACAATTGAAAAACTTAGAAAAGAGGATAACGAATTAAATATTAAAATAGATACTTTAAAAAATAAAATTTTATATAACAAGGACGATGAAATTTAGTGTAAATCAAAAAGATTTGCAAAATTCTTTAAATTACTGTCAGGGAGTGGTTGAAAAGAGAAGCACTTTACCTATTCTATCTAATGTTTTAATTGAAGCCAAAAATGAAAATCTTAAAATTACAGCAACTGACTTAGATTTAATATTTATACAAAATATTTCAAATATTGAAATTATACAAGAAGGAGAAACTACTACTTCATGTTCAATAATGTATGACATTGTGAGAAAATTTAATAATGAAAAAAAAATCAATTTTAATTTAATTAGCGAAAATAAAATAAACTTAGAGTCAGACAAATCATCATTTAATCTAAATTGCTTAAAAGCATCAGAGTTTCCTATAACGGAATCAGATTTTAATGAGAATAAGTTTTTACTAAATTCAAAAAAATTGCTGAAACTATTGAATAAATGTAAATTCTCAGTTTCCAGCGATGAAACAAGACACTATTTAAGTGGAATATTTTTACACTTAACTGACAATGAAGATAAAAAGTTTCTTACAGCTGTTGCAACTGATAGCCATAGAATGGCAATATCGAAAACATTGCTGTCAGAAGAAATAAATTTTGAACCAGTTATTCTTCCCAAAAAAACAATTTTTCAATTATGTTCTTTACTTGACGATTATGATGGTGATGTAAAAATTTCCAATGTAAAAACAAAGATTAAATTCGAATTTAATAATATAATTTTGATTTCAAAGTTAATTGATGGAAAGTTTCCAAATTATTTTCAGGTTATTCCTAAAGATAATCAAAAGAAATTAGAAATCGATCTAAAACCTTTTTTGACTTCGGTAGATAGAGTGGCATCTGTTTCTTTAGATAAAAAAGATGGTTTAAGAATGAATTTAATAAATAATAATTTAAATTTATCAGTTAATAATAGTAACAGCGGTGATGGCAAAGAGACTCTTGCAGTTAATTTTGATCATGAAATAGATATAAGTTTCAATCCAAGATACTTAATAGACGTTGCATCAAATATGGATGGAAATAAAATAGAAATTTATTTAAAAGAATCTGGTTCCCCAGCTCTAATTAAAGATCCTTCAGATTTTGACAGTATATATGTTATTATGCCAATGAAAGGCTAACAAATTTTTTCTAATTCACTATAAAGTTTATACTCTAGTTTTTTTAGAAAGTCTTTTGAGTTCAGGCCAGCAGGTATATTTTCAAGGATACTAACAGTTATTGTTCTATTGGAATTTAGTTTTCCAGACTTAGGCCACACAATCCCTGAATTTAATGCTACAGGGACACAAATAAAATTAAGTTTTTCATAAATTTTTGAAACACCTTTTTTAAACGGCTGTTTATCATCAATTGCAGTTCTAGTAGCTTGAGGAAAAATTATTACTGGTCTTTTTGTATTTGTAGTTATTGATAAAATTTTATCATAGAAACCCAAATTTTCTTTACTTATTTTATCTCTATCAATTGATATAGATCCCATTTTTTTTAAATGCCATCCAAATATAGGTATTCTTAAAAGTTCTTTTTTTAATATAAAAACAGGATAGTTAAAAATTGCTTGAAAGAAAAAAGTTTCAAATATTGATTGATGAAGAGATGCAATAAAGAAATTTGAGTATTTTGGAATATTTTCCAATCCTTTAACTTCGATTTTTACTGAAAGAAAAAAATATAAACAAAACTTTATCCAATGACCTAATATTTTTCCGCCTACAAGTACAAATTTTTTTGGCAAAATAAGCGTAGGAAGAAAAATTATACAGATAAAAACAGTTCCAATATAAAAAAAAAATTTAAAAATTATTCCTCTAATCATCAACTCAAATAATGCTTTGTAGAGTTTCTTTTTTTCTTATTTCAAAAACTTTTAAATTTTTTATTAAGATTTCCTTTGGATTAGATCTTAAATTGTAATTTGAACTTAGAACTTTTCCATATGCACCTACATCGCAAATAACTATGTTATCTCCTTCATTAAGTTTTTGATATGACTTTATAGATAAAAATTTGTCTGTAGTTTCACAAATTGGACCCACAAAATCATGTCTTTTAGAAACTTTGCTTTTATTTTTATTGGTAGGAATTATTCTATGATAAGCTTTATAAAGAGCAGGTCTCATCAAGTCGTTCATACCAGCATCTATAATAATAAAATTAATTTTACCTGTTTTTTTTATGTAAATAATTTTAGATAATAAGTAACCTGCATTTCCTATAATGGATCTTCCAGGTTCAAATATTATTTTAATGCTATTTTTTTTTACAAATTTTTCAATTTTTTTTGAGTATTTTTTATAATTTAGCTTTTGGGTATTTTCTCCATAATTTATTCCCATTCCTCCGCCAAGATCAATATATTCGAAATTAAATTTAGACTTATCAATTATTTTTTGAATAGATTTTAGCATTTTAAAATATGGAATATGGTTTGTAATTTGACTACCAATGTGAACACTAAGACATTTAATATTCAAATATTTTGATTTTTTGTAATGATTTATTAAATCAATTACTTCCTTTTCCTTAAGTCCAAATTTATTTATTGTTTTTCCAGTAGTGATTTCTTTAATTGTTTTAGCGTCCACGTTTGGATTAAGTCTTATTCCGATATCAACTTTTCTTTTAATTTTTTTAGCAATCTTTAATATTGTTTCTATTTCACTTTGAGACTCCGTATTAATTAAAAGAATATTTTTTTTTATTGCAAAATTTATTTCATCATAAGTTTTACCCACGCCTGAAAAAACTATTTTTTTAGGATTAATTTTTGATTTTAGCGATGCCAAGAGCTCACCTTTAGATACCACATCTGCTCCAAGTCCAAATCTACCGATTTCATTTAAGATTTTAATATTATTATTTGCCTTAACAGCAAAACATATAAGTGGATCTATATTTTTAAAATTTCTTTTAAAATTTAAAATATTTTCTTTTAACTGAGCGTATGAATAGCAATACGCAGGAGTTCCAAATTTTTTTATAATCTGATTTGCTGAAATTTTATCAATGAATAATTTTTTATTTTTGTAAAGCATCAAGAATGTTTTTTATAATTTAATAATTAACTATTAATAACAATTTCAGTTGTTCCATAGACTTTCATTTTAATCAAGCTTGATTTTTGTTGATAAACAGGATCACTTTTTTTTCCGCAAGAAAGAATTGGAACTAAAAGAAATAAAATTATAATTATTTTTTTAAGCATTTTTATATTTTTTTATCATTTTCTTAATGTTTTCAAAAGATGTTCCAGCATATGATTTTTTTGAATTTACTGAATTATTTAGATCAAAAATTTTAATAACATCCTCTTTTATATTTGGCTCCATTACTTTTAGCTCTTTATAAGATAAATCTGAAAGATTTTTTTTATTTTTTTCACAGTAATTAACTACCTTTGCAGTAATTTGATATGACTTTCTAAAAGGATAATTGAGATTTTTAACCAAGTAATCAGCAAGATCAGTTGCTGTTATATGTCCCCTTTTTGCAAGATTTAACATTTCGTTTTTATTTACTGAGAAATTTTTTAATACTTCATTCAATACTTTAATTGAATCAATTAAATTATCAAATGTATCAAAAACAATTTTTTTATCATCTTGTAGATCTTTGAAATAAGATAAAGGTAATCCTTTAAGTATTGTCATCATTGAAAACAAATTACCATAAGAGTTACTAACTTTTCCTCTTAAAAATTCTAGAGGATCAGGATTTTTTTTTTGAGGCATGATTGAAGATCCGGTAACAATATTATCATTTAATGTAATAAGCCTGAAACCATCTGAATTCCAAATTATAAATTCTTCAGCAAGTCTAGATATATGCATTGCACATACCGATGAAGCAAAAAGAAAGTCCAAAACGAAATCTCTGTTTGATACTGTATCAATAGAATTACTTGTTGGAACTTTAAAGCCAAGTTTTTTTGTTGTAAAATTTCTATCTATATTAAATGAAGTGCCCGATAATGCGCCTGACCCCAAAGGATTTTCTTTAAGGTTAGTAAAATTATTTTTTAATCTTTGTCTATCCCTACTAAACATTTCTACATAAGCTAAAATATAATGTGCAAAAGAAATAGGTTGTGCATTTTTTAAATGAGTAAAGCCAGGCATAATAGTATAAATATTTTTTTCAGCTATTTTTAAAAAATTATTAATTGTTTGATCTAATATTTTAATTAATTTATTATTTGAATTAATCATCCACATTTTAAAATCAACTAATACCTGATCGTTTCTTGATCTTGCTGTGTGAATATATCCAGCATCTTCTCCAATTAGTTCAAATAGTTTTTTTTCAATACTCATATGAATATCTTCATCTTGATAGTTAAATACATATTTTTTTTTGATAATCTGATTTTGAATTTTATTTAAGCCCCATATAATTTTATTTTTAATTTTAAAACTAATTATTTTTTGTTTATTCAACATTTCTACATGTGCAATTGATGCAAGAATATCTTCCTTAAAAAGTCTTTTATCTATTTCAATTGAACTAGAAACTTTTTGAAAGATGCTAGATGTTTTGCCTTTAATTCTTGTTCCCCAAATAGATTTATTTTTTTTATCCATAATAATTAATTATTTATAGTGTGTTATATATATTAATATTATAAATTATTACTTAAATAAAATGACATTTTGCCTTGATACAACAATCATCCTTCCAGACAATGATAATGAAATTAAAAATGCAGTTATTCTTTTTCACGGATATGGAGGTGATGGAAAAGATATAAGTCTATTGACATTAAATTGGAAAAGATTTCTTAAAAATACAGTGTTTTTATGTCCTAATGGCCATGAAAAATGTGAAATTAACCCTCTAGGTTTTCAATGGTTTGATTTGTCAAAAGAGGATGATGAGTATATTTTAAATAAGTCATTAGAGGCAGAGACTAGAATTAAAAAATTTATAAAAGAAGTAAAAAGCAAATATAATTTAAACAACAATCAAATTATATTGAGTGGTTTTAGCCAAGGATGCATGATGTCAATAAATATTGGCATGACATCAGAAGAAGAATTTAATTGTATAGTTGGATTTTCAGGAAAAATTATTAATAAAGACAATCTTCAATCTAGAATTAAAAATAAAAGCAAAATATTACTAATTCATGGCGATCAAGATGAAATTGTAAGTTCAAATTTTCTGTTAGAAGCAAAAGATTTTTTTGAAAGAAATAAAATTAGTATTGAAACAAATTTAATTAATAATTGTGGGCATCATATACCTATTGAAGCATCAAGTTTAGCTTTAAATTTTATAAAAAAAAATTTATAAATTTAACAAATATTTAATCTTAAATTTGTTCTATTGATTTTAAAAATTATATAAGTTAGAATAATTTTATGATGTTAAACAAAAACATTTCTTTAGAAAGGTGCCCTGCGCTTGTTTTAAATGCAGATTATAGACCTTTAAGCTATTATCCTTTATCGTTATGGAGTTGGCAAGATTCTATTAAGTCAGTTTTTTTAAATAGAGTATCCATTATAAGTCATTATGATAGAGTTGTCAGAAGCCCATCGTTTAGCATGAAATTGCCAAGTGTAATTGCACTAAAGGATTATATAAAACCATTAAGAAATCCAAATTTTACTCGATTTAACGTTTTTTTAAGAGATAAATTTTCATGTCAATATTGTGGAAGCAATAATGAACTTACATTTGATCATTTGTTACCTAGGTCTAAAGGGGGTAAAACAAACTGGGAGAATGTGGTAACGGCCTGTTCAAACTGCAATGTACAAAAAGGTGGAAGGCTGTTAGAGAAATCAGGCATGAAGCTTATGATATTACCTTTTGCGCCAACAACTGAAGATCTTCACAAAAATGGAAAAAACTTCCCACCTAATTTCTTACATGAAAGTTGGATGGATTATTTGTATTGGGATGTTGAATTAGAAAACTAATTTAGTATTTCTCTGAAATTTTTATAGCAATTTTTGAACCAGTTTTAATTATTCCATCAAGTATTCCATAAAGTCCTTCTTTAGAAGCCCCCTCTTTAAATGCAATATCTTTATGGTGTAATTCTTCATTTCTAAATTTAATAATCTTTTTTTTAAGCTCAATTTCATCATCTTCAATCTGATTAATTTGATTTTGATAATGTTTATCAATAACTTCTTCAACAGAAGCTGTACAAAGCATGGCAGCTTTTTTTCCCAATAAAGTAGAGCCAAATCCAATACTAATACCAAGAAGATCCCAAAGTTTTAGAAATCGTGTTGGTTTTATATTTCTTTTCTCTATTTCTTTTTTAAAATAATCTGAATGTTCTTCTTCATGAACTTTCATTTCTTCAATAAGCTTTTTTAATTTTTCATCTTTATGTAAAGTATTTAAAGCTAATAGTTGACCTTCATAAATTTTGATAGCACCCCTTTCTCCTGCATGATCAACACGTATAAATTCTTCTAATTTTTTTTTATCTGTTTTTTTCATAATAATAATATTTAATACTTATTATAGTTAAAGCAATTGATAAGAAAAAATTAATAGTTGCAAGGGATAAACCAAAAATTCTAAAATTAACGTCTTTACAATTGGGTAAAAAGTTATTTAAAGTTTCCAATAACTTTGATTTATCAATAATATTGAGATTTTGATTTGTACAACCAGAAAACTCAGAAAAAATATTATTTTCAATTCCCATATGATATCCGGATAAAATAAGACTGCTTATAAAAATTATAATAAGTAAAAAAACAAAAATTTTATTGTTTCGAAAAAAATATCCAAAAAAACATATTATTATTGAAAAGATATAAGGAATTCTTTGATACAAACATAATTTGCATGCCTGGATAGACAAAATATGTTCAATATATAAAGCTGATAATATTGAAAAAATACTAATTAATATTATTAATGGATAAAAAAAATTTTCAATTTTAATAAACATATTATGCAACAAAATTAAGTAAAAAATTATAAATTAGGTAAGCTACAATTATAATCGCAATCGTAAATATAATTGAAAAGGTCATTAATTTTTTTTCAATAATTTTTTTTATTTTAGGGCCAAAATTTCCAATTAAAAAAGCTATAATAAAAAATCTAGTACCTCTTGTTAAAGCTGAAACAATTATAAAATAAAAAATATTAAAATGCACAAAGCCACTAGTAATAGTCAGAAGCTTAAATGGAACAGGCGTAAATCCAGCTATTGCAAGTAACGTCATCCACGCAACTACTCCTCCTTGAGATGAAACTTTATCTTTTAAAAAAGAAGCATTGTCTACACCATAAAGTTCAAAGATTTTAACCCCAATCTCATTAAAAAAAACATAACCTATAAAATAACCTAAAATTGCTCCTAGAACAGATCCTATAGTGGCTATAAGAAAAATTCTTAACCAGTTTCTAGGTTTAGCGATTGTCATTGGAACAATAATGACATCAGGTGGAATTGGAAAAATAAAACTTTCTATAAAAGAAATACCCCCCAAAAAGAACTTTGAGTTTTTATTTCCAGCGAGTTTAATAGTTTTATCGAAAAGTTTACGAAACATATTTCCTTTTATTATATTAATAATTTTTATACTATTAATAATTAATAAATGTTTTTATGGGCGAATGGCGGAACTGGTAGACGCGTTGGACTCAAAATCCAATGGTAGCAATGCTGTGAGAGTTCGAGTCTCTCTTTGCCCACCAATGAATTATGGATTTTAAAAAATATAATAATTTAGTTGATTTGTTTTTTGAACAATACAAAAAACAAAACAAGGATAAATTTTTTTTATCAAGCTTGAAAGAGCCAAAAAAAAACTTTTCTTGGAAAGATGTTCATTCAGTTGTTATGCGGCTTGCAAATGAAATCTCTAAAATAATTAAAGATGGAGATAGATGCATGTTAATATCAGAAAATAGACCAGAGTGGATGATTTCTGATTTATCGATAATGTTAGCTGGAGGAATTACTGTTCCAGCTTACACTACTTATGTTTCAAGAGATTATGAATATATTATCAATGATTGCTCACCAAGTATTTTGCTTGTTTCTAACGATGAACAGTTTAATAAAGTTAAAAGTATTTGTGAAAGATCTTCTTATATTAAGAAAATATTTTCTTTTGAAACATTAACAGACATAGATAAAAATACATATTTTAATGTAGGAAACTTAATTCAAAATATAAATATAAGTGAAAATATTAATTTAATATCTAAAGCTAAAAGATCCGATCCTGCATGTATTATTTATACATCTGGAACTCAAGGCAATCCAAAAGGAGTCATTTTAAGTCACGGTGGCATATTAAGTAATTGTGAGGGGGGCCATAAATTGCTGAAACCTATTTTAGAAAAAGAAACAAGATTTCTAACTTGGTTGCCTCTTTCTCATTCTTATGAGCATGCAGTTCAGTTTATTCAAATAGCTGTTGGTGCTAAAGTTTTTTATGCAGAGAGCATAGACAAACTTATAAAAAATATGTCAGAATGTTCTCCTCATATTATGACTGCTGTCCCCAGATTTTATCAAAATCTATATCAAAAGATAAATGCAACTTTTAACAAAGCACAAGGATTTAAGAGAAATCTAATTAATAATACAATAAAACTAGGAGCCAAAAAATTAAGAAAAATTAAAATGTCCTTTTCAGAAAAAGTTGTAAATTTCATTGTTGATAAATTGGTTAGAAATAAAATCAAAAAGCAATTTGGTGGTAGTTTAAAAACTTTTGTTTCTGGAGGTGGAGCACTTGATAGTAAAATAGGAACTTTTTTAAATGCTATTGGTTTACCTACGTTGCAAGGGTATGGATTAACCGAAACATCTCCGGTAGTCAGTTGCAACCCCATAGACGATATTAGAATAGAGACAGTTGGAATACCATTTAGTTGTAATGAAGTTAAGATAGCAGGGGATGGTGAAATATTGGTTAAAGGTGAAAATGTAATGTTAGGTTATTGGAACAATGAAGAAGAAACAAAAAAAGTATTAATAGATGGTTGGCTACACACAGGTGACATAGGCGTATTTGAAAGTAATTATTTAAAAATAACAGATAGAAAAAAAGATATTTTAGTTACACCTGGAGGAGACAATATTTCTCCTTTGAAAATAGAAAATATTTTAACAAGCTCTGAAAAGATTGATCAAGCTATAGTTTATGGAGATAACAAACCATACTTAGTTGCTTTGCTTATTTTAAATAAAGAAATTAATTTAGAAAAAGAAAATTTAGAAAAAGAAATTGAAAATATAAATAAAAATCTCTCAAAAGTAGAAAAAATAAAAAAATATTTTATAATTAAAGAAAACTTTACAATTGAAAATGGAATGATGACACCAACTTTAAAATTAAAAAGATTTAAAATTATTAACAAGTACAAAAAAAACTTTGAAAGTTTATATTAAATTTATCTTAAATTAATCGCTAATTACTTAACTTTTTTTAAATTAAGTTAAAACATAAAAAAAATAAAATTTTTTAAAATTATTTAAATAAATTAACGTTTGACATAACTAATCAAAAAAAATAAAAATTAATAACTAGCGAATCAAAATGATTCGTAAACAAAAGGGAGCTAAAAATGGCTAAAAGAAGAAGAAAAGCTGCTAAAAAGAAAACTAAGAAAAAAGCTAAGAAAAAAGCTAGAAGAAGAAGAAGATAGTTTAGTATTCTTTTTAACTGATAACGCTTCTCATGGCGATTGCGTGGGAAGCGTTTTTTTTATTCGTCAGGTTCCGCTACAATAGCGCCATCCTCAATATCATCCGTTGTAATATTGTTGCTTTGAGCTTGTACTGTTTTTTCAATTTTAGCCTTTTGAGCTTCCAGGTTTCTTTTTAATGCTTTATCCAATTTTTTTTGAGTATCCTCTGCGCTATTTCCTAAAACAATTTTAAATTCAGATAAAAGTCTTTCATATGCCTTTTCAAATAATTGTCTTTCGCTATATGACTGGTCAATCATTAAATCATCACCTTTATTGAGATCTCTAACTACTTCAGCTAATTCATATATTTTACCCGAAGAAATTTTTGCTTCATATTCTTGTGCCCTTCTACTCCACATAGACCTTTTTATTTTTGGTTTCCCTTTTAATATACTTATACATTTGTTTACTTGATTAATAGTAGCTAGGGGCCTTAAATGAGATTGTTTGTTTACAGGAACCATTCCAGTTGCTTTATCTTTTTCAAATTTTAATAAATAAGATTCAACCTCAATTCCACCAATGCTTATTTTCTTAAAATCAGTTATTTGACCAATTCCATGTTTAGGATAAACAACATACTCTTTGACTTTGTAAATTTTCTTTTCAGTATCCTGTTTTTTGATTTTTTTTATTTCTGGTTTTTGATCATTAATTTTATTTATTCTAAGAGAATCATTTTTTAATGTTTCATTTTTATTTTGTTTTTCAGACTTTAGCGATGTTTTTTTATTTTTTGAATCTTTCTTTGAGATTTTATTTTTTTTTAATTTATGAGAGGTTTTTTTTTTAATTAAAATTTTCTTCTTTTTTTTTATTTTAACAGTTTTTTTTTTAAATGTTTTCTTTAAAATATTTTTTAAATTTATTTTCTTCATTTTTATATTTTTCGCTATCTATTGGTGGGTCTTTTTTTTGAGAAATGTTTGGCCAAATTTCTGAATATTTTTTGTTTATTTCTAGCCATTTCTCGTTTCCTGTTTCTGTATCGGGTACTATAGCATCAATCGGGCACTCCGGTTCACAAACGCCACAATCTATACACTCATCTGGTTTAATTACAAGCATATTTTTACCTTCATAAAAACAGTCAACAGGACAAACTTCAACACAGTCCATTAGTTTACATTTTATACATTTTTCATTAACTATGTATGTCATTTATTATTTCTAATTTTCTCCTTAATATCACCAACCATTTTATTGTCTAGGTAAAGCAAGCCAGAAATTCTTCGCATTAGATTTGCTTCATACATGTCGGCATTTTTATCAGAATAAATTATGCTCCATAAGGATTCTAAAAGTATTATTTTTTTTTCTTTTGTCAGATTCTTTGCCTCCTTAGTAAATTCTAAGATTTGATTAGAATTTTTTTCATCATTCTCAGCTTTTTCAATAATTTTATCAATATTGTTATCGTCAGCCCCCAATTTGAAGAGTGTCTGTTTAATAATTTCTTTTTCTTTATTTGAATAATTTTCATCAATTTTTGCAGCATGTATTAGTAAACAGGCAACAGATATTACAGAAATATTATTTTCTTTAGTATTTTTTTCTGTTTTAAAAAAATTTAACATTATTTTATATTTAATTGTGTTAGTTTGCTAAAAGGACTATCGGCAAAATTAGAAATATTTTTATTTTTTCTCGAGCTTTTTTTCACTGGAGAATATTTAAATAATATATTTTTATCTTTTTCATATATTTTATAATTCATAAGTTTAAGTAGTTTTATGAAACTTTCCTTGTTGCACCCTAATAAATTTAACATTTCTGGAATAAGTTTTATTTCCTTCTGATTTTCAGAGTTTTTTTTATCTGAATTCATAATCATTATAAACAATCTTTCTAATATATCTATTCTTACAAAAATATTTTCAAAATTTTCAAATCCACATAAAAGCATAAAATCTTTATTTGAATTATTTTTGTTTTCAAAAAAATTTAAACCAAATATCGGAGGATTCAAATCATAGTATTTTTGGTAAAAATTTTTCCATAACATTATTCGCAAAGATACTGAACTTGGTTTAAAAAGTTTATACAAAAATATATGATATCTTCCAAATTTTACACCTGTGGCTCTTAAAATTTTTCTTTCATCTTGTCCTAGCTTGTCTAAGATTATTTTAACTTTTTCTCTTTTAACAACACCATTATTTTCATATAAATTATATGCTAGAGCTCTTATTTCTGAATTATTTTCATTTAAATTTTTTAACTTTATTAAACTTTCTAATTCTGTATCAATTTTATCTTTTATCCATTTTTCTAAAAAAACTTTTAATCTATTCCTTTCTTTAATTTCAATCATATCATCCATAATTAATTCGATTTCTGGGGATAGATAATCCTTGCCTCTTTGAAGTTTTGCAATTGGCGAGTTGTTCCAATATATTTTAAAATCTTTTTTAATTTCAATTAAATTAGTATTAATAATTTGATTAATTCTTTTTAAAATTTCAGGCATAACCGACTGCCTTGATGCTTTTTTTAATGATTTTATATCCGCATCAAGCGCATCAACTTTTAGATCTAATTCTAATTTTAATCCATTTAAATTGCCAATAAATTGATCATTAATTTTAACTTTTTTATTATTAATAATTTCAGTTTCAAAAGCTATATCTTGTTTTAATCCTTTAGCTAAAACACTTGCTCTTTTATCTATAAAAGTTTTTGTTAACTCTTCATGCAGTCTATCAGAAAGTTTGTCTTCAATATGTTTTGTTCTTTCAATCCAGTAATCATTATTTTGAACCCAATTAGATTTATTTGCAACATAGGACCAAATTCTAACATTAGCAATTCTATTAGATATTGAGTCAACATTTCCTTCAATTTTATCTAGTGGTTTTAATTGCTCTTTGAAATATGAATTTGGTATTTTTCCACTATTTTTAGATAAAAAAAGATATATTTTTTTTACAATTTCCAAGTGCTTGCCATAACTTTTTTTTACAAAATCAGGTATTTGACAACATTCCCATAATAATTTTAAGTTTTTTCCATCATTTTTAACAGTAATTTCATTTTCATTATTAATTAAATATTTTAAAACTTTTTCGTCTTCACATTCATAAATTCTTTTCAACCAATCTTTTCCTGGTTTTTCTTCTAAAGAATTAATTAAGCTGTTGGTATTTCTAAAATCTAATTCAGAATTTCTCCAATAAATTTTATTTATCATCTCAAATTTGTGGTTTTCAATTAATTCAATTTCCTCTGGATTAATGTTTTGAACTTCACCTGTAACTCCAAAGTTGCCGTCATTCATATATCTTCCAGCTCGTCCAGCAATTTGACCTATTTCAGAAATATTTAATTTTCTTAGTTTTTTTCCATCAAACTTTCTTAAGTTAGAAAAATAAACATTATTTAGATCCATATTGATTCCCATTCCGATTGCGTCAGTTGCGACTAAATAATCAACGTCACCTGATTGATATAGTGAAACTTGAGAATTTCTAGTTTTAGGACTTAATGAGCCCATAACAATTGCACAACCTCCTTTTTGCCTTCTTAGTAATTCTGCAATTGCATAAACATCTTCAGTTGAAAAAGCAATTATTGCGCTCTTTCTTTCAATTCTTGAAATTTTTTTATGCCCTGAATATGATAACTTTGAATACCTTGCTTTATTAACAAATTCTATTTTATCATTCAAATTAGATAATACGTTTTTCATAGTATGTGATCCCATGAACATAGTTTGTTTTTCACCTCTTAAATTTAAAAGTCTATCAGTAAATATATGACCTCTTTCGTGATCGCCACACATTTGGATCTCATCTATTGCAACAAATTCTAATTTTTTGTCTATAGGCATAGATTCAACAGTGCATAAATAATATTTCGCACCTGATGGAATTATTTTTTCTTCTCCGGTGATCAAAGCTACTGAAGATGGATCACATTTTTTGATAATTTTATCATATACTTCTCTAGCTAATAGTCTTAATGGAAAACCGATCATTCCAGAGTTGAATGAAAGTAACGTTTCAATTGCGAGAAAGGTTTTTCCAGTATTTGTAGGTCCAAGTAGAGCTGTTATTGTTTTATTTTTCATTTCAACTTTTTGTGTCTAATTTTTTTTTGTTACTACATCTAGTGCGTACAAAAGAACAAAGATAGGTTAAAAGGTGTCCGAATCACAGTTAAAAATGTTCTCATTTTAAAATTTATAAAACAATAATAGCATTAAAACTATTAAATCAAAATATTTTAATTATCCCCCATACCCTGCGCCTGGAATTTTATGATTTAATATTTTCCAAATACCAGAAGATATAGATATTATTTTTTTTCTTGACTTAAGTATGCAACTTAAAAAAACTATTGATTTAGTTTTTTTATCTACTGAAACTTTTCCAATAATTTCGTCTTTATATCTCGTTGGTGAAATGAACTTTATATCCAATGATATAGTTACACAAGGTTTTCCATTTGCAAAAATATGAGCAGCTGTTCCTGCGCCCGCATCAATTATTGAACATATATAACCACCATGTGTAATTTGAGCTCTATTTAAATGAATTTTTTTTATTTTTGTTTTGAATTCAAATTTATTATTTTTAATTTGTCTAAATAAAAGTCCCCCATTGTTTTTTAAAAATCCTGGTTTTGTACTTATTTGTCTAAATTTGTTCATTAAATAATCAATGTAATTAAGATTAAAATTAAAACCATAGTCGAAAAAAAATAAATCACTGATTTTTGTAAAGATATTTTCATAAATTACTTTCTTGGTGCGCCTGCTAGGATTTGAACCCAGAACCTCCTGGTCCGTAGCCAAGCGCTCTATCCAGTTGAGCTACAGGCGCTTCAAAAATTAACAATACATTGTTTTTAATGTAATAATTTTTTTTATCAATTATTCTTATTTAAAGATTTAAGGTGATTTTTTAACAAAATATCTTGTATCCAAAACTTTGCATCAAGATCATTTTTTAAACCCATCTTACGATGGGCTGTCAAATAGCACCATATATTGTTAATAATATCTTTAATTTTCATGCTAATACATTCAAATAACTTAGATTGTTTAAATTTTGAGTTAAATGTGGCCAAAAAAATATTTATTTTTAAAAAAGAGCGTATAATAAGAAATAATTGATTCAATGAACAAGCAAGTATTAATTCCAGATATAGGTGATTTTGAAAATGTAGAAATTATCGAAATAATGGTTAAGCCCGGAGACAATGTAAAAAAAAATGATCCGCTAATAACTATAGAAAGTGACAAATCCAGTGTAGAAGTTCCATCAATAGATGAAGGAATAGTTGAAAAAATAAATGTAAAAATTGGAGATAAAGTTTCAAAGGGAGATTTAATTTTATCTATTACTTCTGCTTCTAACAATGAAGATTCAAAATCTAAAATACCTCCTGTCACAGAAAAAATTATTCAGCAAGCAGAAGCAACTTTAGAAAAAAAAGAAGAAAAAGTTTCTACAAGTGAAATTGATAAAAAAAACGAGACGAATATTCAGGTGTCAAAAGGCAGCGATATAGATCCGATCGAAACAAAAGAATGGATGGAATCTCTTTCCGCCATTTTAGAAAAAGATGGAAAAAATAGAGCTCAATTTTTAATTAAGAAACTTATTGAACATTCTTACAAAGAAGGTTCAGATTTAATATTATCCAGAAACACTCCTTACATCAATACTATTAAACCAGAGGAAGAGAAAAAATCTCCAGGAGATCAAAATTTGGAGAGAAAAATTAGATCTTTGATTAGATGGAATGCAGCAGCAATGGTTGTTAGAGCAAATAAAAAAAATCCTGAACTTGGTGGACATATAGGAACATTTGCATCAGCAGCAACATTATATGATGTTGGTATGAATCATTTTTGGAGAGCAAAAAACAATAAATTTGGTGGTGACTTAATTTATTTTCAAGGACACAGTGCACCAGGTATGTATGCTAGAGCCTTTCTTGAAGGAAGAATTAGTGAAAAAGAATTAGATCATTTCAGGCAAGAAGTTAAACCAGGAGGACTATCTTCATATCCTCATCCTTGGTTGATGCCAAAATTTTGGCAATTTCCAACAGTTTCAATGGGCCTTGGACCAATAATGTCAATTTATCAAGCTAGGTTTAACAAATATTTAATTAACAGAGGATTGTTAAAAGATGAAGGAAGAAAAATTTGGTGTTTTTTAGGAGACGGAGAAACTGATGAACCAGAGTCATTAGGAGCAATAGGGTTAGCAGCTAGAGAAAAATTAGATAATTTAGTTTTTGTTGTAAATTGTAACTTACAAAGATTAGATGGACCAGTAAGAGGCAATGGAAAAATTATTCAAGAACTTGAAGGAATATTTAGAGGAGCCGGCTGGAATGTAATTAAAGTTATTTGGGGTTCTTATTGGGATCAGTTGTTAGCAAAAGATAAAGATGGCTTGTTAATTAAAAGAATGACAGAGGCAGTAGATGGAGAATATCAAGCATTTAAAGCAAAAGGAGGATCATATGTAAGAGAACATTTTTTTGGAAAGTATAAAGAGTTGTTAGATATGGTTTCTCAAATGACAGACAAAGACATTTGGAAACTTAATAGAGGAGGACATGATCCACACAAAGTTTATGCAGCATATCATTCTGCAATGGAAAACAAAGGAACACCATCAGTAATATTGGCTAAGACTATTAAAGGTTATGGAATGGGCAAATCAGGAGAAAGCATAAACACAACCCATCAGCAAAAGAAATTAGATGAAGAAGATCTTTTATATTATAGAGATAGATTTGACGTTCCTTTAACAGACGAACAAGTAAAAAATGTTGAATATTATAAGCCAAAAGAAAACTCACCAGAAATAAAATATTTAAAAGAATGTAGAATTAAGTTAGGAGGCTATCTACCCGAGAGATCTTCATTTGCAAAGGCTATAAAAACTCCACCAAAAGATATATTTGATAAAATGAAAGAATCTACAGGAGATAAAGAAATGTCTACAACAATGGCATTAGTCAGGATGTTAACAAATTTGATGAGAGATAAAAATGTAGCTCCAAGATTGGTTCCAATTATTCCAGATGAAGCAAGAACTTTTGGAATGGAAGGTTTATTTCAAAAAATTGGAATTTATGCGCCTGAAGGCCAAAAATATGAACCAGTAGATTCAGAACAACTAAGTTCTTATCGTGAGGATATAAAAGGACAAGTTTTAGAAGAAGGTATAACAGAAGCAGGAGCCGTTTCATCTTGGATTGCGGCCGGAACATCCTACACTAATCATGATATCTCTATGATACCAATATACATATTCTACTCTATGTTTGGTTTTCAAAGAACAGGAGACTTTATTTGGGCCGCAGGAGACAATCAAACAAGAGGATTCTTAATAGGAGCTACAGCAGGACGTACTACACTAGCTGGGGAAGGTCTTCAACATGGCGATGGACATAGTCATATAATGTCTTCAGTTGTACCAAACTGCATATCTTATGATCCTACTTTCGCTTATGAACTAGCTGTAATTTTTCGAGAAGGTTTAAAAAGAATGTATGAAAAGAGAGAAAATATTTTTTATTATATTACAACAATGAATGAAAATTATTCCCATCCTGAAATGCCAAAAGAAAAAAATATAGAAGAGAATATATTAAAAGGCATGTATAGATTTAAAGAATTTAATAGAAATAAAAAAACTAAAATCCAACTATTAGGATCAGGAGCTATACTTAGAGAAATTATTGCTGCAGCAGAAATATTAGAAAAAGATTATAAAATAGACAGCAATGTATGGAGTGTTACAAGTTTTAATGAACTTAGAAAAGAAGCAATTGAGGTAGAAAGATATAACTTACTCAATCCTGGTAAAGAATCTAAAAAAAGTCATATAGAAAAATGCCTTTCCTCAACTGAGGGACCAATTGTTTCAGCTTCAGACTATATAAGGTTAAACTCTGACCAAATTAGACCATTTACTAAAAAAAGTTTTTATTCATTTGGTACAGATGGGTATGGAAGAAGTGATACAAGAAAAAACTTAAGAAAATTTTTTGAAGTAGATAGAGGACATATTGTTGCCTACTCACTTAGTGTTTTAGCAAAAGAACAATTAATACCATCTAAATATGCAGAAGATGCAATGAAAAAATACAACATAGATTCTGAAAAACCAATTCCTACAAAATTATAAATCATGTCTGAAAGTAAAAAAATATTTACAACACCAAAAATTAGAAAATTTGCAAGAGAGCTTGGCGCAAATATATCTAAAATTGAAGGATCTGCAAGAGCAGGCAGAATAACTGAAGAAGATGTAAAAAATTTTGTAAATAAAAATTTAAACGGACCTCAAACAAAAGAAGAGATTCAAGTTAAATCAAAATTTAACCATTCTGAATTTGGTGAAGTAGAAGTAAAAGATATATCAAGAATTAAAAGACTATCTGCACCACATCTTTTAAAATCATATAACACAATACCTCACGTTACACACCATGACGAGATAGATATAACTGAAATGGAAGAATTTAGAAATTCACTAACTGATCATAATACAGGAGAAAAATTAAAAATTACTCCACTAGCATTTATAATGAAAGCTTTAGTAATAGCTCTAAAAAAATTTCCATCCTTTAATTCTTCAATTGAAGACATGAATGATGGGAAAATTACCTTGAAAAAATATTATCATATAGGTGTAGCTGTAGACACACCAAACGGTTTAATGGTTCCTAAAATTAGAGATGTTGATAAAAAAAACATTAACTATATCTCAAAAGAATTAAGAGAAATTGCGCAAAGCTGCAGAGATTTAAAGATTGATAAAAAAGAATTCTATGGTGGTTCAATTACAATATCTAGTCTAGGAGGTATTGGAGGTCGTTTTTTTACACCAATTATAAATTATCCTGAAGTTGCTATTTTGGGTGTGAGTAAATCAACTAAAAAAAAAATATACTTAGACAATAAATTTAATGTAAGAACTATTTTGCCTGTTTCTTTATCATATGATCATAGAATTATTGATGGAGCTGAGGCAGCAAGGTTTTGTAACGAGGTAAGAGATAATTTAGGAAAAAATTTTGCTTACAAATTGGCAATATAATTATAGATTTCATCCTTGATGTCTAAATCAACTTCGCTTTTCTGTGCTCTAGCATGTACATTCATATGGGGTACAACATTTATCGCACAAGATACTGGTATGGACTATATAGGTCCTTACCTATTTAATGGTGTAAGATTTTTTGTTGGATTTTTGGTTTTAGTTCCATTTTTTATATTTATTGAAAATAGGAATTATAAAAAAGAGCTAAATAAAAATAAAAAAGAATTTATAAAATATTCAATTCTAATTGGAGTTTTTTTATTTTTAGGATCAGCTCTTCAGCAAGTATCTTTACAATATACAGATGTAGCAAATGCAGCCTTTTTTACAATTTTCTATGTTCCAATGGTACCAATTATAGTTTTTTTTTTATTTAAAGATAAAATTCATTGGAGCAATTGGCCATCAGTTATTCTGTGTATATTAGGAGGATATTTACTTACGAATTTTTATGATGCAACTATAAGAAAAGGTGATGCACTTGTAATATTAGGTTCAATATTTTGGGCGCTACATATAATTTATGTAGGTAAACTAATAAAAAAATTTAACTTACCGATTCTAATTGGATTAGTACAAACATTAGTCGTTTCTTCTCTTTCATTTTTAGTTGCTGTTTTTTTTGAAGAAATAAGTGTAGATGGCATCTTTAAACAAACAACCCAAATTCTTTATGCTGGAATACTATCTGGTGGATTTGCTTTTGTATTACAAATATATGCCCAAACGAATATTACACCAACTCCGGCGGCAATTATTTTTTCTTTAGAAGGAGTTATAGCAACTATTGCTGCATGGATATTATTGAGTCAGATGCTAAATTTAAACAATATAATAGGATGCATATTTATTTTATTTGGAGTCTTAATTTCTCAAATTGTTCCAGAATTAAAAATAAATAAAATAAAATAAAATTAAAGATAAAAAAATTCTATAAACAACAAAAATATTAAGAGAAAACTTTTTTGTGTAGATTAAAAAATATTTTATTGTTAGATATGAAAATACATAAGAAAAAGAAATACTTAATAAAACATTTAAATTAAATGTTTGTTCTATTAAAAATGATTCTTTAAATGTTAATACACTTGCACCAAGCAAAGCAGGTATAGATAGTATAAAAGAAATTTTAGCAGCATCATACCTGCTAAAATTTAAAAATCGAGATCCAGTTATTACAACTCCAGATCTACTAGCACCAGGTATTAATGCCAAAATTTGAAATAAACCAATTATTAAAATATTTTTAGTGTTTAAATTGTCATCAAATTTTTTAGAAATATTTAATTTATCTGAAAAATATAGTAAAAAACCAAAAATTAAAGTCGACCAAGCGATAACTTTTATTTCGCGTACGTTTTCATAAAAATTTGA
The DNA here is from genome assembly GCA_003214525.1 of Pelagibacteraceae bacterium AG-414-M23. GTDB lineage: Bacteria > Pseudomonadota > Alphaproteobacteria > Pelagibacterales > Pelagibacteraceae > Pelagibacter. The sequence continues at coordinate 71,104 of QCLN01000001.1, read as the reverse complement.
ATTAAATACAAAATACCCAACTATTATTAGAGGGAAGGACCCTATAACAATCAATATCCACATTTTTTTATTGTTTTTATAATTAAATAAATCTTTTGAAAAAAAATGAACAATTGCAATTAATGAACCTAAATGTAAACTTGTATCTATTAAGATTGAGCCACTATAGTTTTTAAAGATATCTGAAAATATAATTAAATGTGCAGAAGAACTTACCGGTATGAATTCCGAAATACCCTGAATGAAAGCTAAAATTATAGTTTGAAGATATACCAGCGACATCAGTTTTTGATTGGTAAACTAAATATTATTAAATTAAAGCAATTCGTTTGTTGCATAAGTCTTATGCGTATTAAAAAAAAGGCCATACATACTTACCTTTTTTGAAAATAAGGTAAATAATATTGACCTAAATGTCCTTTTTTGGTCCTTATTTATAATATATAGCTTCCAACTATGTCAGAAAAAATGCTTAAATTTGTAAAAATAGATCAGCAAAATCCAACCAAAAGATCTACTGAAGAGAGAAATAAGGATTTTAATGAAATTTATAATGAATTTATTGAGGAAAAGGCCAAAACTCAATCTAGTAGATGTTCACAATGCGGAGTTCCATTTTGCCAAGTGCATTGTCCATTGAGTAACAATATACCGGATTGGCTAAAATTAACTGCAGAGGGAAGATTAGAAGAAGCTTATAGACTTTCCCAAAGTACAAACAACATGCCCGAGGTTTGTGGAAGAATTTGTCCACAAGACAGATTATGTGAAGGTAATTGTGTTATTGAGCAGTCTGGGCACGGCACAGTTACAATTGGATCTATAGAAAAATTTTTAACAGAAACAGCATGGGAAAAAAATTGGATAAAACCAATAGATGTTAAAAATGAAATTAATCAAAGCATTGGTATTATAGGAGCTGGTCCAGCAGGATTAGCATGTGCAGAAGAGTTAAGAAAAAAAAATTACAAAGTAACAGTTTATGATAGATATGATCGAGCCGGTGGTTTGTTAATTTATGGGATTCCAAATTTTAAATTAGAAAAACCTGTTGTTTTAAGAAGAATAAAATATTTAAAAGAATGTGGTATTGAATTTATAAATAATTTTGAAGTAGGTAAAGATAAATCTTTTAAAGAATTAAAAGAAAGACATGATGCCATACTAATTGCAACAGGAGTTTACAAACCGAAAGAAATAGAATTAGAGGGCAGCAATCTAAAAAATATTTTTCCTGCTATAGAATTTTTAACCGCATCGAATAGAAAAGGACTAGGAGATAAAGTTGAATTATTTGACAATGGTATTTTAAATTCAGAAAATAAAAATGTAGTAGTTATTGGTGGAGGGGACACAGCAATGGATTGTGTTCGAACTTCTATAAGACAAAATGCAAAATCTGTTAAATGCTTATATAGAAGAGACAAAGAAAATATGCCTGGCTCTGCAAGGGAAGTTTTTAATGCTGAAGAAGAAGGTGTAGAGTTTATTTGGCTATCTAATCCCAAAGAATTTAAAGGAAATAATAAAGTTGAGAGTATAACTGTCAACAAAATGAAATTAGGCGAGCCAGATGAAAGCGGAAGAAGAAAACCGGTTGTCGAAGATAATTCAGAATTTCAAATAAAAGCGGACATGGTAATAAAAGCATTAGGATTTGATCCAGAAGAATTACCAAAATTATTTGATGAAGAAAAGCTACAGGTGACCAATTGGGGAACAGTTAAAACTAATTTTGATACTATGGAAACAAACATACCTGGTGTATTTGCAGCTGGAGATATTATTAGAGGAGCTTCATTAGTCGTTTGGGCTATAAAAGATGGAAGAGATGCCGCAAAAAATATTGAAAGTTATCTTGAATTAAAACAGAAAAAAAAAGTAGCTTAATGATTAGATATATTAATAATTTAAATTTGTTAAAGAAAAATAGTATTTATTCAAAATCTATGGAGCATGATGGTTGTGGAGTTGGGCTTATTGCCTCAACTAAGGGCATAAGTTCAAGAAAAGTTGTCGAATATGGTATAGAAGCACTAAAAGCCGTTTGGCATCGTGGAGCTGTGGATGCGGACGGTAAAACAGGTGATGGTGCTGGAATTCATGTTGAAATATCAAAGAGTTTTTTTAAAGAAAAAATAGAAAATTATGGCCGTAAATATGATGAAGCAGAAATTTGTGTAGGAATGATTTTTCTACCTAGAAATAACTATGTAGCTCAAGAGAAATGCAAAACATTAATAGAAACAGAGCTTTTAAAAAACAACTTTAATATTTATAGATGGAGACAAGTTCCAATTAATACAAGTTTACTTGGAGTAAAAGCAGAAATTACAAGACCTGAGATTGTTCAAGTAATTTTTAGACATAATAACAAATTTTTAAAAGATAAATTATTAGAAATAAAATTATATGAAATAAGAAGGAAGATTGAAAAAGAGGTAATAGAAAATCAATTAAAAGGTTTTTATATTTGTTCATTTAGTTCAAAATCAATAATTTACAAAGGAATGTTTCTTGCAGAAACTCTTTCTGATTTTTATTTTGATTTAAAAGATGAAAGATTTATTTCTAGATATGCGATATTTCATCAAAGATTTTCTACTAATACTGCGCCAAGCTGGGATTTAGCACAACCATTTAGAGCTCTTGCACACAACGGGGAAATAAACACATTAAAAGGAAATATAAACTGGATGAAAGTTCATGAGCAAGAAATGTCCAGCGATTTATTTGGTGATATTGAAAATATAAAACCTGTTATTCCTTTAGGCAACTCTGACTCTGCATCTTTAGACAATGTTTTTGAACTTTTAAATATATCAGGCAAGTCAGCGCCTCTTGCTAAGTTAATGTTAATTCCAGATGCTTGGTCAAAAAAAAGTAAAATACTATCAAAAGATCACTTAAAGTTATTTAATTTTTTAAACAGTACCATGGAACCTTGGGATGGCCCAGCAGCTATTGCAGCAACGGATAATGAATGGGTGATTGCAGGAAATGATAGAAATGGATTAAGACCTTTAAGATACACAATTACTAGTGATGATTTTTTATTTGTGGGATCTGAAACTGGAATGATTGATGTTGACCAAAAAAAAATTATTTCAAAAGGAAGGTTAGGTCCGGGAGATATAATAGGTGTTAGGATAGAAAAAGGAAAAGTTTATAAAAATAATGAAATTAAAAATTATTTAGCGAAAGATTTTAAAAAATTTAATAATCAAATTATTGATCTGGACAAAAAATTTACTATAGGAAAAGAAAAAAAAATCTATGACAAAATTGAATTGAGAAAAAGACAACATGCTTTTGGTTATACTATAGAAGATTTAGAACTTATTTTGCACCCAATGGTCGAAGATGGAAAGGAGGCCATAGGATCGATGGGAGATGATACTCCTTTAGCTGTACTATCGGATAAGTATAGACCGCTTAACCATTTTTTTAGACAAAATTTTAGCCAGGTTACAAATCCTCCTATTGATTCTTTGAGAGAAAATAAGGTTATGAGTTTAAAGACTAGATTTGGAAATCTTGGAAATATTTTAAATTTTGATAATCTAACCAAAGAAAATATTTATGTATTGGAGAGTCCTATTTTATCAAACTCTCAATTTAATAAATTTATATCTTTTTTTGGTAAGAACTATCAAACTATTGACTGCACATTTTTGTATGAAGAAAAAATAGAATCTGCTTTAAAAAAAATAAAAATTCAGTCAGAAATTGCAGTTAGAACAGGGGTAACACAACTAATTTTATCAGATAAAAATATAGGAGAGAAAAGATGTTCAATTCCAATGCTTTTATGCATTGGTGCAATAAATTCACATTTGATAAATCTAAACCTGAGAGGGTATGTTTCAATAAACGTACAGACAGGAGATGCCTTTGATACTCATTCATTTGCAACTCTGATTGGAGTTGGAGCAACAACTATAAATCCATATTTGGCACTAGATAGTCTTTACCAAAGATATGAAAGGAAACTCTTTCAAAATTTTGACTTTGATGAATGTGTTAAAAGATACGTTAAATCAGTAAATTTAGGACTACTAAAAATCATGTCTAAAATGGGCATCTCAGTGATTAGCTCTTATAGAGGTGGATGCAATTTTGAAACTGTAGGTTTAAGCCGAACAATTGTTAATGAATTCTTTCCAGGCATTGTTTCAAAGATTTCAGGTATAGGTTTAAACGGGATAGAAAAAAAAATTAAAAATATTCATAAACAAGCTTTCGAAAATAATTCAAATATTCTACCTATAGGAGGCCTATATAGATACAGAAAAAATGGGGAAAAGCATCAGAATGAAGGTAGACTGATTCATTTGCTTCAAAGTGCAGTAACCAATAATTCATATGATCTATACAAGAAATACTCAAAGGAAAATTATAAACTACCAGCAATAAATTTAAGAGATTTAATAGATTTTAAAAAAGGAAATCCAATAAATATTAAAGAAGTGGAACCAATTAGTAAAATTTTAAAAAGATTTGGAAGTGGAAGCATGTCTCACGGTGCGTTATCTAAAGAAGCACATGAATCACTAGCGATTGGTATGAATAGAATTAAAGGAGCATCTTGCAGCGGGGAAGGTGGAGAAAATGAAGATAGGTTTAAACCTATGCCTAACGGTGACAGTTCAAATTCTAGAGTAAAACAAATTGCTTCAGCAAGATTTGGAGTGACAATTAATTATTTAAATAACTGCAATGAAATTGAGATTAAAATTGCACAAGGGGCAAAACCAGGAGAAGGAGGCCAGCTTCCCGGGTTTAAAGTAACTAATGAGATAGCAAAATTAAGACATTCAACGCCAGGAGTTACTTTAATTTCTCCACCACCTCATCATGATATTTATTCGATTGAGGATTTAGCTCAATTAATTTATGATTTGAAGCAAGTCAATCCTAATGCAAGAATCGGAGTAAAACTAGTTGCATCATCAGGTGTTGGAACTATAGCAGCAGGAGTTGCAAAAGCTAAAGCAGATATTATTTTAATTTCAGGACACTCCGGGGGCACAGGTGCAACTCCACAAACTAGTGTAAAATACGTAGGTATACCTTGGGAAATGGGATTAACAGAAGCAAATCAAGTTCTTACATTAAATAATCTCAGACATAAAGTTACTTTAAAAACTGATGGGGGAATTAAAACTGGAAGAGATGTCGTTATAGCTGCAATGATGGGTGCTGAAGAATATGGCTTAGCAACAACAGCTTTAATTGCAATGGGATGTATTATGGTAAGACAATGTCATTCCAATACTTGTCCAGTTGGTGTTTGTACGCAAGATAAAAAATTAAGAGAAAAATTTACGGGAACTCCTGAGAAAGTAGTAAATTTATTTAAATTTGTTGCTGAAGAAGTTAGAGAAATATTAGCTAAATTAGGTTTTAAAACTTTAAATGAAATTATTGGAAGAACGGATCTTTTAAAACAAATAAGTAAAGGATCGTCAAATTTGGATGATCTAGATTTAAATCCGCTTTTTGTACAGGCAGATCCTGGAAAAAATAAGAGATATTGTGAGCAACCAACAGTGAATGAAGTGCCAGATACTTTGGATCAAAAAATTTGGCCAGAAATTGAAAAAAACATTGAGGATAAAAAGCATATTGAGAATGAATATGTTATTCAAAATACCAATAGAGCAGTAGGAACTAGAATTTCTTATTATCTATATAAAAAATATGGAAATGAAAAAATTGAGAAAGAAAGTATAAAATTAAATTTTAAAGGTTCTGCTGGACAATCTTTTGGTGCTTTTGGAACTAAGGGATTAAAACTTGTATTAAAAGGCGATGCAAACGATTACGTGGGCAAAGGACTATCTGGAGCTACAATTTCTATAAAATTGTATGATGAAAGTAATATTATTACTAAAGATAACACAATAATAGGAAACACTGTTCTATACGGTGCAACATCAGGCAACTTGTTTGCTGCCGGCCAGACTGGAGAGAGATTTGCAGTTAGAAATTCCGGAGCCACAGCAGTGGTTGAAGGCTGTGGATCTAATGGATGTGAATATATGACTGGTGGCACTGTTGTTATATTAGGTGAAGTTGGAGATAACTTTGGAGCTGGAATGACAGGTGGAATGGGTTTTGTTTATGATCCGACCAATGCATTTGAAAATAAAGCAAACCCAGAGACAATAGTTTGGCAAAATGTTGAGACAGAATACTGGATAAAATATTTAAAAAATTTAATTCAAAAACATTATGAAGAAACTCATTCGAAAGTTTCAAAGAAAATATTAAATAATTTTCATTATGAAGTAAAAAATTTTTATCAAATATGTCCTAAAGAAATGCTTGATAAACTAAAAAATCCAATAACAAATAAACAATCAAATCTTGCAAGTTAAGAATTTAATTTTTTATAAATAAAATTAATTTCATTTGTAATTCTTTTCAAATTCCTTTTATTAGACAAGCTGTGATCTCCACGTTTAATAATAATTAATTTCTTTTTTGCTTTTGTAAAAATTTTTAGAATTTTTCTAGAAATAGAAATAGGTACTACATCGTCTTTTTGTCCATGTAATATTGTAAGAAATATTTTATTATTAAAAATTTGGTTAAAAATTTTATTTTTTCTTCCGTCTTTAATAAGATTGTATGTAATATTGTACTCATAACCTCCATGATTGAATTTATGAAATTTATTTTTGACCAATTGTTTCTTAACTTTATTGGTAAATTTTTTCCACATAAGTCTATCTAAAAACTCAGGTGCAGGAGCTATGCCGATAAATGCAAGAATATTTTTTTTAAAGACCTTAAAAAGATTTAATCCAATCCAACCTCCCATACTAGATCCAATTACAATCAATTTTTTATTTTTAATTTTTCTTTTAATTATTTTTTTTGTATCTTCAGTCCAGGTTGTAATATTTCCATTTTCAAAATTTCCATATGATTTTCCATGCCCTGAATATTCTAAAGCTAAAAATCCTATCTTATTTTTTTTACAAAATTTAAATATAGTTTTTGGTTTATCCCCTTCTAAATCTGATTTAAATCCATGCAAAAAAAGAACACAAATATCACCAGAAGTTGAGTTTAACAAATATCTAATTTTTTTATTCTTAGATATTCTAATAAATTTAAATTTTGACATAAATGTTTGTGTTAACTTATGATATTATTATAAGAATATAAATGCCATCAAAAATAAAAGTTTTACAAGTTATACCAAAGCTTGGATATGGAGGAGCAGAAACAGGTTGTTACGATATTGCTCACTATCTTCATGAAAAAGATTTTGGATCATATGTTGTTACTAGCGGAGGCGACTTACTTAAATATGTAGATAAAAAAAAAGTAAAAATAATAAGACTTCCTGTGCATAGTAAAAATCCAATATTAATATTAATTAATGCAATAATTCTATCCTTAATTATAATATTTCTTAACATTAATATTGTTCATGCAAGGAGTAGAGCGCCAGCCTGGTCTTGTTATTTCGCAACAAGAATTACCAGGAGAAAATTTGTAACAACTTTTCATGGTACATATAATTTTAAGTCTCCTATAAAAAAATTTTACAATTCTGTAATGTTAAAATCTGATCTTATAATTTGTGGTTCCAATTTTATTTTTTCACACATATATGAAAAATATAAAGATTATATTCACAATAAGAAATTATTAGTAATTTTTCGCGGAATTAATCTTGAATATTTTAATAGCAAAAACGTTGAGGAAGAAAAAGAAAATAGACTACTCTCAGAGCATAGTTTAGATAAAAGTAAAAAAATTATTTTATTGCCTGGAAGATTAACAGCTTGGAAAGGTCAAGAAATGTTTATTGAAGCTATCAAAAATTTAAAACTAATACGTCCAGATATTTTATTTACCGCAGTAATACTTGGAAACGATCAAGGAAGAAAAATATATAAAAAAAAACTTCAACGTCTTGTAGAACAATACAGATTAATAAATGATGTTAAATTTATTGAACATATAAAAAATATGCCAAGTATATACAATTTATCTCATCTAGTTGTGTCCTCTTCTATAGAGCCCGAAGCATTTGGAAGAGTTGCAGTTGAAGGGCAAGCAATGGAAAAAATTGTAATAGCAAGCAATATAGGAGGATCAAACGAGACAATTGTTGATAAAAAAAGTGGTTATTTGTTTGAAGCAGGAAATTCGGAGGATCTTTTAAAAAAATTAATTTTTGCTATAGATTTAGACTTTGAAACAGCAAATAAAATCAAAGAAGATGCTAGAAATAATGTAATAAGAAAATTTGATGTTGAAAAAATGTGTTTTTCTACTTATTCAGAGTATAAAAAGCTATTAAACTAATGTTAAATATAACTTTACCAGACGGAAACAAACTTAATTTTGATAAAAAAGTTACCGGCTTGCAGGTTGCTGAAAAGATAAGTAAATCCCTTTCAAAAAACGCCCTTTTGATAAGTATTGATGGTAAATTGAAAGACCTTAATACAGTAATTGAAAAAGATTGTTCCGTAAAAATATTTACATCAAAAGATAAAGAAGGTCTTGAAACAATAAGACATGATACGGCACACATTTTAGCAATGGCTGTTCAAGAATTATTTCCTGGAACGCAAGTTACAATAGGTCCTGTTATTGAAGATGGTTTTTATTATGATTTTGCTAGAAAGGAGCCTTTTATAGATGAAGATTTAAACAAAATTGAAAATAAAATGAGGGAAATAGTTGAAAGGGATGAAAAAACCATAAGAGAAGTTTGGCCAAGACAAAAAGCTATTGAACACTTTAAAAAAATTGGTGAAATTTATAAAGCTGAAATTATCCAAAATATTCCAGAGGGAGAAGATGTCTCAATTTATTTTCATGGAAAATGGCATGATCTTTGTAGGGGTCCACACCTGACATCCACTGGAAAAATAGGTAAATATTTTAAGTTAACAAAAGTTTCAGGAGCATATTGGAGAGGAGACTCAAACAATGAAATGCTTCAGAGAGTGTACGGCACAAGCTGGTCTAATCAAAAAGATTTAGATAATTATTTAAAAAGAATTGAAGAAGCTGAAAAACGCGACCACAGAAAATTAGGCAAGTTAATGGATCTTTTTCATTTTAGAGAAGAAAGTCCTGGTGCAGTTTTCTGGCACGAGAAAGGGTGGGCTTTATTTCAAAAACTAGTTTCTTATATGAGACATAAGCAAGATCAAGCAGGGTATAAAGAAATTAATACACCAGAAATTTTAGATAGATCTCTATGGGAAAAATCAGGCCATTGGGAAAAGTTTGGAGCAAACATGTATATATCTGAAACACCAGATCAAAAAATATTTGCTATAAAACCGATGAACTGCCCTGGGTGTGTTCAAGTTTTTAATCAGGGTTTAAAAAGTTATAGAGACCTACCTTTTAAAATGTCGGAATTTGGTAAAGTACATAGATATGAACCATCGGGAGCTTTGCATGGGCTTTTAAGAGTAAGAGCATTTACGCAAGACGATGCCCATATATTTTGTACAGAAGATCAAATTACTGAAGAGTGTTTATCGGTTACAAATTTAATTTTAGAAATTTATAAAGATTTAGGATTTGAAAATGTAATTTTAAAATATTCTGATAGACCAGATTTAAGAGTAGGAGATGATGATGTGTGGGATAAATCTGAAGCTGCATTAATGAAAGCAGTAGAGGCTTCAAAACTAGAATACAGTATTAACAAAGGAGAAGGTGCATTCTATGGTCCAAAGATAGAATTTGTATTAAGAGATGCAATAGGTAGAGACTGGCAATGTGGCACTTTACAGGTTGATTTAAATTTACCTGGAAGATTAGGAGCAAGTTATGTTGATAAAGATGGTTCAAAAAAAATTCCTGTTATGCTGCATAGAGCTTTATTTGGATCTCTTGAAAGATTTATTGGAATATTAATTGAAAACTACTCAGGTAAATTACCATTCTGGTTATCACCACTTCAGTCTGTTGTAATTCCAGTTTCAGATGATTTTAATGATTATGCACTATTTGTTTCTAAAAAAATTAAAAATTCAGGCATTTCTTGTGAGGCAGATTTAAAAAATCATAATTTAAATTATAAAATTCGTGAACATTCAAATGCAAAGGTTCCGATGCTATTAATATGTGGAAAAAAAGAAGTTGACTCCAACGCAGTAACTATTAGAAAGTTGGACTCAAATGAACAAGAAAATATGTTAGTAGACGAATTTATTAAAAAATACATCACCTTAAATAAAGCCCCATCAATTTAGTGCCAGACTTCAAGCAAAATTTTTTTCAAAGAAGAAATAAATCTTTTGGCCCAAGATATAACAACAGAATAAATTCCTCTGAAGTCCAGGTTATTGATAGCGACGGTCAAAACTTGGGAATTTTAAATTTACAAGAAGCTATCAGCAAAGCTAAAAAAGAAGGTTTAGATTTAATTGAGATCGCACCTAATGCTCGGCCTCCAGTTTGTAAAATAATGGATATTGGAAAATATAAATATGACCAACAAAAAAAAGCAAGTAAAGCAAAAAAAAATCAAAAAAAAGTAGAATTAAAAGAAATAAAACTAAGACCAGTGACCGAAGTTCATGACTATACTTTCAAAATTAAAAATGCACAAAAGTTTCTGTCAAAAGGAGATAAAGTTAAATTTACAATTAAGTTTAGAGGAAGAGAGCTTCAGCATAAAAATCTTGGAAATGAGTTAATGGATAAAATTAAAGTTGATATGGAAAACGTAGGAAAAATTGAGTTACAGCCAAAATTTGATGGAAAACAAATGATTATGGTAATTCAACCAATATAATTATTCAGGTTGTAAAAAAGTTTGGATTTTGTATAAACCCCATAAAAATTATGCCTAAATTAAAAACTAAAAGTTCAGCTAAAAAAAGATTTAAAATTACTTCAAGAGGTAAAGTCGTTATGCCACAAGCTGGTAAAAGACATGGAATGATTAAAAGAACTAATTCACAAATAAGAAAACAAAGAGGCACTACTATAATGTCAAAACAAGACAGCAAGATAGTTAAATCGTATATGCCTTATAATTTAAGAGGATAAGATGGCAAGAGTTAAAAGAGGTGTAACAAGCAAAGCAAAACATAAAAAAGTTTTAAAAGCAGTTAAAGGACAGTGGGGAAGAAGAAAAAATACTATAAGAGTTGCAAGGCAAGCTATGGAAAAAGCTATGCAATATGCTTACAGAGATAGAAGAAATAAAAAAAGAGATTTTAAATCACTATGGATTCAAAGAATTAATGCAGGGGTTCGGTCAGAAGGTTTAACTTACTCTAAATTTATTCATGGTCTAAATAAATCAGGAATAAAAATAGATAGAAAGATTCTAGCTGAGATAGCTTACGATAATCCAGAAGCCTTTAAAAATATTGTTAAAAAAGCCCAAGCTGCACTTAATTAATCTTCACTATTGTTTTTCTCAAGTTAAGAAATAATCTGTATAAATGTCGGATTTTGAAAAATTAAAAGATGAATTTAAAGATAAACTTATTAAAGCTAAAAACTCTCAAGAAGTAGATATTATAAGAATTAAGATTTTCGGAAAAAATGGTTTAATAAATACAGAGTTTAAAAAGCTTGGATCATTATCTCCAGAGGATAAAAAAAAAGCAGCTTCAGAAATAAATAATGCAAAGCAAGAACTAACAAAACTATTTAATGAAAAAGCTATAAAGTTAGTTGATTCCGAAATAGATGAACGGGTTAAAAAAGAAAATGATGATGTAACATTGCCAGAAAAAGATTTTAAAATTGGCAAAATACATCCAGTATCACAAGTAATTGATGAAATTTCATCTATATTTTCTGAAATCGGTTTTAGTGTTGAAGAAGGTCCTGATGTTGAAAGTGAATATTACAATTTTACTGCGCTAAATACACCTGAAAATCATCCCGCAAAAGATATGCATGATACTTTTTATATTGAAGAAAATATGCAAACATTATTAAGAACGCATACTTCTCCAGTTCAAGTAAGAACAATGTTAAAAGGAAAACCACCATTTAAAATAATAGCGCCAGGAAGAACATATAGAAGCGATAGCGATCAGACTCATACTCCCATGTTTCATCAACTCGAGGGACTTCATATTGATAAAAATATAACTATGGGTCATTTAAAAGGTTGTTTAAATTATTTTGTAAAAGAGTTTTTTGAAGTAGAAAAAATTAAAATGAGATTTCGTCCAAGCCATTTTCCATTTACGGAACCTTCAGCAGAAGTTGATATTGGATATAGAATTGAAAATAACAAAATTATAATTGGTGAAGGAGATAAGTGGTTAGAAATACTTGGATGTGGAATGGTTCATCCAAATGTTCTTAAAAACTCAAAAGTTGATCCAAATAAATATCAAGGTTTTGCATTTGGAATAGGTATAGATAGATTAGCAATGTTAAAATATGGAATTAATGATTTAAGATCATTTTTTGAGTGTGATTATAGATGGTTAAATTATTATGGTTTTGATCCCTTAGATGTTCCAACAAATTATAGAGGTCTAAGCAAATGAAATTTACAAAAGATTGGCTTAAAGATCATTTAAAAACGAACAAGACTGAAGCACAAATTATTGAAAAATTAAATAATACAGGTTTAGAAGTTGAAAAAGTCGAGCCTGTGAAAAATGAATTAAGCGATTTTATTGTTGCAAAAATTGTTAAAGCAGAAAAGCACCCAAATGCTGATAGATTAAAACTATGTCATGTTGATATCGGAAAAAAAGAATTAGTAAAAGTTGTCTGTGGAGGACCAAATGCAAAGGATAAATTATTAACTATTTATGCTCCACCAGGCTCAGTAATTCCAAAAAATAATATGAAACTAGAAGTTTCAAAAATAAGGGGAGAAACATCTTATGGAATGCTTTGTTCTGAATCAGAGCTGAATTTATCAAATGAAAGCGAAGGTATTATAGAATTAAAACAAAGTTACAATAATAAAATAGGAAAAAGTTATTTTAAGAATAATTCAGACAATGTAATTGAACTATCAATAACTCCAAATAGACCAGATTGTTTAGGTATTAGAGGAATAGCCAGGGACCTTTCAGCCAGTGGATTTGGAAAATTAGTAAACAATAAATTTAGCAAAATAAAAAAAACTGTTAAGCAAAATCTAAAAGTAAAGATAGAAAAAAGTAAAAACCAAGCTTGTACAATATTTGGAAGTTGTCTTATTAAAAATATTAAAAATCAAGAAAGCCCAGATTGGCTAAAAAAAAGAATTCTTTCATTAGGTTTAAGACCAATTTCAGCAGTAGTTGATATAACTAACTACGTAATGTTTGACTTAAATAGACCATTGCATGCTTATGACGTAGATAAAATAAACAAAGGAATAATCGTAAGAAATTCTAAAAAAGGTGAAAGTTTTAGAGCTTTAGATAATAAAGATTATAAATTAGATGATGGAATGTGTGTTATATCAGACCATCAAGGAGTCTTAGGGTTAGGAGGAATAATAGGTGGAACAAGATCAGGAACAGAGTTAAATACAAAAAATATTTTATTGGAATCAGCTTATTTTGATCCTGAAGTCACGAGAAAAACTGCAAAAAAATTGGAATTAAATAGTGATGCGAAGTTTAGATTTGAAAGAGGAATTGATCCAAATTCTATTTCTATAGGACTTGAAAAAGCCTCTGAAATGATAGTGAAAATTTGTGGAGGACAAGTATCAAAATTAGATATTCAATCTACAAAAAAAATAGAGATTAAAAAAATATTATTCGATCCAAATCTTGTTTCTAAAACAATTGGGATACAAATAAAAACTTTTGAAATAATTAAAATTTTGGAAAATTTAGGCTTTAAAATTAAAAAAAAAGGTAAAGTTCTCAGTGTAGAAATTCCAAGCTGGAGACCAGACATATATGGTCAAATTGATTTAGTAGAAGAGATTATAAGAATTAAAGGATTTGATAAAATTCAATCCATTGAACCTGAAAAAAAAAGATTAAAACCAACTTTGGATTTTTTTCAAAGACATTTTCATTTAGCTCAGCGATCCATTGCTTCAAAAGGATATTTAGAAGCAATTACTTGGTCATTTACAGATCAAAAAATCAATAATACTTTCAGAGAAAACTTTAAAGAAATAAAAATTGTTAATCCAATAAGCTCCGATTTAAATGTTTTAAGAAGTTCCCTTTATCCAAATTTAATTTATTTTTTAAAAAAAAATATTGATAGAGGCTTTGAAAATCAGTCTTTATTTGAAATTGGACCTTATTTTACTGGAAAGATACCTGGCCAGCAAAAAACTGTTATTTGTGGTATTAGAAAAGAGAATCTATTAGACGTTTATGGCATCAAAAAAGATGTTGTACAAACTTTAGTTGAATTAGGTGTAGATAAAAATGAAACTAGCATAGATACTAAGACACCAAGCTACTATCATCCAGGAAGATCGGGTTCAGTAATAACAAAAAAGGACCAAAAATTGTTAGCTTATTTTGGTGAAATTCATCCAAAAATAATTGATAAAATTTATGGATTTGAGATTTTTTTAGAAAATTTAGTTAATTATAAAAATCAAAATAAAAAAGAGAAGCAAACAATAATTTTTTCAGATTATCAAAAATCAGATAGAGACTTTGCTTTCGTAGTTAATAAAGATTTTAAAGCACAAGAATTAATTGAGATTATATCAAATGTTGATAAATCATTAATAAAAAACGTTAAAATTTTTGATGTTTATCAAGGTGAGAATATACCATTAGAAAAAAAATCTATAGCTTTAAAAGTTACTATTCAATCAGACTTTAAAACTTTAAACGAAAAAGATTTAAATGAAATTTCACAGAAAATTATTTCTAATGTTGAAGAAAAAGTTAGTGCAAAATTAAGATCTTAATGGATAAGATAGAAAATATTAGAAATTTTGCAATTATTGCTCATATAGATCACGGCAAATCTACTATTGCAGATAGAATCATTCATAAATGTGGTGGCTTAACAGATAGAGAAATGAAGGCTCAAGTTTTAGATTCTATGGATATAGAGCGCGAAAGAGGAATAACGATTAAAGCTCAAACTGTTAAATTAAACTATAAATCAAAAAATGGAAAGGAGTATATCCTAAACATAATTGATACTCCTGGTCATGTAGATTTTAGTTATGAAGTAAGTAGATCACTATATGCCTGTGAAGGCTCCATACTTATTGTTGATAGCACACAAGGAGTAGAAGCACAAACACTTGCCAATGTTTATCAGGCTCTTGATATGAATCATGAAGTTATACCAATTTTAAATAAAATTGATCTTCCTGCTTCTGATTTAGACAGAACCTCAAAACAAATAGAAGATGTAATTGGTATTGAAACAAAAAATGCAATTCCATGCTCAGGAAAAACAGGAGAAGGAATAGAAGATATACTTGAAACTATTGTTACTGATCTTCCTCCACCCAAAGGTAGCAAATATAATGTTCTTAAATGTTTACTAGTTGACAGTTGGTACGATACCTACTTAGGTGTTGTTACTTTAGTTAGAGTTATTGATGGTAAGATTTTTAAAAATATGAAAATAAGAATGATGTCAACTAATCAAGAGTATACGGTTGAGAAGGTGGGTGTTTTTACTCCAAAACCGAAGGACATCAATGAATTAAATTCAGGCGAAATTGGATTTATAATTACAGGAATTAAAAACCTTTCAGATACAAAAGTTGGAGATACAATTTGTGACGCAAATAATCCACTTGAAAAAGCTTTGCCTGGTTTTAAGCCTAGCAAGCCTGTAGTTTTTTGTGGCTTATTTCCAGTTGATAGCTCTGATTATCAAAAATTAAAGGATGGTCTTGCAAAACTTCAACTAAATGATGCAAGTTTTTCTTACGAAGCAGAGTCATCCTCAGCTCTAGGTTTAGGTTTTAGATGTGGTTTTTTGGGTTTATTACATCTTGAAATTATCACTGAGAGATTGGAGAGAGAATTTGATATCAATCTTATCACCACAACTCCTGGAGTTGTTTACAAAGTACATCTTAATAATGAGAAAATTATTGAGTTACAAAATCCTTCAAGTCTACCAGATCCAACGTTGATTAAATATATAGAAGAACCTTGGATTAAAGCAACAATAATTACCCCAGACGAATATTTAGGTCCTATAATTAAACTTTGCCAAAATAAAAGAGGAATTCAAACTAATCTAAGTTATTCTGGAAATAGAGCGGTATTAAATTATGAAATACCCTTAAACGAAGTAGTTTTTGATTTTAATGATAGATTAAAATCTATGACAAGCGGCTATGCTAGCTTTGATTATGAAATTTTGGGACATAGAGAGGGAGATCTTGTTAAATTGTCAATACTTGTAAATACAGAACCAGTTGATGCATTAGCAATGATGGTGCATAAAGATTTTGCTCAAAACATAGGTAGAGAGGTTTGCGAAAAGTTAAAGGATTTAATTCCAAGACATAATTTTATGATACCTATACAAGCAGCCATAGGAGGAAAAATCATTGCTAGAGAAACAATAAAAGGCTTTAAAAAAGATGTTTTAACAAAAATTCATGGTGGTGGAGCATTAGATAGAAAGAGGAAATTATTAGAAAAACAAAAAAAAGGTAAAGCAAGGGCAAAACAATTTGGTAAAGTAGAAATTCCCCAGGAAGCATTTATTGGAGTTTTAAGGATTAACAAAGACTAATATAGGTTTAAGTGTTTTTCCAGTTCATCTAAATTTACATTTATATTATATGGAAACTGCTTATCATCTTTTGTGTCTTTAGTTATAAATCTAAAATAATTTAAATTTAAAATTTTACTAATTCTTTCACATTTTCGGCTCGGATGACTTGATGGAATAAATTCAATAATATTTGTTTTTTTTTCACAGAAAATAATATTTGTAAGAGCCGCTCCGTGAGCTCCTACTATAATTTTAGCATTATTGAAAATATCAATCTGCTCATTTAAGCTAAGATTTTCAGGTTTTACTATTTGAAAATTTCTTTTTTCTAAAAAACTGATTAATTCATTATTATTTACTATTTTACAATGTTTAAATTTAGAATCAGATCTATCTATAAATATTTTTAAATTTTTTTTTGATATATTTTTACTAAGAAAATGTGCTCTTAGTTCATAAATTATCCAGCCAGGAATATTTATAACTTGCTCTTGAATATATCCTTCCAGATACCAAGGATGAGTAACTGATATAATTCTAGTGGCTTCAATATGTCTGTATTGTTTTGCACTTAATATTTTTTTTGAACTTATACCAATCATGCTAAGAATTTTGATTTGCCAATCAATTTTTTTATTTAATAAAAAATAATCTATCTCTTCAAATTTTATTTTTGACTCGATCAACCATAATTTTGGCAAAACATCGAACATAAAATGAAAATAGTTTTCTCCACTTGACCCTTGTAACAAATTAACAATATTGCCATTTATTTTTTTTTGAAAATAAGGGGTGCCATTTTTCAAAATAGAATTTTGTTGTATACTTTCCAATTTACCATTTACTTGTTGATAAGAATGTCCATTTAAAATTGTCCCATCTTTTATTACGGCAACATTCTCATTTAGGTCAGTGTATATACGGCAGTTATTCGAGCTATATATAAAATATTTTTGATCAGATTTTGTTTCGTTCTTATATCTATCTGCTTCAGTAGCTGAAGCTGAATAACTTATATTATTATCAAAATTAACTCTTCCATATATAAGTTTAAATAAATCACGGATTATTGTTTTAACCATGTTTGCCATTTTTTTGTTCATATGATTGATTAATATATTATCTTATAAAAATGAAAAAAATACTAAAATGGGGAATAATAGGACTAGGAAAAGCTTCATCACAATTTATTGATTCTTTTGAAACTAGCGAAGACCATAAAATTGAAATTATATCTTCAATTTCTAAAACAAAAAAATTTCATGACAAAAAAAATTTAATTTATAATATTTCAAATTCTTATTTGGATGTAATTAAATCAAAAGAAGTAGATATTATTTATATAGGATTGCCAAATAATCTTCATTATGAATATTCAAAATTAGCTCTACAAAATGGAAAACATGTATTAATTGAAAAACCCGCATGCACTGATGCTGATCAGTTTAACGAAATACTTGAAATTTCACAAAAAAATAATCTTAAAGCATTTGAGGGAATTTATTTTAGATCGCATCCAAATATTTTAAAAATTATAGAGTTGTTAAAAAAAAATAACTTTAAAAATCTAAATAAAATTAATTCTGAATTTGGAAATGATGCATTAGGAGGTAAAAAATTTTTTGGAATAAGATTTAAAAAACCAAAAGAAAATAATCGATTATTTAGTCAAAAATTATTTGGTGGAGCAGTTTGGGATACAGGATGTTACCCAATAACGTTTGCTAACATTTTTTTTAAAAAACTTAATAATGAGTATTTAAATCATAAAAATATTATTAATAAAAAAAGTTCGATCGGTTCAACCGGTGTTGATATGGAGTCAGAATTATTTTTAAGTCAAAAAAATGTTGAGATAAAACTTAAAACATCACTTATAAATAATCTTAAAAATTCTATCCAAATAGATTTTTTGGAAGGTAAAGTTGAAATTTCAAATCTACTGAACATTGGCAAATCTGCATTTATAAAAATAAATATTAATAAAGAAAATTTTGAATATAAATTGGATAGTAATTTGGATATTATACAAAGTTTTAAGAATAAAATATTAGAGTCAATTGAAAATAATTATGAGGATCATTTTAATTTTCCTCTAGTAAATAATTTTGAAACTCTTGAAAATATTAAAATATTAGAAAAGTGGAGAAATTAATATGTCAAAAAAAATAGATTGTGTAACATTTTTTTCAGAAAATTTTATGTTTGAATTTAGATACAATGTTTTAAAAGATTTTATAGATACCTTTGTTGTTTGCGAGTCAGTTTTTGATCATAGAGGTAATAAAAAAGAATTGAATTTTAAATTTAAAGACTATTATGACAAAAAAAAAATTAATTATATAGTATTAGATCACTTAATTAATAAAAAAAATAATCCGTGGAAAAATCAAGCAATTCAAAGAGAATATTTATTAAGTCAATTGTCTTTCATAAATGATGAGGACTATATTTTTTTTTCAGATCCAGATGAAATACCTAATCCAGATGTTTTATATAATTTCAATTTAAATAAAAAATATGGGATATTTATGCAAAAATGCTTCAACTATAAATTTAATCTATTTAATTCATATGAAAGTCCTTGGGAAGGAACAAGGGTTTCAAAGAAAAAAAATCTTAAATCAATTGATTATATGAGACAAAAAATAATAAGTAAAAATTTAAAATCTAAATTTTGGAGATTTGATAAAGAAAAAAATATAGAACTTTTTTCAAACGGAGGATGGCATTTTAATAATATAGAGGAACCTGAATATATTTCAAAAAAATTGAAAACTTTTGCCCATTCAGAATTTGCAGATGAACGATTCTCATCAATTAAAACTATTGAAAAAAAAATTCATGACAAAATAGATCTATTCGAAAGAGGCCATGAATACAACCAAGTTGAACTTAATGAATCCTTTCCAAAATATTTATTAGAAAATATTGAATACTATAATAAATTTATATTATAAAAATATTTTTATCCAAATTTTTTTAAAATTCTTTCTATTTTTTTTTTAATTTTGACTTTAAACATTTTATTTTTTTCAAATCTTATAATTTTATTTAAGTTTGATATTTCTTCAGTTTTATCAATTTTTGAAAAATGAATATCATACCAACCATGATATTTTAATTTAAATTTCAAAAGATTGTAAAAATCATTTTTATTAATCCATTTTCCCTCAATATCATTACCAAATGGTCCAGCAGAGTTTGAGTCAAATTTAAATTTTAATTTATGATTATTTAAATTTATTTTATGATTTGAATAATTATATTTAATATTATGACCATCTACTACCTTAAATGCTAGGTTATCAAAAAATTTTGAAAATAAATTTAAATTATCTATATTCTTTATTTCATAAGACAAATAATCAAAAAATATTTTTTCATCAAAAATTTTTTGTAAAATAGTTTCATCATAATTTTCTAGATCTATTTTAATATAGTGGGCAGGTCCATATTTTTTAAAAATTTCATTTACATTTTTATGAGAAATACTTATTTTTTTAAAATTTTCTAAATCATTATCCTCTGGCATTGGGAACTGACCAAGTAAATGGTTATTAGTATGTATATAAAAGTCGTTGTAACTTAGATTTTCATCAACACCAATTATACAATTTTCTACAATTATTCTCTTATTTAAAATTTCTTTTTTATATTTATTTATAATTTTTTCACAATTTGATGGATTAGCTTCAACACAAATTACTAAGTCAGATTTTAGCAAATAATAATCTAAATTTTCACCTATTGATGCTCCTAAATCATAAATTATTTTTTTCATTATAAATATAGTTATTGATTCAATAATTAGTATTATGATATGGAGAGATATGTCAAATAAATCCTTAATAGAGATATTTAACAATGCCAAGTATTATTCACTTAAATACAAAAATTATTTTCCAATTTATGAAAAATTACTGTCATCTTTTAGAGAAAAAAAAATTACATTTGTTGAAATAGGTGTTTTATCAGGCGGTTCATTACATATGTGGAAAGAGTATTTCGGTGAACAAGCTAGAATTATAGGAATTGATTTGAATCCAGATGCAAAAAGATTGGAACATGAGGGTTTTGAGATATTTATTGGAAGTCAATCAGATAAAAATTTCTGGTCTTCATTTTTTAATAAAGTTGGCAAAGTAGACATTATATTAGACGATGGAGGACATACTAATTTTCAACAAATTATTACAACAGCGTCAGTAATACCCTATATAAATGACAATGGTATTTTAATTGTTGAAGATGTTTTTCATAGTTATGGCGTAAGTTACGGTGAAAAAGGTTTTTTTAATCCATCAAAATATTCGTTTATAAATTTTTGTAAAAAAATAGTTGACGATATAAATTATCGATTTCCAGAAACAAAAAAATTTAAGTTCTCATTAAATGAATATATTTACTCCATGGAAATTTATGAATCTATAGTTGCATTTAAAATTAATACAGAATTATGTAAGTCAAAAAATACAGTATTATATAATGGTGGAAAAAATTTTAATTTAAAAGATTTCGCTCATATTCACGATCCAAAAATTCCAGGAAGTAATAAATTTGTAGTTCTAATTAAAAAAATTTATCCAAAATTTAGAGGAACACTTAAATATTTTGTATTTAAATTAAATGAAAATATTTTAAAAAAATTTTTCAAATAAAATTTAAATTTTTGGAGAGGTGGCCGAGCGGTTTAAGGCGCACGCTTGGAAAGTGTGTGTACCCTCACAGGTACCGTGGGTTCGAATCCCACTCTCTCCGCCAAAAATAATTAAAAAATTAAATTTAAGGGCTAGTTTCGAAAAGTACATATATTTTTTTTTTTTCATTAAATTAGCATTGATTACCAACATTAATTTATCAAATCAAAATAGGCTAGTTTGTTAAAAATTCAAAAGATGCTATAAAAAACTTACATATCAATGTCATCTCAAAATCATATAGGCTATCAGGCTGATTCTATTAAAGTACTTAAAGGTTTAGAAGCTGTAAGAAAAAGACCAGGAATGTACATCGGAGATACTGACGATGGCACTGGTCTTCACCACATGGTTTATGAAGTTGTTGACAATTCTATAGATGAAGCTTTAGCAGGATACTGCAAAAATATAGAAGTAAGCATAAACTCTGATGGATCTGTAACAGTAAAGGATGATGGTAGAGGTATACCAGTAGATATTCATAAAGGTGAAAAAAAATCAGCAGCAGAAGTAATTATGACTCAATTACATGCCGGAGGGAAGTTTGATCATGATTCATACAAAGTATCAGGTGGATTACATGGCGTAGGAGTTTCAGTTGTAAATGCACTCTCAGAAAATTTAAAATTAAATATAAATAGAGATGGAAAGAAATATTTTATAGAATTTAAAAATGGAGATGCGAAATTTCCGTTAAAACAAATTGGCAAATCTAAAGAGAACGGAACAGAAATTAATTTTTTACCTTCAAAAAATATTTTTTCTTCAACCAAGTTTAGTTTTTTAATATTAGAAAAAAGACTTAGAGAATTAGCATTTTTAAACAAAGGTATTAAAATAGTTTTAAGTGATTTTTCATTAAAAAAATCTAAATCTTGCGAATTTAAATATGATGGTGGCATATTAGAATTTGTTGAATTTTTAGATCACAAAAGAGAAAAACTTAAAAATAAAAATGAAAACGAATTATTTAAAAAACCGATATACCTAGAGGGATCAAAAAATAATATAGATTTACAATGCTCACTCAAATGGAATGCTGGGTATGCTGAAGATGTATCTCCATTTACAAATAATATATATCAAAAGGATGGAGGAACTCATCTTTTAGGATTTAGAAGTGCGTTGACGAGAGTAGTTAACAAATATGCAAATGATCAAAATTTATTAAAAAAAAATAAAGTAAGCTTATCAGGCGACGATGTAAAAGAAGGTTTGACTTGTGTGCTATCAATAAAAATTCCTGATCCAAAGTTCTCATCACAAACAAAGGACAAATTAGTATCCTCTGAAGTTCGAAATATAGTGGAGAATTTTATAAGCGAAAAACTCTCAATATGGTTTGATCAAAACCCTTCTATTGCAAAGATAGTACTTGCAAAAATTATTCAAGCAGCAGTGGCAAGAGATGTTGCAAGAAAAGCTAGAGAAAGTGTAAGAAGGAAAGGAGCTTTGGAACTAACAGGGTTACCCGGTAAATTGGCTGATTGCCAAAATTCAAAACAAGAAGGAACGGAGCTATTTATAGTAGAAGGAGATTCAGCGGGAGGATCAGCAAAACAGGGTAGAAATAGAGAATTTCAAGCAGTACTTCCTTTAAGAGGAAAAATATTGAACACATTTACCGAAGAGAATGGAAAAAATGGAAAAATTACAGATTACAGAACCAAATCTCTATCTAAGATGATGTCATCAAATGAGATTGTTACTCTTATAAATGCTTTAGGGCTTGATCCTAAATCAGATGAAATTGATATTAAAGAACTTAGATATGGTAAAATAATTATTATGACAGATGCCGATGTAGATGGTTCTCACATACGTGCTTTGCTCTTAACTTTTTTTAACAATAAGCCTTTTAATAAATTAATTGAAAATGGAAATATTTATTTAGCACAGCCACCTCTATTTAAAATAAATAAAGGATCAAAAAGTATTTATATAAAAGATGAACCTGATTTAGAAAAATATATTATAAATAATTCCAAAGATTTGAAAAAAATAAGTAAAAAAAATAAAAACTTCCAAAATATTTTAATCGAAGAAAAATCTAAGCTAAGCATTCAAAGATTTAAGGGTTTAGGAGAAATGAATCCAATTGAATTATGGAATACAACTTTAAATCCGGAAACAAGAAATTTACTTCAAGTACAATATTCAAAAAATATAAAGAAAGATCAAGATTTGATATACACTTTGATGGGTAACGATGTTTCATTAAGAAAGGATTTTATTGTTGATAATGCAATAAATGTTTCAAATTTAGACGTTTAAATGGAATTTTTAAATAATTCTAAAAATTATTCATTAAATAGAAAAACTTATATAAACTTAAGATGGATTGGGATAATTGGACAGTTTATAACTATTAATTCTGTTGCATTTATTTTTCAATTTGAATTTAATTTTATATTAGCAAATATTATAGTTTTAATTGGTGCTTTAAGTAATATTTTTCTATTTTATTTTTTCAAAAAAAATCAACTAGAAGAAAAAATATCTTTAATTTTTCTGACACTAGATATTTTACAGTTAACTTTTTTACTATATTTAACTGGTGGTACTATTAATCCTTTTTCAATATTTTTGATAATACCGAGCATATTTTCTTCTAATAGCTTAAGTATTAAAGCAAACATTTTATTAATTCTTCTTACAATTTCTTCAATTATTTTAATTACTTTTTTCCATTATGAATTACCCTCTCCATTAAATAATTATATTTTTAATATTTATTACTATTATTCAGTTCCAATAGCGTTAATAATTGCCCTTATTTTCCTCAGTTTCTTTGCAATAACTTTTGGTCAAGTGTCTAGCTTGAGGAAAGAAGCGCTAAATAAAATCCAACAATTAATTGCCAAAGAACATGAATTAGTTTCTTTGGGGGGACAAGCTGCAGCAGCAGCTCATTCTTTAGCTACTCCTTTATCTACAATTAAGATAATTTCGCAGGAATTATCCAAATCATTAAAAGGAAATAAAGATATTGAAAAAGATATAGCATTACTAAATCAACAAGTTGAAAGATGTAATCAAATATTAAAAAAACTTACTCTTAATCCAGACGTAGACGACGAGTTTATTGACCACGATTTAACATTGTCAAATTATATTAAAGAAATTATTAAGTCATTTCAAAGCATAAGTAATAAGAAGTTTTTTTTTCAAAATAATCAAGATACAAATCCGTTAAAATTTAAAAGATCTATTGAAATTATTTATGGATTAAGAAATTTCGTAGGAAATGCAAACAAATTTTCCAGAGAAAAAATATTTATTACTATTAATTCAGATAGTAAAATTACTGAGGTAATAATAGAAGATGATGGAGAAGGTTTTTCAAAGAATATTTTAGATAAAATCGGAGAACCCTACATTAGTACAAAAGAAAATAATTATAATAATAAATCAGGTCTAGGACTTGGAATATTTATAGGTGGAACTTTATTGGAGAAAAATTTTGCAAAAGTAATTTGCAGAAACTCTATTACTAGAAATGGTGCAGAAATAATAATTAGATGGAATAATAAAGATTTATTAGGGCTTTAATTTAAAACTTTTTTATTATTTTTAAACAAATTGCTTAATTCTCCAATCATAACATCCCCCAACTCTTGAACATCAGTTATTTTAATAGCTTTATTATAATATCTTGAAACATCGTGACCTATTCCTATTGCTAGAATTTCAATGTTTTCCTTATTTTCAACATATTTTACTACTTTTTTTAAATGTTTTTCTAAATAATCTCCAGAATTAACAGATAAAGTAGAATCATCTACTGGAGCACCGTCTGATATTACCATTAAAATTTTTCTTTCTTCTTTTCTTTTCTTTAATCTGCTGTATGCCCACATTATTGCTTCTCCATCTATGTTCTCTTTAAGTATACCTTCTTTAAGCATAAGACCTAAATTTTTTTTTGACTGGCGCCACTGACTATCTGCACTTTTATAAATTATATGTCTTAAATCATTTAATCTTCCAGGATTTTTAATTTTACCTTTTTTATTCCAAGCTTCTCTTGACATTCCTCCTTTCCAATTTTTTGTAGTAAAACCTAAAATTTCAACTTTTACAGAGCATCTCTCTAACGTTCTAGATAATATATCAGCACAGAGTGCTGCTATTGTTATTGGTCTACCTCTCATTGAACCTGAATTATCGATTAAAAGAGTGACAACTGTATCTTTAAATTCAAAATCTTTTTCCTTCTTAAAGGATAAAGAGTTGTAAGGGTCCATAATTATTCTTGGTAGTTTAGAACTGTCCAAAAGTCCTTCTTCCAAATCAAAATCCCATGAACGATTTTGCTTTGCCATAAGCTGTCTCTGTAGTTTGTTTGCCAATTTAGTAATCAAATCTTTAAAATTAACTAGCTGCTGATCAAGGTTTTTTCTAAGTTTTAAAATTTCTTCAGCTTCTTCTAAATTTTCAGCTTTTTCCACTTCATCGAATTCTCTTGTGAAAATATTATATTCATTTTTACTTTTTGCATTGTTTAGTTTTTGAACAATATTCTCAGAACTTTGTTGATCACTTTCTGTATCCAAGAGTTGCTCTTCCATTCTGAACTCGCTTAAATCTAAATCTAAATCGGACTCAGAACTATTTTCAGCAGTATTCTGTTCTTGATTTTCATTATTTTCATTATTTGACTCATCATTTTGCTGATTATTCTGCTCATTATCTTGTTTATTTGTCTCGTTTTTATCTTCCTCGTCTTGTTCCAAAAAATTCAATTCATCTAAAATCTCAATAAACTTAGAACTATATAGCTCTTGATCTTCAAGACTATTTTTTAAATAATTTAGATGTTTTCCAAAACTATTCTTGAAATCATCTTCCCAAAAACTCAGTATTTTTTTACTTAAAGGATTTAGTTTAATTTCAAGAAAATTTTTTAACATATAAATTTCAAAAGCCTCTGTTATTGTTGCATCCTCTTTTGATTTAAGTTGATCTTTTCTTTTTAAGTTTATTTTATGATTGTAATTTTCTTTTAAATTTTTACTAATTCCTTTTAAGATTTTAGTTCCAAGTTTTTCATACCTTATTTTTTCGGAAATATTATATAAGGTTTTTAAAGTAGGTTTAGTTGGTAGGTTTTTTAAATATGTTTTTTTATCTGAAAATTTCCTTTTTAATGCTTCAGAATCTGCTTCTGCTCTAAATTTTAGAAAATCATGTTTATTATTTAGGTTATCTAGTTCAAAAAAATTATAATTTTTAGAACTATTATTTTCTTTATCTAGAATTTTTTTATTATCAAAATCTTCGGATATAGCTTTAACTGTAGAAATAAGTGCTTGTTTAAATTTTTCTTTAATATTTTCTTCTTTTTTCATTTATATCTGAATATTTACCAAGGATTCTGGCAAATCTTCCCCAAAGCATCTTTGATAGTATTCAGCAATAGTATTCTTTTCTACATCATCACATTTGTTTAAAAACGTTACCCTAAAAGAATATCCTATATCTTTAAAAATTTGACTATTTTCAGCCCAATGTATAACTGTTCTCGGACTCATGACTGTGGATATGTCTCCAGCCACAAATCCTCTTCTAGTCAAGGCGGCAACTTTTATCATATTTGAAATAATTTCTTTACCTTTGACATTATTCATATTTTTATTTTTAGATAAAATTATTTCCATTTCCTTTTCAAGTTCTAAATAATTTAATGTAGTAACAATATTCCATCTGTCCATTTGCCCTTGATTTATTTGTTGGGTTCCATGATAAAGTCCGCTGGTATCGCCCAAACCAATTGTATTTGAAGTAGCAAATAATCTAAAATATTTGTTTTGTTTTAAAACCTTATTTTTATCTAACAAAGTAAAACTTCCTTCAGACTCCAACACTCTTTGTATTACAAACATTACATCCGGTCTTCCAGCGTCGTATTCATCAAAAACCAAAGCAACTGGATTCTGAATAGACCATGGCAGAATTCCTTCTTTAAATTCAGTAACTTGTTTGCCTTCTTTAATTACAATTGCATCTTTACCAATTAAATCTATTCTACTTATGTGGCTATCCAAATTGACACGAATACATGGCCAATTTAATCTTGCTGCAATTTGTTCTATGTGAGTTGATTTTCCAGTACCATGATATCCCTGGACCAAAACTCTTTTGTTAAAAGAGAACCCCGACAAAACTGCTAGAGTAGTATCTCTATCAAACTTATAACCTTTATCAATTTCGGGAACAAATTCGTTTTTTTTTGAAAAACCTTCAATTTCCATATCGCTTTCAATTCCAAAAGTTTGTTTAACCGAAAGTTTTATATCAGGTGTTGAATTAATATTTGGTGTCAATTTTTCCTCTATAAGTATTTTTAAGTTGAGTATACGCCAAAGTAATTATCTTAAGTTTTTCCTCAAATTTTTTATTTCCTGAATTCATATCAGGGTGAAATTTTTTAACAAGCTTTTTAAATTTTTCCTGTATTTTTTTCCATTCAATACCCACAGGAACATTAAGAATAGTAAATGCCTGGAAGTCTTGGCTGCTAAATCTAAACTGATTCATATGATCTAAATTTTTAAAATTTTTAAATTTATGCCTTTCATCTTTTAGAGCATTGTTCCAAAGTATTTTAAAAAAATTGTCTGAAGAAGCAAAGCTTTGGGTAGGTTTATGCCATATCATATCAGATTTTATGAATTTCATAACCTGCTCATCATTCATTCCTGAAAAATAATTCCAATTTCTATTAAACTCTTTTACGTGCTCTAAACAAAGCATTTTGTATTTTTTACTGTTATCTTTTTCAATTGGAGCTTTAAACTCGCCTAAATTTTTACAATTGGTCCATTCACAAATTGTTTTCATATTTATTTAATTTATATTATTTTTAAATATGGAATTAAATATTCTAATTGAAAATATCAAGTCAAAATTATTAAACAGTTCTTTTGTTGAAGATGTTGTTATTGAGGATAAAACTTATCTACATCTTAAACATTCGTCACATGAAAAAAATAAATTTCACCTAAAATTGACAGTATTTTCAAATAATCTTAAAATACTCAGTAAAATAGATGCGACAAAAAAAGTACATAATGTACTACATCATGAAATAAAAAATTATATTCATTCTATACAAATATTATTTAAATAAGTTTGAATTAATAAATTTTTTTACTTTTTCAGGGTAAAATTGATTTGATATATTTACTTTTCCAATTTTTTTTAAGATTATAAGATTAATTTTTTTACTATTATTTTTTTTGTCAGAAACCATAAAACTTATAATTCTGTTTAAATGTTTTTTTGAGAAAAATTTATTTAAGTCAAAGATGCCTAAATTAGATAAATGGGATATTAATAATTTATAATCATTATTATTTAAAAAATTAAATTTATTACTAAATTGTGCAGCGGAAAATATGCCATACAAAACAGCCTCACCATGATTTAATTTTTTTGAATAATTCAGAGTTGCTTCATAAGCATGACCAAATGTATGACCTAAATTTAAGGTTTTTCTCAAATTTGTTTCTTTTTCGTCTTTTTCAATAATTTGTTTTTTTATTTTACAGCTTTCAATAATTGCTTTGGTGATAAATTTATTTTTTAAATTCAAAATATTTTTTAAGTTTTTATCTAAGAATAAAAAAAATTTTTTATTTTTAATTAATGAATGCTTTAATATTTCGGCATATCCACATATAATTTCTCTTCTAGGTAAGCTTTGCAATAATAGCGTGTCAGAAATTACTAAATCTGGCTGGTAGAAAGAGCCAATTAAATTTTTACCAAATTTATTATTAACTCCAGTTTTTCCTCCTATTGAGGAGTCTACTTGCGATAGGAGTGTAGAAGGAATATTAATAAATTTTAATCCTCTTTTATATATACTTGCAGCAAAGCCAGCAACATCTCCAGAAATTCCTCCACCTAAGCATATTATTACATCATTTCTAGAAAAATTATTTTTAAATAATATTTCAAGTATAGAGTTTACATAATTAAAATTTTTATTTTTTTCTGATGAATTAAAAAAAAAAGTTAATTTTCTTTCACATCTAAAACTCGAATAAATTTTTTTAAGAAATTTTTTTGGTACATTTTTATCAACTATTACTAAAGATTTTTTAAAAGAAATTTTTTCTTTTTTAATAATTTTATTAAATTTAGCAATTAAATTATGACCAATATAAATATTATATTTTTTACTTTTGGTATTAATGCGAAGAATATTCATTTGTTAATAATTTAAATATATTTCTTATGATTTCATTCTTATTTTTATTTTCACAGTTTACTTTAAAATTAGAAAGTTTATAAAATTTTATTCGTTTTGTATAAAGATTTACAAGATCTTTATCATTTAATTTTAACGCTAACGGTCGATTTTTATTTTTTGATATTCTATCTAAAATAGTCTTAATTTTCCAGTTTAACCAAAAAGAATAACTATTTTTTTTGATTTTTTTTCTTATATTTTCATTAAGAAAGGCTCCACCTCCAAGGGAAATAACACAGTTATTTTTTTCTAAAAAAACTAAAGCTATTTTTTCTTCAATTTTTCTAAAATAGCTTTCACCTTTGTTTTGAAAAATATTGGCAATTTTTTCATTTTCTGATTTTTCAATTTCTGCGTCAATGTCAAAAAAATTATAATTTAGCTTCTTAGCTAGTCTAAAACCAATAGTGGTTTTTCCAGCAGCCATCATACCAATTAATACTATATTTTTTTTAACCATTTATTAATATTGAAAAAACATAAATATGTCTTATTTCTAAACTAATTAAACATTTATGGAATTTCAAAGAAAAAATAATAATTCAATTACTGGAAGGCTTAAAGGGCCATTAGTAAAGATAATATTTATAATTATAGTTTTAATAGGCTTTATATATGCTTTAGGATCTATCAATTTTCCTGCACCAAACAAAAAAATTGAAAAAATTATACCTAATGAAAATTTCAAAATTGTTAAATAAAAAAAATTATCTAATTTTTTTATTTTTTATTTTTTTTAACACCTCATTAGCAAATGAACCTGCAGATATATGGAACATTGATAAGAGCAAAATTGAATCAAATCAAGATGATCAAAGTGAGTCTATGGTTTCTTCTGAAGAATCAGATCAATCTATATCAATTTATGATCTTAATAATCAAACTCAAAATGAAAATCAAGACACAGTCCTTCAAGAAAATAACATTGAAAATAAAATTTCATTATATGGATTGTATGATCCAGATGAACATAATTTATCAATTGATATGTGGAAAAATTCTGAGGGTGAAGAAATAAAAAAAATTTTTAAAAAAATATATTCACAAAACTTATCTAACGATGCCAAAGACATACTTGAAATAGCTCTTTTAACAAATTCAAATGTTCCTAGTATAAATATTACAAGAGAAGAATTTTATATTTTCCAAAAAAATTTTTTAATTAAAAAAAATGATTTAAATTTAATAAAATTATTTATTGAAAAAAATCCAGATTTTTTTGGAAAAGATGATTTAGTAAATTATTATGCCAATCACTATCTTGCAAAAGCAAATATAAAAAAAAGTTGTGAAATATTTGATGTAATTGATGAGGTGACAAGTGACTATACATCAAAACTTAAAATTTATTGCTTAGTAAATTCAAATCAAATTGAAAAAGCATTACTTATTTTTGATTTAAAAAAAGAGATGGGAATGAATGATAACTATTTTGAAAAAAAAATATTTGAGCTTATTGGTTTTGAAACAGAATCAGATGGCAAAATTTCAGATAAAAATTTGTTTGAATTACATTTGTCTCATAGAACTGTTAAAAATTTTAATTATTTACCCAATGAAAATACTTCAAAGGATATATGGAAATATCTTGCATCAGCAAATCTACTCGAAAAAATTGAGAATATTGATTTGGAGGATATTGAAAAAATTAAACTAATTGAAAAAGCAACACATGAGAGAAATTATGATGAGAATCAATTATTTAATTTATACACAAGATATCAGTTTAGTTTTAATCAGTTATATTTAGCTAAAGATAATTATAAAACTTTAGATAAATCAAGCCAAAGAGCACTAATTTATCAAAAAATGCTTTTAACAAATGAACCAAGTGAAAAGTTAGACTTGGCTAGATTATTAAAAAAGTTGTTTGAAAATGATAATTTGGGCAATGCTTTTTATTTTGAGCTTTCTAAAATTTTAACTGAAATTGATTCAACAGAAATCACATCAGATTTTACCTCATTTTATCAGAACAATATTATTACCGAAGAGTCTGAAATAAAAAAAATAAAATTTAATAATAAAATTATTCACCAGTCTAAATTATTAAACTATTTTATAGAAAATAATGATAACTCTAAGATAGAAAAAGAAATAAATGACTTGTTGAAGACTATTTTAAAAGATAAAAAATATATTATTACCACAAGTGATGAAATATTATTAGAATCTTTTAAATATGACGGAATTAAAATACAAAAAAAATTTACAGATCGATACAAACCTAAGGCAAATATACCCCCTGACTTACAAGTTAAAATAAATAATAGGGATTTAGGATTAATTTTATTAAGATTTGTTGAAATAATTGGTGAAGATAAATTAGAAGATCTTGGCTCAGAAACTTTAAATTTTATTTTAATTACACTTAATCAGCTAGATCTTGACCAAATTAGAAATAAAATTATTTTAAAAACTTTACCAATAAGGGTATAAATTAATATATTTTTTATGGCTATAAGAGAAATATTGATAGAACCAAATAGAGTATTGAGACAAGTATCTAAACCTGTAGATAAGGTTACTAAAGATGAACAGTCTTTGATGGATGATATGTTGGAAACTATGTATTCCGCAAACGGAATAGGACTGGCGGCAATTCAAATCGGAGTACCAAAGAGAATTATAGTGATGGATATTTCTAAAAATGATCAAAAAAAAACCCCAATTTATTTTGTAAACCCTGTAATTAAAAATAAAAATAAGGAATTTTCAACATATGAAGAAGGATGTTTGTCGGTACCAAACCAATTTGCGGAAGTTGATCGTCCGGCCACATGTGAAATAGAATATTTAGATTATTATGGAAAACATAAAATAATTAAAGCCAATGGTTTGTTAGCAACATGCATTCAACATGAAATGGATCATTTAGAAGGAATATTATTTATTGACTATCTTTCAAAATTAAAAAAATCAATTATCGTAAAAAAACTTTCTAAACAGAAAAAAAGTTCCGAAACTTTAGTAATTTAATTAATGCAACGAAAAATTGCTTTTATGGGAACGCCAAATTTTGCAGTTCCTGTTTTAAAACATATTTACCAGAATGGCTATGAAATCACAGTAGTTTATACACAACCTCCAAAAAAATCTAATAGAGGACAAAAAATTGAAAAATCTCCTATAAATTTATTAGCCGAAACTTTAAATCTTAATATTAGAACTCCAAATCAACTTAAGAAAAATAATTTAGAGTATGAATATATAAGAAATTTAGATTTAGATTTAGTCATTGTAGTTGCATATGGACAAATTATACCAAAAAATTTTTTATCTTTGAGTAAAGGAGGTTTTATAAATCTACATGCATCTATACTTCCCAGATGGAGAGGTGCAGCACCAATTCAAAGATCAATAATGAACCAAGATAAAGAGACAGGCATTAGTGTTATGAAAATTAATGAAAAATTGGATGAAGGAGATATTTCTCATATCATTAAAACAAATATTGAAGATAATGAGAATGCTCAAAATTTAAGCGAAAGACTTTCTATTTTAGCCTCTCAAAATATCTCAGATATAATTGATAGCATACTAGATAAAAAAATCAGTTTTAAACCTCAAGATCATTCAAAGGCCACATATGCAAAAAAAATTGAAAAAGTAGAAGGATTAATAGATTGGAAAGAGAGCTCAGAAAATATTATTGGAAAAATAAATGGACTATATCCATATCCAGGAGGTTATTTTTTATTTAAAGGAGAAAGGTATAAAATTCTAAAGGCAGAAAAATCATTTTCTAAAGAAAATCCAGGAAAAGTTTTAACAAACGATCTTGAAATTGGCTGTGGGAATAATTCAATTAAAATTATAGAAATTCAAAGAGAAGGAAAAAAGTCTCAAAAAATAAACGAGTTTTTGCCCGGTTCTCAAATTAAAAAGGGAACAAGTCTGTTAGATGCATAGATATCAGATAATTATAGAATATGATGGTACCAATTATGTTGGTTGGCAATCTCAATTAAATGGCAAGTCTATTCAGAATGAAATCGAAAAAATTTTATCAAAAATATTAAAAGAAAATGTTAGAATTCATGGTTCGGGAAGAACTGATGCTGGGGTTCATGCCAGCAACCAATCAGCACATTTTGATATAAAAAATAATATACTAAATAAATATAAATTTATTTCTTCAGCAAATTATTTTTTAAATAAAAAAAATATTTCAATTAAAAAAATTGTTAAAAAAAACTCTAAATTTCATGCAAGATTTTCAGCAAAAGAGAGAGAATATAAATATATAATACTTAATAGAAATTCACCCCCCGCACTTGATAAAAATAAAGTTTGGCATATAAGGTCTAAAATTGATCTTAAACTGGCAAAAAAAGCTTCAAAAAAACTAATAGGCACACATAATTTTAATGCATTCAGATCTTCTAACTGTCAAGCCAACACTCCAGTAAGAACTTTAAAAAAAATAAAAATAACAAAAAAAAATGAAAAAATTTTATTTGTTTTAAATTCACAATCATTTCTTAAAAACCAAGTAAGATCAATTATTGGATGTTTAAAATATGTTGGTGAAAATAAGTGGGAAATTAAAGATTTAGAAAAAGTCTTAAAATCAAAAAATAGAAAATATTGTGCACCACCTGCGCCAGCATGTGGGTTATATCTTGAAAAAATTATCTACTAATTGTTAGGTTTTTTTTGAATTTTTTATTAATTCTCCAGCGACTTTCTGTTCTAACGATGTAACCACAGCAATTAATAGAATTGCATTTACAAGGAAACTGTTTGTAGTCAGAATCGTAACCAAAACCATAATCACACGTTATTTCATCTCCTTTTTTAATTTCTTTATTTGAAACAACCCAAATTTTTAAACCTGTTCCTTCATATTCGGAGTTATTTGAACAAGAATGATTAATCAAACGTGCAGTATTCCATGAAACGTCCCCATCTAAATCATATCTTTTGTTTAAATTAAATAAATAAATTGGTTTTGAATTATCGAATTTATTAGAATTTTCTGTTTGTTTTTTTGTAATAATATTTCCTACATACTCTATAATTTTAGTATTTGCTTTAATATTCTTAGCAGCGTATAGACCTCGTCCATTTTTATCAATATTTGATTTTTTTATTTTATATAAAGTCATCGTGTCTATTTATGATAATTTTTGAAAATCTCAATTAAATTCTAAAAGTGCGTTAACATGCTCATTAGCACTTTCTGCTAAAGCATTTAAATCATAACCACCTTCTAGAATAGATACGACTTTTCCATTACAAAACTCTTTTGTCGTTTTCAAGGCTCTTCTAGTTATTTCGTAATAATCTTTTGATTCTAAATTTAATTGACATAAAGGATCATCTTTATGTGCATCAAATCCTGCTGACATTAAAATAAACTCAGGTTTAAAATCTTTTAACCTTTTAAGCATATGTTCATATGCATCAAAATATTCTCTAGAGCTAGTTCCAGCGGGCAATGGAATATTCAAAGCATTATTGTGATCACCTTTTTGATTCTCAGTCCCACCACCTGGATAATATGGATATTGATGTAAGCTAGAAAAAAAAACATTCTCATTTGACTTAAGAATATCATAACTTCCATTTCCAAAGTGACAGTCCCAATCTATAACCGCAACTCTCTTATATTTATATTTTGAAATTAAATAATTTGCAGCAACGCCAATATTATTTATTACACAGAAACCCATTGCTTTACTTTTTTCAGCATGGTGACCAGGTGGACGAGTTACACAATGCGCTGCATCATATTCTTTATTTTCAATTCCATCTATTGCAGTTATTATTGAACCTACCGCATCAAAAGTTGCATCTTTGCTTCCAGGTGAAACAACTGTATCACCATCTAAAAAAACCAATCCTTCTTTTGGAAATGCGTTTTCAACATTATCTATGTAACTTGATGAATGAGTTTTTTTTATAATATCTTTGTCATAGTCAGTTGGAGTCTTCCAAATCAATTTTTTGTTTTTTTTTAATTTTTGAATAATGGATGTAACTCTAGAGATACTTTCTGGATGTCCAGAGCCAGTATTGTGATTTAATGATGATTTTGATGTAACAATTGCAGTTTTCATTAAAAATATTTTTCTAAAATATTATAATATATTTTAGTTAATTTTTTCAAATCTGAAATCGACGTTTTTTCATCAACCATGTGAATAGTGCTATTTCTTAATCCTAGTTCTAGTCTTGGAATTGAGCCTAAAAATCGGCTATCACTTGTTCCGCCTCTACAATTTAACTTCGCTGAATTACCTGTAACTTTTTTAACAATTTTTTTAACCATATAGATTTCTTTATTTGGCTTAGTATAAAATGCTTCTCCACTAACTTTATATTCTATTTTAGTTTTACATTTCTCTTTTTTTGCAACTGTATTAATTGTTTTATTTAGTTTTTTCTTTAAAGAAGTTGACTTATGTTTAGAATTAAATCTCACATTAAATTTTGCACTAGCAGACTGAGGTACTACATTTTCAGATAAATTATCTACATTCATTTTTGTAAATTCTAAATTAGACGATGGCATAAATTTAGTACCATTATCTAGAGATGAACTTTTTAATTTTGCTATTATTTTAGCTAAAGCTGTACATGGATTGATATAAGACCCATAAAATGCTGAATGACCACTTTTTCCATATACAGTTATTATTCCATTCATAGAACCACGTCTTCCAATTCTTATTTCGTCTCCAATTGATTTATTTGAAGATGGTTCTCCTACTACAGAAAAATCTATTTTTTCACCTCTTTTTTTAAGATATTTCATAACTGCTGGACAGCCATAACCTGTAGTTTCTTCGTCTGCTGAAATAATAATTGATATAGATCCTTTAAATTGTTTATTTTTGATAAAATTACTAACTGCACTTATCCAACAAGCTATACCACCTTTCATATCTTGAGATCCTCTACCATTCAAATATCCCTTTCTTACAAAAGCTTTAAAAGGTGGAATTTTCCAATTATTAAGGTTAGCAACTACATCTGTATGTCCTAAAAAATTTATATGAGGTTTTGATTTACCAAACCTTGCATATAAATTTAAGGCTGGTTTTGGTCCAGTTCCCTTTGATTTAACTATTTTACATTTAAAACCAATATTAGTAAGTTTTTTTGATAAGAATTTCATTATACCCTTATCCTCAGTTTTTAGTGTTGGAAATCTTATTAGCTCTTGAGCTAATTTTATTTCATTATATGTTTTCATTAATCTATTCTCTTAAAAGATCGTTAATTGAAGTTTTTGATCTAGTTTTTTCGTCAACTTGCTTAATTATTACTGCACAGCTTAGTGATGGTGCAGATGGGTTTTTCTTATCAGGTAAAGTACCTGGCACAATAACTGAGTATGGTGGAATTTTTCCATAAGTTATTTCACCCGTTGATCTATTTACAATTTTTGTTGATTGGCCAATATACATTCCCATACTTAATACAGATCCTTCTCCTACAATTACGCCTTCAACAACTTCAGACATAGCTCCTAAAAATACATTATCTTCAATAATTGTTGGTAATGCTTGTGCTGGTTCAAGTACACCGCCAACACCACTACCCGCTGATATATGACAATTTTTTCCAATTTGACAACAACTACCTGCCCTTGCAAATGTATCAATCATTGTGCCTGAATCTATGTAAGCACCAATGTTAACATAGCATGGCATTAGAACTACATTTTTTCCTATATAAGATCCTTTTCTTACAGGTGAGTTAGGAACCATCCTAAAGCCAGCTTTTTCATGATCATCTTTTGTCCATCCTGCTGTTTTACCTTTAAGCAAGTGAGCTTTATCGTACCAACTACTATAAGGACCATTTAAATTCTCCATAGGATAAATTCTAAAGCTTAGCATTATAGCTTTTTTTAAATGTTGATGTGTTACCCATTCGCCATTTACTTTTTCAGCAACTCTTGCTTTGCCACTATCTAAATTTTCAATAACTTGGTTAATTGCATCTTTTAAAGATTTATCAGACTTTTGATTAACTTGTTCTCTATTTTCCCAAGCATCATTTATAATTTTTTCTATAGACATAATTTATGAACTTTTTAATAACCTTATTTCTTTTAAAAATAAAGATACATTTTTGATCTTATAATCTATAAATTCTTTATCTGAGTCTTTTTTACCCCATTGTTCTTCATTAATTAACCAAACAGTAGTTGTGCCTAATTTTTTTGCTATAGATAAATTTTTCGCTATATCTTCGATATATAATGTTTCTTTAGGATCAATTTGAAACTTTTTTAACATTAAATCATAGTTATTAGGATCTGGTTTAGGAAAATATTTCGCATCAACTATATCAAAAATATCATCGAATAAATCTTCTATACCTAATTGGCGAATTATATTTTCAGCATGTTCTCTACTACCATTTGTGAATACATATTTTTTTAAATTTAAATTAATTAATTCGTCTCTAAGAATGTCATTTTTATTTAAACAACTTAAATCTATATCATGCACAAATTTTAAAAAATCTTTTGGATCAACTTTGTGATGGATCATAAGACCATTTAAGCTAGTATTATATTTATGAAAATAACTAGTTTGTAATTCTTTTGCTTTTTTTAAATCTACATTTAGTTTATTAGAGATGTATTGAGTCATTCTTTTACTTACTTGACCAAAAACTGCTTCTAGATCTTCATATAAAACGCCGTCACAATCAAATAAGATATTTTTAATATTATTAAGATTTTTCATTTTCTAATTAATGTTCCTGCACCTTTGTCAGAAAATATTTCAAATAAAATTGAATGAGATTTTCTTCCATCAACAATTACCACACCAGTAACACCATTATTTACAGCATCGATACATGTATTAATTTTAGGTATCATTCCACCAGTAATAATCTCATCATCCATCATTTTGTTAGCAGTATCTGATTTAATTTCCGAAATAAGTTTTTTATCTTTATCCAAAACTCCCTCTACGTCTGTCATTAAAAGCAGTCTTCTTGCATTAATTTTTTTTGCTATAGCACCAGCAGTAGTATCGGCATTTATATTATAATTTTTATTATCTTGCCCTTTTCCAATTGGCACAATAACTGGAACTTTTTTTGCTTCTACTTGTTTAAGCATTTTATCTGATTTAATTTCTTTAGGGTTACCAACATACATTAATTCCTTACTAATTTGATCAACAAAAATTATATTATTATTATTTGGAGAAAATTCTACTCCTTCACAATTCTTATCTCTTAATTCAGAAATTATTTCATTATTTAGTTCAATTAATGACTCTTCTACAATCTTAACAGTCTTTTCATCAGTAACTCTTAATCCATTAATAAATTTAGTTTCTAATTTAGCCTCATCAAGTTTTTTTTTTATATTTTTTCCACCACCATGAACAACTATAACTTTTAAACCCAATTTATTTATAATTGAAATATCCTCAATTAATTGGTCAAATAAATTTTTATCAATTAAACAACTGCCACCACATTTAACAACAATTATATCATTTTTATATTTATCAATGTATTTATTTACTTCATTGATGGATGGACCATCTTTAGGTAACAAATTTTCTAGTTTCATTTTTAGACTTGAGTTTTAACAGTTGTCTTTCTCATAATAACAACTTGCTGCATCATTGTGAAAATATTATTAAATGTCCAATAGATTACCAATCCACTTGGAAATGGAGCTAAGATTACGGTTAAAAACAAAGGAAAGAACATAAATATTTTTGCCTGAATTGGATCTGGAGGAGCAGGATTTAGTTTTTGTTGAAGCCACATTGTTAGTCCCATTAGGCACGGAAAGGCACCAATCAATAAAAAAGATGGTGGATCCCATGGAATTAAACCAAAGGCATTAAATATACTTGTTGGATCTCTTTCGCTTAAGTCCTTAATCCATCCAAAAAAAGGCTGATGTCTCATCTCGATTGTTACAAATAACATTTTGTATATAGCGAAGAAGAAGGGAATCTGGAGAAGTATGGGGAAGCAACCACTCAAAGGATTTACTTTTTCTCTTCGATATAAAGCCATCATTTCTTGTTGGAGCTTTACTTTGTCTTCTTTGTGGAGCTCTTTAAGTCTTGCCATTTCAGGCT
Organism: Pelagibacteraceae bacterium AG-414-M23; assembly: GCA_003214525.1. GTDB lineage: Bacteria > Pseudomonadota > Alphaproteobacteria > Pelagibacterales > Pelagibacteraceae > Pelagibacter. The sequence goes on along the minus strand of QCLN01000001.1, from coordinate 31,415 downwards.
GAAGAAGTTTCATTCTAGCCATCGATTTAAACGATAAATTTGCAAGTGGAAAGAATGCAATTCTTATACAAATGGTAATTAAAATAATTGCTATTCCAAAATTACCTGTAAGTTTAAAAAAATAATCGATTGCAAAAAATAATGGTTTAACAATCCAATAAAACCACCCCCAATCAATTACTAAATCAAACTTACTTATATTTTGGTTTTCTGCATATCCATCAATGATATCCACCTCTTTTGCAGCAATTATAACTTTAAATTTATTAGATTTTGTTTCATTCGCTCCAACGACTGTTGGTTTGTTTTCTATAAAACTTGCTCTAAATTTATTTTTGTAATCAAAGTCGGCTCTAAATGATTTATTATTTTCAGGAATGATGCTTGCAACCCAATATTTATCAACAATCGAAACATACCCTTCATTAGCATTTTTGGAATAAGATTTATCCTCAATATCATCATAATCTTTTTCGACTAATTCACCATCAAATACACCAAGAAGACCTTCATGTAATATATAAAAATTAGTTACTTGCGGAGCTGTATTTCTTATTACTTGTCCATATGGATAAAAATTATAGGTTTTTTCTGAATTATTTATTATTTTTTGTTCGATATTGAATAAAAATTTATCATCTAGTTTTATTATTTTTTCAAATTTAATATTACTAGTATTAGTCCAAGTTAATTTGACAGGATTGTTAGGTGTAAGTTTACTATTTCCTTCTATTGCCCAAACTGTTTTATTGTTTGGTGCTTCAATTTCATTATTATTAATAGCCCACCCGGAGTCTATATAATAACCAGTTTTGATTTCTTTAGGATTTAATAGAACAACTTTTTCTTCATTATCAACTGAGGTTGTGTATTTTTTAAATGTAAGATCATCAATAATTCCACCGTTTAAAGATATTGAACCAATAATATTTTCGTTTTCAAATATAATTCTTGAGCTTTCGTTAATAGCTTTTTCTCTTGTTAATACTTTTATTTCTTCATTTTCAATTAATTTTGGCGCATCTTCATTATTTACAAGTTCATTTCTTTCTTTTTCTAATTGAGCTTCTTTGACTTGTTTTGTATCCGGTGCAAAAAATAAACCCCATAGAACAATAATAGCTGCACTTAATGATACTGCTGCTAGAGTATTTTTTAAATCCATTAATTTTTACCTTTCTTTACAGGGTCATATCCTTCTCCACCGAAAGGGTGACATGATAGAATTCTTTTAGTGCCTTTTAATGTACCTCTGATAACACCGTATTCATTAAGACAATCGATAAAATAATCTGAACAAGTTGGCAGATATCTACAGCTTGGACCAAGAATTGGAGATAAAGTTAATTTGTATAATTTGATTATATATATGAATATTATTTTCATTATTTTACTTTTGATAAATCTTTAATTATTGAACTTTTTATCATTTTATATTCAGCATCATACATATTTTTTTTTGCAATAAATAAATAAGAATAGTTTAAATTCATGTTTACCTTTTTGGCAGCATCATTCATAATATTTCTTAGTCTTCTTTTAATTTTATTTCTTTTAACCGCATTTCCAATTTTTCTTTTTGCAACAAAACTAACATTCAATAATTTATTATTTTTTGAAGAAAGTTTTTTAAAGAAAATTGTTGAATAAGGATTTGAAATTTTTCTTCCGTTTAACAAATTTTTGAAATCCTCACTCTTTGAAAGACTTAAAATTTTGCTTTTCATTAAACTGATAGTTTTTTTCTACCTTTTCTTCTTCTGTTTTTTAGAACCTTTTGCCTTTTTTTTGTAGACATTCTAGATCTAAAACCATGTTTTCTTTTTCTTTTTACTCTACTTGGGTGCCAGGTTCTTTTCATAGGTTATTAAATTACTGTTAAAATTTCGTTCTTATAGAAAATAAAACTATATAAGTACAGGGATTTTTAATAAATTATTACCATGAACAATACAAAAAATATCAAAATATATATTAGTATTTCATACATATTGATAATTTCAATTTTTTTGTGGTTTTTATTCCAAAATTTTTCAATTCAAGACTTTACAAATTATGAGTTCATAAAAACTAATAGGGATAAACTAGAAGGATTTAAAGACAGCAATATAATTCTATTAAGTATAATATTTTTTATTTGCACAGTTGTTTGGGTTTTTCTTTTAGGATTTGGCTCACCAGTATTCTTAGTTGGAGGTTTTATTTTTGGAAAATTATTAGGAACTTTTCTTGTTGTTTTTAGTTTGTCTTTTGGAGCAACAATACTCTATATTTTCGCAAACTTTTTTTTTAAAGATATTATTAAAGAAAAATTTTCTAAAAGATTTTTCAATTTGACTGAAAAATTTAAAAAAAATGAGTTTATATTTTTTTTAATTTATAGATTCATTGGAGGCATACCTTTTTTTATTTCCAACATTTTGCCAGCTTTATTTAATGTAAAAATAAAAAATTTCTTTTTTGGCTCTATAATTGGAATGGCCCCACAGCTATTTGTTGGCGTTTCATTAGGCGCAGGTTTAAGCAAAATTTTAGAGGAAAATAATGAACCTCCAACTTTTGCAGAATTAATTTTAACAGCTGATATTTACCTTCCAATTATTGGAATTATTATTCTAGTTTTAATTGCTATATTCTTGAGAAAATTTTTTTATAAATAATTGGTGCCTCGACCCAGGATTGAACTGGAAACTGATCCTTACCATGGACCTGTTATACCATTTAACTATCGAGGCTTTTTCTCGAGAATATTGTATAAAACTAAATTTGACAAACTATTGACTTAATTTATAAGTAAATATCAGACAAAGGAATGACACCATGGGTATACACTACGATTATAAAAGCACCAGAGGTGCCAAAGCTATGGAAAAGCAAGCTAAGAGAGAGAAAAAGCTTGCCGAGAAAAGAGCCAAGAAGCAAGCAAAAGCTAACGAGAAAGGTTTAGTAGAAAAAAATAAAAAAGAAGATCAGACAATTCCTTTAGATACAGTAATCACACTAGACCATTTAACAAATCCAGATAAGAAATAGTTAATACATGAATAAAAAAAGAAAGCCCTCAAAGCTTGATCTTGAGAATGCTTTAAGAAAGAATTTAAAAAAAAGAAAAATTTTACAAAAAAAAATTACAAAAAAAAATGATTCTAAGTGATAAACAAATAAAAAAATTTGCAGAAGATGAAGAAATGATAAATCCTTTTGTTAGCAAAAGTATATCAAAAGGAATTAGCCATGGACTCAATTCTTTTGGCTATGATCTTAGATGTGGATCGGAATTTAAAATATTTACTAATATAAAAGGAGCAACAGCAGATCCAAAAAATTTTAGCGAAGATAACTTTATTACTGTAAAAGGGGAGGATTCTATTTTAATTCCTCCAAATTCTTTTGCGTTAGCTAGTAGTTTAGAATACTTTAAAATGCCACGTAATGTGACAGGACTTGTTACTGCGAAATCAACTTATGCAAGGTGTGGTTTAGGAACTCCTCCTACAGTTCTCGAGGCAGGCTGGCACGGAAATCTAGTTTTGGAATTTTCAAATCACACAAGTAATTCTATAAGACTGTATGCAAATAGTGGAGCAGCTCAAATTTTATTTTTCCAAGGAGAACAGCCAGAAATCTCTTATGCGGATAGAGGTGGGAAGTATCAAGGGCAAACAGGAATTACTTTAGCAAAATCAAAATAAAATAATGAAAAGATTTATAATAAAAGGCCCTAATAAAGCTATTAAGGGCGAAGTAAACATAAGTGGAGCCAAGAATTCCTGTCTTCCTTTAATGGCAGCATCTATTTTATTTAAAAATAAAGTAATTTTAAAAAATGTTCCATTTGTAAAAGACGTACTAACTATGAAGGATCTTTTAGTATCTTTAGGCGCTAAAGTAGACATTTCAGAGAAAAAAAAAATGATGACAATAACTAATAAAAAAAATCATAAGTTAATAGTTCCTTATAATTTAGTTTCCACAATGAGGGCTGGAGTTTTAACAATGGGTTCATTATTAGGAAGATATCCACAAAAAAAAATTAAAGTAGCTTTAGGAGGAGGATGTGCATTAGGAGTTAGAGACACTTCTTGGCATCTTGCGGGATTTAAAAGTTTAGGAGCAAATAATATTTTAAATAAGGGGTATGTTAATATTTCATCTGAAAATGGTTTAATCGGAAGTAAATATAATTTTCCAAAAGTTACGGTTACAGGAACTTCAAATTTAATTATGGCCTCTGTGTTTGTCAAAGGAACTCATTATATAAAAAATATTTCAATTGAACCTGAGGTTATAGATTTAATTAATTTTTTAAACAACTCTGGTGCAGATATTAAATTTTTAGGAAAAAGATCCATTAAAATAAAAGGTATAAAAGAACTCGTTAATGGAACGCATTCTATTATTGGAGATAGAATTGAAGCATTTAGCTATCTGTGTGTAGGTGCAATTACTAACTGTAAAATTAAAATAAACAATATTGATCCAGCTAATCTTAGATCTGAGATTGAGATATTAAAAAAAATTGGTTATAAAATAGAATCAAATGAAAGTTCAATAAAATTAATTTCAAGCAAAAAATTAAAACCAATAAAATTAAAAACTGGACCATTTCCAAATTTTGCAACAGATAATATGCCTCTTATATTGGCAGTATTAACAACGATACAAGGCAAAAGCCAAATTGAGGAAACAATTTTTTCTAACCGATTTATGGCAGCGCCTGAGCTAAATAGAATGGGAGCAAAAATTATTATAAAAAAAAATAAAGCTATTATAATAGGTCAAAAAAAACTTAACTCAGCCGATTGTATTTCATCGGATTTAAGAACTACTTTTTCAATTATCCTTGGCGCAATTGCAGCGAATGGGTCATCTAAAATTTCTAGAATTTATCATGGTTTGAGAGGTTATTATAATCTTGAATTAAAACTTAAAAAATTAGGTATAAAAATAATTTCAAAAGTTTAAATGATTAAAAAATTTTTAAAAAAAATAATAGCCCAAAATCAAGAAGATCTAAGGGTTATTTCAGCCCTCTGTTCTGAAGCTAAAATTATGCAATCTGAAATCAAATTTTTAAAAGACAACAAAATTTTTTTAATATCTCTTGAAAGAGAAAATAAAGAAAAAAATAACTCTATAGAAAAAATAAAAAGTATTTTAAAATTTGAATTTATTGAGAAATCCCAATCAAAGAATATTAGTCAAAATAATGAGGAAAATATTTTAGAGCTATTAGCTATAGATTTATTTAAAAAACAAAATAATTATGAAATAATTCTATTATTTTCAAATAATGGAATTATAACCCTTGAAGCAGAAATTATGGAAGTTACATTAGAGGATCTAAGGCAAGTTGATGATTAAAATTAATAAGTTTACAAACTCAAGAAGCATATTACAGTTAGAGAAAGTATTGGATAAACGCAGAGGAGTTATTCAAAACACTAACATTGCTGTAGTTTCTAAGATACTTAAAGATATCAGAAAAAATAAAAATAAAGCTTTAATTAAATACGAAAAAAAATTTAGCAAAAATAGTCGCATTAAACCTTCTTCAAGAGAAATAAATAAGGCAATAACATCTTTAAATCCAAAGGTTAAAAAAGCAATTGATTATGCTTACAATAGAATATTTAAATATCACTCTCTCCAAAAAGTAAAAAACATAAGTTACAGAGATAAACTAAAAAATACTTTTCATTACAGATCTGTACCAATTAATAAAGTTGGAGTTTATGTTCCAGCAAATTTACCATCTACTTTGCTCATGAATGCTATTCCTGCTAAAATTGCAGGTGTTAAAAAAATTATTTTAGCTAATCCAAGATTAAATAATAAATTAAATCCAGCAGTAATTTATGTCGCTAGAAAATTAGGAATTAAGGAAATTTATTCAATAGGTGGCGCGCAAGCCATTGGTAGTTTAACTTATATCCAAAAAGTTGATAAAATAGTTGGACCTGGCAATATATATGTTGCAAAAGCAAAAAAAGAAGTTTTTGGAGATGTAGGAGTGGAAGGTATGATTGCTGGTCCTTCTGAAATCACAGTGGTGGCAGATAAAAAAACTGAAATAAAAAGTGTTATCACATCTTTAATTGCGCAAGCTGAACATGACGTTAATTCACAATCTATTATAATATCAAAAGATCTCTCTGTTTTAAAAGAAATTAAAAATTTAATTAAAATAAACTTAAAAAATTTACCTAGAAGAAATATTGCAGAGAAAAGTTTGAAAGCTAATGGTTTATTAATACATGCCAAGAATGATAAAAATGTAATAGATTTGATAAATTTAATTTCCCCTGAACATTTAGAGTTAAATATATCTAAACCTAAAAAATATATAAATAAAATTTTGAATGCTGGAAGTATTTGTATGGGCAAGTTTTCTGCTATGGCAGTTACAGATTATAATGCTGGCACAAACCATGTTTTACCCACAATGGGATCAGCTAAATTTTCGTCAGGATTAAATGTCAGCGATTTTTATAAAAAAATTAGCTATATAAATTTATCAAAAAAGGGTATTGAAGTAATTGGCAAGCAAGCTATAACACTTGCCGAGTATGAAAACTTAGAAGGTCATGCTCAAAGTATTAAATCAAGAATTAGGAGTTATTAAATTTGACAAAACAAGATACTTTAACTTTCGATGGAGTAGTAAAAGATTTATTACCCAACGCTATGTTTAGAGTAGAACTTTCTAACGGGCATATGATTACGGCACATACAGCCGGAAAATTAAGGAAAAATCGTATTAGGGTCCTACAGGGAGACAAAGTCACTGTCGAGATGACCCCATATGATTTAACAAAAGGTCGAATAATATTTCGATCTTAAATTATGGAACCCTGGTGTAGCTGGTGCGCACGAACGCCTGAAAAGCGTTAGGACCTCATTCGATTTGAGGGGGTTCCACCATTCAAATCAAATTATTTCTTGAATAAATTTTAAAAATCCTTTAACAAACGATCAAGCTAAATTTTAGCTTAATTAATAATAACTAAGAAAGAGTACAAATGAGTCTAAAAGGTAAGATAAAATGGTATAACTCGAAAAAAGGCTACGGGTTTATCGAAAGAGAAGATAAAGAAAAAGACGTGTTCGTCCATGCATCGGCTGTAAGAGAAGCAGGTTTAAAATTCTTAAACGAAGGTGATGAACTTACATTCGAAGTTGAAGACGCAGAAAAAGGTCCAGCAGCAGTTAATCTGCAAAAAACCTCATAATTCTTAATCATCAACATTATTGTATAGGGATATTTTAGTAAATTTTTACTAAAACTATTCCTATACAATTCATCCTTGAATTTTAAAATTTAGATGTTATCTAGTCAGCAATGATTAAAAAAATTACAGTTTTCAAATTTACGCACAGACATCATTTCCATGCTGGCTGCACGCTAGCTATTTAATCATTTTATAAATTTAATTTTATCCACATTTAGTATAAAACAATTAAGGAAGCAGTTTTGGTGTAATAGTAGCACGTGATCCTGTGGAGATCGAGGCGATGGGGCAGAACCATCAAACTGTACCAAACAATGAATAAAGAAAATAAGTTAATTCCAGGATTACCTCCAGGGTTTGAAGATAGATGGAATAAAAAATTACTTCTTAAAAAAAAGCTTTTAAGAGCTATTGAGAATAATTTTATAAAATTTGGGTTTGATCCCTTAGAAACTCCATCATTCGAAATTAGTGAAAATATAGGATCCTTTCTTGCAGAGGATGATAGTAATCCTATGTCTGATGTATTCTCATTTGAAGATGGTGGTAAAAAAATTACTCTTAGATATGATTTGTCTAGTCCTTTGGCGAGATTTGTTGCTCAGAATAATCAAGAGCTTCCCTCAGTATATAAAAGATACGCTATTCAAAATGTATTTAGAAATGAAAAAGCTGGGAATGCTCGTTATAGAGAATTTACCCAAGCAGATTGTGATATAGTTGGAAATGTTAATCCTGCTCAAGCAAATGCGGAACTTTGTAATTTAATTGCAAGCACATTACTTGAATGTGGTTTAAAAAAAAATCAATTTAAAATCTATTTAAGTAATAGAAAAATAATTCAGGGTTTTCTAAAACAGATAGGTATAACTGACCCTAGCCAAGAAATTAAAACAATCAGATCTATTGATAAATTATCGAAGATAGGAATTAAAGGTGTTGTTGAACTTTTACAAAAAGGTAGAAAAGATGATTCAGGGGCTTTTACACAAGGCGCAAGTTTATCAAAGGTCCAAACAGAAAAAATTGTAGAATTTTTAGAAACAACTATGGATATTAAAAATTCAGATTTATCTAAGTTTTCTAAAGCTATTTTTGATATAGAAAAATTTCTTACAAATAAGTTATCTCAAGAAGGAGTAAATGAAATAAATCAATTATTAGAAATTTTAGATTATAGTAAATTTAAGGATCAAATCACCACAGACTTTTCAATTTGCAGAGCACTAAATTATTACGATGGCTTTTGTGTTGAAACAAATCTTAACTTTAAAACAAAAAACAGCAAAGGCAAAGAAGTTGATATTGGCAGTATTTGTTCTGGAGGACAATATAATAAATTAATCTCAAGATTTAAAGGAGTAGATATTCCTGGTACAGGAATAAGTATCGGAGTTGATCGATTATTGTTTGCCATGTTGCAACTTGATCAAGTTAAAATTGAGGAGCAAAAACCAGTTATTGTATGTGTTATGGATCAAAAATATTTAAAAAATTATTATGAAATTTTAAAAATTTTGAGAGATAGCTATATTAATTCTGAGATTTTTCTTGATAGTAAAAAAAACCTAGGAAAACAACTAACTTACGCCAATAAAAAAGGTTGTCCCATAGCAGTAATTTGTGGGGAGGATGAACTTAAAGAAAATAAAATTACTTTAAAAAATCTGCTTGGTATTAAAGGTCAAAATAATCAAATTACAATTCCAAAAGAAAACTTAATAAATGAAATTAAAAAACTCATCGGATAAAATTCTAAAAAATATAAAGAGCAAAGGCTTTAAATTTATTGAACTAGACTCAGTAATAGAAACTAATCATATTGTTGAAAGATCAGGAGAGAATTTTAGAAGATTTATTTTTTCTTTTAATGATCAAAATGGAAATGAGCTTTGCTTGAGACCTGATTTAACTATCGCTTCATGTATTAAATATTTAAATGAAAAAACTAAAAAAGTTGAGAAAGTAGTTTATAACGGAGAGGCATTTAGAAAAACTTTTAATCAAAAAGATCCAATAATTAAAAACCAAATTGGTTTCGAAATAATAGGTTCAAATAAAGAGAAAGAAGATGATAAGAAAATAATAGAAACTTCATTAAAAAGTTTATCAAAATTAAATTATAGGTCGGGAAATTTAATTTTAGGAAACGTTGAAATATTTAAATTGTTATTGAATAAAATTGATATTCCAAAGAGGTGGAGGTTAAGACTTCAAAGACACTACTGGAGAGAAAATTATTTTAATGACCTGTTAAAAAGACTAGAAACAAACTCAGACGTAGATCCAACAATTGTAGAAATTGATAAAAAAAAATATCAAAAAATGCTTAATCAAAATCAATTAAGGCAAATAGCTGGCAGATCTTTAAATGAAATTTTAACAAGATTTAATACTAAAATAAAAGACCCAAGAAGGGCTAAAGAGGGTAGAAATGTATCCAAGATAATTAAAGAATTTTTAAAAATAAATTGTCCAATTAAACAAGCACCAAGCAAGCTAAATTCTTTTTTTAAAAGATACAAAATAAATATAAGAGTTCAAAACAATTATTTTCCAATAACAAAAAATAAGTTTGCAAAACTAAATATTAGGTATTCAGCATCGTTTGGAAGACAACTAGAATATTACACAGGATTAGTATTCAAGATTGATATCAAAGAAAAATCAAAAAATATAAACGTCATAAACGGTGGAAGATATGATAATTTAATTTCAGACCTTGGTTCCACAAAAAAAATACCAGCTGTTGGAGCAGCTTTAAACCTTAATTACTAAATGATTAAAATTGGAATACCTAGCAAAGGAAGATTAAGAAAAGATGTTTTAAAAATTTTTTCAAAAAACAAATTAAAACTTCAATCTGAAAGAGGTGTGAGAGATTTATTTGGCTATATTAAATGCTACAAAAATATTAGTGTCACTTATCTTCATGCTAGAGAAATAATTGAAAGATTAGGTGATAATTCATTAGATTTAGGCTTTTCAGGCTTTGATTTACTTAAAGAAAGCGAAGTAAATATTCAAAAAAAAATAATAGTAAAAAAAAAATATAATTTTGGTCATGCCAAATTAGTTGTTGCAATTCCAAATGAATGGATTGATGTTCAAACTATTGCCGATCTAGAAGAAATTGCATTTGAATTCAAAGATAACAAGAAAAGCAGACTAAGAGTTGCAACTAAATATCCTAATCTAACGAGAGATTTTTTATTTTCTAAAGGTGTTACACAGTTTAAGCTTGTTAAAAGTTTAGGTGCTACCGAGGTTTACCCATTTACTGGATCATCCGAGATAATTACTGATATCACTTCAACTGGGGAAACATTAAAAGCCAACAATCTAAGAGTTGTAAAAGATGGACAAATTTTGAAATCACAAGCTTGCATAATGATTTCAAAATTATCTTTAAAAAAACCAGGAATTAAAAAATTTATCAATTTACTATCCAAATAATTTTATTGACATTAAAAACTAAGTGTTATATAGTGTTTTTACTAAGTTAAAGCTACTTGTTTAGATGCAGAAAATTTAGTTTCTTAAAAAATCTCATCTAAATCAAAAAACTTTAATTAGAACGAAGCTACTTGTTTAGATGCGGAGTTTGTGTGTTATTCCTTTCTTTCTTTCCCATCTAGACAGTACTTCGTTAATAAAAAGTTTATGAGGTGCTAAAATATGAAAAAAAAAATACTTAATTTCTTTAAAAAATTAAAAAAAAATAAAAAAACTAAATCTATGATTGTAAAAAATGATAAGTCCAAAGTAATTAACTTTGTTAATAAATCTAAAAATAGTAATAAAATTCAAACAGAACAGATGGAAGTAAAAAAAATGGATGCTTTAGCTAAAGAATTGGTGGAAAATTACCTTAAAGCTTCAAAGAGAAGCTTTTTAGACATGGGTTATTGCTTCTATATTTTTCTTTTTAGGATTTTACAGAGAATGATATCTCAATTCAGTTATCCAGTTTATAGACATTATTTAAAAACTACATCTGAAGAAATATTAAATAATCACAAAGAATGGATGCATGAGTTTAAAGAGTGGGATGAAGCTCCTACAGAAGGTAAATTAATAGGTGAAAAAAAGAAGGACCATGAAAATGATACTATACATTAAATATAATGATAACTATAAGGAGATAGAATGAGTCAAAAAGTTAAGTGTCCAAGATGTAAAAATGTTTTTTCTTTAGAAGATGCTCATGAACATGAGATTAAAAACTTAAAAGAAAAAGCAAAAAAAGAAGCTTTAGCAGAAGCACAAGCAGAAAAAGCAAAGGCTGATAAGGAAATAAAATTAAAAAAACAAGCATTAGAAGCTGAAAAAGAAAAACTTAAAAAAGATGCAAAAAAAGAAGCTTTAGCAGAAGCACAAGCAGAAAAAGCAAAGGCTGATAAGGAAATAAAATTAAAAAAACAAGCATTAGAAGCTGAAAAAGAAAAACTTAAAAAAGATGCAAAAAAAGAAGCTTTAGCAGAAGCACAAGCAGAAAAAGCAAAGGCTGATAAGGAAATAAAATTAAAAAAACAAGCATTAGAAGCTGAAAAAGAAAAACTTAAAAAAGATGCAAAAAAAGAAGCTTTAGCAGAAGCACAAGCAGAAAGAGTAAAAGCTGATAAAGAAAAAAATAAAATAAAACAAGATTATGAAAAAAAATTACAAACTAAAGAAAAAGAACATGCGCTAGACATGAAAAGGGTCAAGGAAAAACAAAAAATAGCCTTTGATATTGCGAGCCAAACTGCAGTTGAAAAAAAGGGTGAAGCCCAAGAAGAATTATTAGAAGATTTTTTAAAAGATAAATTCCCTTATGATAAAATAGAACCTGTAAAAAAAGGAAAGAGAGGTGGTGATTTAATTCAAACAGTAATAGACAAACAAGATAATCAAACAGGAAAAATTCTCTATGAAAGAAAAGAAGTTTTAAAATTTGATGAACAATGGGTTGATAAGTTACTCAAAGATATGTCATCCATTGATGCTACCCAAGGCATTATTTTTACCAAATCAATGCCAAAAAAATCTAATGGTTTGTGGCAAGAAAGAGAAGGAGGAAGAATTATTATTTGTGGAGAAGATTATTTACTTTTAGAACTTACAGTTTCTCTAAGAAGAAAAATAATTTTACAAGAATTTTTTCATAAATCAGAAAAAAGTAGCGGAGGCGGAAGTTTAAAGCCATTAGCAGATTTTTTAAGTAGCAATGAATTTAAATTAGAGTATAGAAAAGCATTTAAAAATCTTAAATCTGAATTTAATCAAATTGAAAAAGATGAAAGAAGTTTTAGCAATCAAATAATACAAAGAAAGAAAAATTATGAAGATAAAAAAACTATAATGAATAATATTTTGCCAAAAATTATTATGAAAGCAAACCTACCTGATTTTTTAGAAGGCATAGACGAAGATAATTTACTTGAATAATTAAATAATAAAATCATGAAATGGAATAATAAATTTAATTATCCAAAATCATCTAGGTCTATTGAAGATGGTGTGAGAAAATATTTATTTGGTGAAGAAAAATTGCCAAGTGTTACGTCTATTTTGCAAGCCACTAAATCGGAAGAAGATAAAGCTGCTTTGGAAAATTGGAAACACCGCGTTGGTGTTCAACAAGCGAATAAAATTAAAACAGAAGCTTCTAATAGAGGAACTTCAATGCATTCCTATATTGAAGATTTTTTGAGAGGAAGAATTAATGAAAGTTTTTTTGAAAGTAATGAACAATATAAAAACATGGCTAAAGAAATAATAGATAAAGGCATCAAAGGAAAATTAGAAGAAATTTATGGAATGGAAACTGCCTTATATTATCCTGAAAAATATGGCGGAACAGCAGATTTGATTGGTATTTACGAAGGAAAACAATGCTGTCTTGATTTCAAGCAATCAAACAGGTTGAAAAAGGAAGAATATATTCAAGATTATTTTTTACAATTAGGAGCATACACTTTAGCGCATAATGTTGTTTACAAAACAAATATTACTTTAGGAGCAATATTATTGTGTACTGTGGATAATTTTTATCAAGAATTTAAAATTGAAGGATCTGAATTATTGATGTACCAAAATTTATTTCTAGAAAGAGTAAAAAAATTTAAAGAAATGAACAATTAATATATGAATTTAGTTATTTGGGATATCGAGTCTTCTAATGCTAATACTGATTTTGGTAGCATTATCGAAATTGGTGGCGTACTTGTTGATGAAAACTTAAAAGAAAAAGACCGCTTTAATTTAAGATGTAGATTACCTGAAGGTGAAATTCCCCAGGCAAATGCTTTAATAGTTAATAAGACAGGCGTTGATATGTTGACCAAAGCAAACTTAAGCCATTATCAAATGTTGTCAGAAGTTGAAAAGATATTCAAAAAGTGGAGTCCCGCTATATTTTTAGGGTGGTCTAACATAGGATTTGATGATGAGATGATAAGAAAAGAATTTTTTAAAGGTATTAGATATCCATATATTACTAACGCATCACCAAATAAAAGAAACGATGGTCTTAATATTGCTAGAGCAGCCTATGCCGTAGATCCAACAGTATTAGAAACAGAAACTAACGAAAAAGGTAATGCTGTAATGAAGCTCGAATCGTTAGCTAGAATGAACGGATTTGAGTCTGGTGGCGCCCATTCAGCCTTATTTGATGCTGAGCTCACTGTAAAAGTCTTAGGTTTAATCAAAAGTAAACAACAAGATAATTGGAATAGTTTTTTGAAAACTTCCAGTAGAGTTGATGCAGAGACAGTATTCAAAAAAGAAAAAATAATTACTTTAAATGAATATTTTTATGGAAAATCTAGACTTTATTTATGTGCACCTCTTCATCCAAAATACTGTGTTCACCCAGTTTATCAGTGGGGACAAGCAGTAGATTTAAGAGTTGATGTTGAGCCTCTATTAAATTTATCAGTTAATGAAATTAAGTCTGAATTAAAAAAAACACCTAAGTTCTTAAGAACTATAAGATCAAATAAAGCCCCAATGATATTGGATGAAAGTTATGGCATAAAGGCAGAACCATATAGCGCGATGGATAAAGAATTAATCTATAAGAGAGCAAAGCTAGTAAGAGAAAATGAAAAATTTTCAGAAAGAGTGATTACAGCACTCAGAGAAATTGCAGAAGAAAAGGAGCAAACCAAATCACAAGAAGATATACTGGCAGAAGAAAGCATTTATCAAAAATTCACCCCAAATAAAGATACAGCTTTATTTCCAAAATGGCATGGCGCTTCTTGGAAAGATAAGTTAACTATGCTTGATAAATTTGAAGATGAGAGATTGGTTGGATTTGGAAAAAAAATAATTTATCAAGAATCACCAGAAACATTGCCTAAAGAAATTTATAATGAGGTAAAAAGAGCGATAGCTAAAAGAATTTTAAGTGAAAAAAAAGAAAAATGGTGGACCTGTAAAGAATTTTATTTTGAGTGCGACAATTTAAGAGAAAAATATTCAAATGCAAATGACCAAAAAAAATTAAAATTTTTAGATGAATTAAATGAATTTGTTATGTCTATACAAAAAAAATATGAAAATGCCTAATGTGGATAAATTAAATATTTTAATTTTATTACTTGAAACTTAATTTTCAAAATATATATAGACCATATGGCTACAGTAAGTGTAACAGATGATAATTTTGAAACAGAGGTCATTAAAGCTGGAAAACCAGTCATAGTTGATTTTTGGGCTGAATGGTGTCGATAGTCCCCTTGGTTTTTCCAAGGGGACTATCGATACAAAAACCTGAGGACCCTGTAAGATGATCGGACCGATCCTCGAGGAACTTTCAGATGAAATGTCAGCTCAAGTGACTATTGCAAAACATAACATTGATAATGAACCTAATACTCCAACTAAATATGGTGTAAGAGGAATTCCAACAATGTTATTATTTAAAGATGGCGAACTAAAAGCTACTAAAGTTGGAGCGACTACTAAATCAGATTTAAAGTCTTGGATTGAACAGAATATTTAGTTAAGATTTAAAACCTCTCCAGCTAAATAAAGGGAACCTGTAATTATAGCTATATCGTTTTCTTTTAAATCCAATGAATTTAAAGCTTCTTTTATAGAATTTTTGTAATTAATATTTTTAAATCCTTTTATTTTATTTTTTAGATCCTGACCATTTATTGAGTTTGGTTGATTTGGAATATCTACGGTAGTCAAAGATGATATTTTATTTATAAAATTATTTAAAAATTCTTGGTGGTTTTTATTAGACATCATTCCCACAATTAGGTGTTTTTTACTTTCAATACTTTCTAAATATTCAGAAAGAACTTTGCCTCCCAGAGCATTATGAGAACCATCTATAATTAACTTATTATTATTTATTAGTTTCTTTAGATTTCCAGATTTTATTTCCTGCAACCTACCAATATTTTTTATTTTTTTTATCCCTTCTTTTATATGACTCTCATTAACATCTATTTCATCAATATTTCTTAGCGTAGCAATTGCTGCTGCAACATTTGCTAATTGAAAATTTCCTAATAAATTAGGAATTGGAAGTTTTAAACCTCCTTTTTCATCCTCATAATAAAAGAAATTATTTTCTGCAAATGAATATGAATAAAGATCATTAAAATATATCTTTTTAGAATTATTATTAATTAATGATTTTTTAATTTTTGATAAGATTTCGTTATTTTCCTGATTGGATACTATTATTTTTGAATTTAATAATGATGAGGTTTTCTCATAGATAATTTTATCTATTGTTCCTTCGTCCTTGGGCAACCAATCGGTATGATCTAAGCCAATTGCTGTTACAACTGAGGCTAAATTTTTATCAAATATATTTGTAGCATCAAATCTATGAAATAAACCAGCTTCTAAAATATTTATATTGTTTTTATTTTCACTTGCTTTTTTTAAAAATGCTGCAGTCAAAATTTCAAAATATGTTATTTGTTCTCCATTATTTATTTCTTCTGTTTCTAACAATAATTTTGATAATTCTTCATCACTTATTTCATTATTGTTATAAATAAACCTTTCATTAATATTTTGAATATGAGGACTTGTGTAAATATTAGTTTGAATTTTAGCTTCTCTTAAAATTGATCTCATTGCTTGTATGGTGCTATTTTTACCATTAGTCCCAACTACAGAAATTACTTTAAGATTTTTTTCAGGATTTTGTAATTTATCACAGAGTTTTTTAATTCTATTTAAACTTAGATCTATTGCTTTAGGATGCAGTCTTTGTAAACGGGATATGATTTTCTGTATATTGTTCATTATTTTCTGAATTTACTCTAGAATTTTTGTTTAGCAATAACGATAATAATAGACCAATCTCTGCTGCCAGTTTTTTTCTTTCAACAATTCTATCCACGAACCCATGTTTTAATAAAAATTCAGCTGTTTGAAAATCTGGAGGCAATTCTTCCTTTACAGTTGCTTGAACTACTCTTCGTCCTGCAAATGCAATCAATGCACCCGGTTCAGAAATTTGAATATCCCCTAACATTGCAAAACTTGCGGTAATACCTCCGGCTGTTGGATCAGTAAAACAAATTAAATAGGGTAAGTTATTTTTTTTTAATTCATTAATTGCTAATGTTGTTTTAGTCATCCCAGCTAGCGCGATTGGGCTTTCAAACATACGCTGACCACCTCCACATGGCCAAAAAACAAAAGGCGTTTGATTATCAATAGCGTGCTGTACTCCGTATATTATAGCCTCAGCTTCTGCTGCTCCGCTAGATCCTCCAATAAAGTCAAAATTTGTTGCTCCAACTGTTATCTCTATACCATTTAAATTTCCTTTAGCTATTATTACGGCACACTCTTGATTAGTTTTTCTTCTAGCATCTTTAAGTCTTTGCTTATAACTTTTTGTATCTGACCATTCCAGAGGATCATCCTTAGGTATGGGAGTTTTTAAAATTTCGTATTTATTTTTGCCAAAAATAATATCAAATCTCTGTGTTGGACTTATTCTATGATGTTTATTGCAATGAGGACAAACAAATAGATTCTCTTCTAATTCTGCTTTTAAAATTGGACCTTTGCAACAACTTGTCCATGCACTTGATTCTCTTTCAGATTTTGTTGGAAATTTTTTATTAATATTTCTTTTTATACTTTCACCAAATTTTTTAATTTTATTTATCCAGTTCATAAAATTCTTTTTTTTAACTTTATCACAATTTTGCTTACATTTGTGACAGGATTATGTCTTTTTGCTATACTTTTTGTAATTTCTCTGCAAATTGCACTTCCTACAACTAAACCATCAGCAGATTTTAATTTTCCAATTGTTTTATCTGTGATTCCAAAACCGATTACACAATTTTTTTTAGGATTTATTTTTTTTATTTTCATATAATTTGACAAGATTTCTTTAGGTGTAATTTTTAACTTTCCTCCAGTAGTAGAAAGCATAGAAATGTAATAAATCATATCGTGAGAATCTTTAATGATTTTTTTAGCCCTCTTATATGAAGTCGTTGGAGAAATAAGTTGAATAAAATAAATATTTTTCTTTTTACATTTTTTAGAAAAATTAATATTTTCAGGCCATGGTAAATCCACAACTATAATACCATTCACACCTGATTTTTTACATCTATTTAAAAAATTATTTTCTCCATACTGGTAAATCATATTATAATAGCCCATTAAAATTAATGGTTTGGAAAAATTATTTTTTTTAAAATCTTTTACAATTTTAAATACATCATTGATTTTAATTCCATTTTTTATTGCTCTGTAAGCGCTAGTCTGAATCTGGCCACCATCTGCAATTGGAGTATTATGAGGAAATCCGAGCTCACATATATCAACATATTTTGATAATGATTTTAAAATCTCCAGTGATTTTTTTTTACTGTTATCTCCCGCTACTGTATAAGTTAATAAAGCTGGTCTTTTTTCTGTTCTTGCCTTTTCAAACGCTAAACTAATTAAATTGGTCATATTTTTTTCCCAATTTTACTTTTAATATATTTTTATCCTTATGTGCGTCCCCACAACTGTTCACTATAACAACTGTATCTTTACTCATTTTTTTTGCTTCTTTTATTGCTACTGAAAATGCATGACTTGGTTCAAGAGAAGGTCTTAGATTTTCATACTTTGTAACAAGTTTGTATGCATCTAATGCATTTTCATCGGTTGCAGCTGTATACCTAGCTCTTCTAGTATCTTTTAGAAAACAATGTAATGGAGATACACCAGGGTAATCTAATCCTGCAGATATTGATTCTGTTTCTTCAATTTGGCCTTCAGTACTTTGGTTTACATACTGCGCAGCTCCATGAAGTATACCTATTTTTGATCCATAAGTTAGTGGTGCAGCATGTTTATTGCTACTCTTAGGTCCTCCTGCCTCAACTCCAATTAATTCTACTTGATTTTTATTATAATCCATAAATTCGCTCCAAAAACCATAACTAGAAGAACCTCCTCCTACGCAATTATAAAGCTTTACCTTTTTAGGTATAGATCCAAATTCTTTTTTAATTTGTATTTTTAATTCTCTTGATATCTGACTAGTGCTCCAACCACATATTTTTACAAAAATATTAGGTCCCACAGTTGAACCAACACACATGGCTGTAGTATCACAATTTGCTACCCAGTACCTCATGCATTCCGAGACAGCATCCACAAGAGTTTGACTGCCCGTATAAACTGGTATGACTTCAGCTCCATTTTTTTTCATAGCCTTTACATTTGGCTGCTGCCTTTTAATATCCTTTGCTCCCATAAAAATTTTACATTTAAGTCCAAATTTTTTTGCTGCCATGCTTAGCATTTTGCCAGCGTATCCAGCTCCTGTATCTCCAACTATAAATTTTTTGCCTGCTTTCTTTGCTAATAAGCAATGAACTGTTGCATTATATATTTTGTGAGCTCCTCCATTAGCATCAGAAACTACCTTCGACCATATTTGAGCTCCACCGACATGATTTGATAAATTATTCAATTTTATAAATCTAGTTGGTACACCGATCCAATTTTTAAAATACCTATCTCTTTCAGCAATAAAACTCTTATTGTTTCGTAACTTATTAAAAAGATCCTCTAAATCTTTAATGGGTTTTTTTAGAGTTTCGGGAACAAAATTTCCACCAAATTTGCCTCCCCACATTCCAAATTTATCATGTTGATCAATTAGTGGTATTTTTTTCTTAAGCTTCATTTTTTTTAATTTTGTTCAATAAATAATTTATTTTATGTAAATCTTTTTTACCTTTTTCGTCTTCCAATGAACCACTTATATCAATTATATAATCTATATTTTTTATGAAAGGGATATTATCAATTTTTATGTTACCAGCTATCATTTTTGTAATGTGATTTGGTACATTATCTAAAAGTTTATGATCAAAGCCAATAGATTTTTCATATCCTTTGCCATCAAATAAGATGATATCCGAGATATTTTGGTATAGCTTATAATTATCAATATCATCTTTATTTTGTATCATTATAGATGAGATAATTTTTTTATTATATTTTTTTTTGATTAATTTTGTTCTTTCTGGATCAACATCATATAATTGATAGTAATCTAACTGAAGATTTTTAATTTTTTCTAAAATTTCGTCGTCAGGATTTACTAGAACTGATACGTATTTAATTTTATTATTTTTAAAATCAGTAAGTTTTTCTAGAGTATTAAATTCTACAAATCGCTTTGATTTTTTATAATTTGTAATAAAACCAATAAATTGAGGAGGGTTAGGATGGTTGATAATATATTTTAAAGTCTCTAAATCAGAGACGCCACAGATTTTTACTCCTTTAATCATTTTTTTAAATGATCAATTAATTTCTGAAGATTTTTTTTTATATTACCCTTTGTTATAGGTCTTCCAATAACCAGCCAATTACTGCCAGCTTTAAATGCATTAGTTGCTGACATTACTCTTTTTTGATCATTAGATATTGAGTTAAATCTAATTCCCGGCGTTATAATTTCTTTTTTGAATACTTTTTTTACCAATTTTGCTTCCTGAGCAGAGCATACTAAGGCATCTAATTTTGCTTTAGATGCTAATTTTGCTTGATGAACAACAAGAGAATTAATTTTTTTATCATAACCAATTTCTTTTAAAGATTTTTCATTCAGAGAAGTTAATGTGCTTACACCTACTATTTTTGTTTTACCCGAAATTTTTTTCACAGCCTTTAAAGCCTCAAGTCCTGAGCTAATATGTATAGTAATATAATTAGCTTTTAAATCTTTGACAGCTTTTATTGTTGATATACATGTGTTTGGTATATCATTTAACTTTAGATCAAGAAAAATTATTTTTCTTTTTAATTTAGAAATAAATTTTCTACCTTTTTTTGAATTAATGAATTCTAGACCAAATTTATATCCAATTTGAATTTTTTTAGTTTTAGTTTTATTTATTATATCGTTAATCTTTTTAATTTTAGTTGTGTCACAAGCTATAAAAATTTTATTTTTTTTCATTCAATTTTTTTTTCCACTCTTTTGAACATTTAAATAAAATGCTTTTTTTTTCAGGGGTTTCAATTTTTTCTAAAGTTCTTGGGTTTAAGGATATTCTTTTTTTTTGAACTCTTGATTCAAACATCATTACATCCCTTAGCTCTACTCTCTCTCCATTTGATAATGCTTTAGTTACTTCGACTAAGAAGATATCAAAAAATTTAATTATATCTTTTTTATAAAGGTTTGGAAAATTTTTAGAGATCGTATTTATTATGTCTGATTTAGATACTGACAATTTTTTTTATTTTTCTTCTTTCTTTTTGTTATCCAGCTTTTCAGAAAGTGATGAAAAAGGAAGATTTTTTCCACTTAAAGGGCTTGAAAACTTTGATACAGCCTCTTTATTTTGCATTTCTTCAAGTAACTTAATACTTAGCGTAATCTTTCTTTTTTCAACATTTATCTCAGATATAGCAGCATCTATACGGTCCCCCTGTATAAACCTGTTTGATCTAGCATCTTCCGGATTTATTGCAATATTGCTTTTTTTTATCAAAATATCTAGCTCACTTCCTTCGGGCGTAACCATTATACCTTTAGAACTTGTTGATTTTACTTTGACGGTGAGTACATCATTAACTTTTTTATTGTTAAAAATATTAAATGGATCTTCTTTAAGCTGCTTGATGCCAAATTTAATTTTTTGATCTTGGGACTTAACTTCTATAACTTTAACTTCTACTTCATCGCCTTTTTTATATTTTTTTATTTCTTCCTCAGGTTTTGATGAATAAGAAAGATCATTTGCGTGCATAAAACCATCAATGTCAAATTCTTCAATACTTAGATATATTGAAAAATCTTTAATATTTGAAATTTTACTTTTAAGCACAGAATTTACAGGATATTTTTTCTCAAAACTTTCATATGGATTTTTTTTCGCAAGTTTATGTGAGATAGCTACTCTTTTTTTTTCTTTATCAATATCTGTTATAACACAATCTACTTCATCATTTATTTTAAAAAATTTATTTGTAGAAACATTTTTTTTACTCCAACTTATTTCACTTGAGTGGAGCAGACATGTTAACCCTGGCTGCAGCTCACAAAAAGCTCCGTAATCTACAACTTTAATTACCTTAGCTTTGTAAGTTTTTCCGACTTCATAATTTGAGATATTTTCAAAAGGGTCTGGCGTTAATGCTTTAATAGAACATGAGATTTGCATTTTTTCATTGTCAATCAATATAACTTTTAGATCATGTTTTTCACCTATTGTAAAAACTTCATCAGGATGGTTAATTCTCGAATAAGAGATTTCTTGTAAATGAACTAATACATCAATCTCATTGTTCACTTCAAAGAAGCAACCAAAAGAACTATACCCTTTTACTACAGCATCTTTTATTATATCGCCGACTTTGTATTTTTCTATAATTTTTGCTTTATCTTCTTTTTTAACAGAACTAATTACTTCTCTTCTTGAGACACATGCATTCCCTCTAAATTTGTCAAGTTTGATAATTTTAAAATCTTGTTCTACACCAATTAAATGGTCGAGAGATTTTAATGGCTTTGAATCTACTTGTGAGCCTGGGCAGAACATTAAAGATTTAGTATCAGCATGTTCAACTATAACACCGCCTTTACATTTAGAAACAATTTTGCCTTTAACATTCGTGTTTTCTTCATATGCCTTTTCGAGCATGTACCAACCTCTAATTTTTTGTGCCTTGCTTGCTGACACAATCACTTCACCATTTTTATCTTCGATTTTTTCTAAATAAACTTCTAGCTTGTCATTTTCTTTGAATTCTTTATTTTCAAAAGCTGATTTTGCTTCATTAATATCAATTAAAGCTTCACTTTTCATTCCATCTATTAATAGAAAAACATGTTTTTCACTTATCTTAGTTATAGTGCCAACTAGTAGTTTTCCTTCTTCAATTTTTGTTTTTGAGAAATTGTCTATTAAGAGCTTTTTAAATTTCTGGTTTTGACTGCTTGAAATATCTTTGTATATTTCCATTAATTTTTTAATTTCCTATCCATAATTGCTTTAATTTTTTTAAAGCACGCTTTCTTACTTAATTTAGAAGTATTAATCAAGATTGAATCTTTTGTTTTTTTGAGAGGACCATATTTTCTTGTGCGATCTAATTTATCACGTTTTTTAATGCTTTTTAAAACTTTATTGTAAGATATTTGTTTTTGTAAGCTTTTATATTCTCTAAATCTTCTAATGGCCCTTGTTTTTAAACTGGCAGTAATAAAAAATTTAAACATAGCATCCTTCATTTGAACAGAAGTTATGTCTCTTCCATCCAATACAGATCCATCAAATTTTTTTGGAGGATAATAAGCGCACCGCTGCTGAAATTTATGAACAATATCTCTAATTTTTTTATCTCTAGCTATATTTGCAGCTGAAATTGCAACATCATCTGATAGGAGATTTTTACTTAATAATGTTTTTAATTTTAAATTAATAATTTTTTTTTTTAAAAAATTGTAAGAAAATTTATTTTTAAATTTTAATTTTAAAAATCCTATATATCGATAAATTTTACCTGTATCTAAATAGAATAAGTTGTAATGTTTAGCAATTAATTTTGACTGCGTGCCAGCGCCAGATGCCGCAGGAGAGTCAATCGCTACAGTTATTAATTTTTTTTTTATCAATTAATTTTTGCTCCTAGTTTTTTTGATATTTTTAAAAATTTTGGAAAAGATGTTTTTATAGAATCTTTATCATTAATTTTCCATTTTCCACCAAGTGTTAAAGCCGCTATTACTGTCATCATAAACACTCTATGATCTTTCATAAAATTTTTCATTTGGTATTTATTTTTTAACTTTAAACTTGGATTACCAAATATTTTAATATCACAATTTTTTCTAATTACCTTAATCCCAACCATTTTTAAAAATTTTATTGCAATGTCTAATCTTGGGCTTTCTTTTTTATTAAGCTCATAAAGATTTTTAAACGTAGATATGCCTTTAGATTTTGATGCAATTAAAAAGATTAGAAGAAATTCATCTATAGCTGAACTATTTAACTTTTCTGGACAATTAATTGACTTAAGATTTTTAGTGCTTTTGATTTTAATATCTCCAATATCTTCTCCTCTATATTTTCTTTTATTTAGAATTTTAATATTTGCATTCATTATATTTAATATTTTTAGAATTCCTATTCTTGATTGATTAATATTAATATTTTTAATTAATAGAGTAGAGTTTTTTGATAACAGAGTTAGTATAATAAAAAAGGATGCCGAACTTATATCTCCTGGCACTGTGTAATCGAATGATTTAAATTGTCTTAATCCTTTAACTTCAATCAAATCATATGTTTTATTTTTTTTTATTTTTATTGGATATTTTAAATACTTTAAAAGAAGTTCCGTATGATTTCTTGATTTTTTAGCATTTATTTTTGTTACACCTGGGGTGTTAATAGCGCTAAAAATTATACAGGTTTTAATTTGTGCACTACCTTTGTTTTCAGTATAATTGATCGGCCTTAATAGGTTTGATCCTTTGAATTCTAAAGGCAGCATGTCATTTCTAGATTTAATATTTACACCAAATAAATTAAGAGGTTTAATAACTCTTGAAAAATCTCTTTTTGATAAACTTTTGTCACCAATCAATTTAAAATTACTTTTTGAAGCTGAACACAATCCAATTATACATCTTGCAAGTGTTCCAGAGTTGCCTGCATTTAAAACTGTATTTTTTTTTATTTTAAAACCATTTATGCCAACTCCATTAATTTCTAAATAATTCTTTTTTTTTTTATAACTAACCCCAATTTTTTTAACTGCCATCAAAGCATTGTTTACATCATCTGACTTAAGCAAATTAAATATTTTAGATCGTCCTATTGCTATTGATGACAATAATATACATCTTATGCTTAAACTTTTATCGCTTGAAACAATGATTTGCTTTTTAAATGGTTTGATAATCTTTTGTATTTCGATTTGATTCTTCACGTAAAATTAAATTTTAAAACCTTCACCAAAATATGCCTCAATTGCTCTAGTATTTTTTATCAGATCTTGGGGGGGTTCCCTTAGCAACAATTTTTCCTTCTGACAATACCATGGCATTGTCAACACAACTTAGCAAGTCTCTTGAAGAGTGATCAGATATAGAAACCGAAATTTTTTCAAACATTTGAAGACTAACAATAATTTGTTGAATCATCCTAACACTTTGTGGGTCTAATGCTGCAAAAGGCTCGTCAAGAATTAGAATTTTAGTATTTTTAACCATTGACATTGCTAAGGTTAATTTTCTTACTTGTCCACCAGAAAGAAATTTAGATTTTAAGTTTACAACATTTTGCAATTCAAATTTTCTAATTAAATTATTAACTTTTGCTAACCTTTCTTCCTTACTCTTTATATGCAATTCAGCAATTGCAACAAGGTTATCATATACAGTCAGATCTGACCATGATCCTCCATACTGAGGAACCCAAGATATGCCAAACTTTGTGCATCTTTGATGAGTTGGAATATTTGTTACATCTATTCCATCAATAATTATTTTTCCAAAAGTTGGTTTAACCAAACCTATAATTGAATGGTAAATTGAACTTTTCCCTGCTCCATTTGGCCCAAGCAAGCCACATATCTCAGATTTTTGTATGTTTAGATTAAGTTGTTAAACTATTTGTCTATTGCCATAAGAAATAGTTAAGTTTTTAAGCTCTATAATAGGCCTTTCTTCTTTAAAAGATTTAATTCTAAACTTTTTAATTAAACTCATATTTCGTTATTAACTTTACTTTTTCTTTTTTTTTATTCATTTCTAGTTTTAAATCACCTGTTATCATGTCAATAATTATTTTGTCTGTACTTAAATTTAAATAATTATTATTATAAACAACATTATTGTAAATTTTTGAAATTTTTTTCGTAAATAATAAATCTAAATTTTCAGATAAAATTGAATTATCTAAATATTCAATTCTAACATTATTAAAAAAAAATGTGTCATTATATATCTTGTCATATATGGCATTATTTGAATAAACATTAATTATACCTTTGTTTTTTATATTTATAATTGACACCACTCCTTCTAATTTAACTTTATTGCTATTACTATTATTTTCATCTAGTTCTACTATTGCTCTTGTAGCATTTATATAAAAAGTATTACCTCTATTATCTGAAGAGTTATATTCTATATTATTTAATTCATTTGCTATTTTATTGTCTAAAATTTGATCTGGTTTTTCTATACCTTTAGATAAAGTTGATGTTTTAGAATCTTTCTTTAATAAGAATGTATAATATAAAATTGATAATATTACGATTATACTTAAAATTAAGATTGCTTGAAAAATTATATTTAGCTTCATCTTTAGACAATATTAGCATTTAAAATATTATGCATATGAATCAATCCAATTGTTTTTTTTTTATTTTTTCCATAAACACATAAAGCTGTAATTTTTTTATTATTCATTATTGTTAAAGCTTCCACAGCTAAGGTGTTTAAATTAACCACTAATGGATTTTTTTTCATTACTTTTTTAATTATTATGCTATTTATGTTGTCCGACTTGTAATTAATTCTTTTAAAATCTCCATCAGAAATTATACCTGTAGTGTTTCCTTTTTTATTGATGGCAATTAACACACCCAGGTTTTTATTATTAAAAACTTTTAAAGCAGACTTAATATTGGAATTTTCATTTATAAAAGGAATTTCTTTTCCTTTATGCATAAGTTCAGAAACTGTTTTTAATTTTGCGCCCAGGCTTCCACTCGGGTGAAATTTTTTAAAATCAAGTTTAGAAAACTTTCTTTGCTTAATTGTTGATATTGCAAGAGCGTCTCCTAGGCAAATCTGAGCTGTAGTACTTGAGGTTGGAATATAATTTCCAGGCCCCGCCTCTTTTAAGGAGGGTAGTAAAAAATTTATATTGCTAGATTTATAAAGTAATGAATTTTTTTTTGATGTTATGCCCACAAGAGTTATGCTCTTATTTCTTTTTGTATACTGAATAATATTCTTTAATTCAGCCGACTCCCCGCTATGGCTTATTAAGATAAGTAAATCACCCGAACTAATCTTGCCGAGGTCTCCATGAGAACAAGATCCAGCATCTACATAAAATGAAGGAATTCCAAGAGATGAAAAAGTTGAAGAAATTTTTTTAGATATAATTCCAGATTTTCCAACTCCAGATAAAACAACCTTCCCTTTACATTTTAAAATTGAATTAACTATTTTATCAAAATCTTTGTTAATAGCTTTTTTTAGTTTTTTTAATGAATCAATTTCTGTTTGAACTACATCTTTTCCAATTAAAGAAAATTTATTTTTCATAATTTATTAATGAGACCATATATCATCTGTAAATAAAGCCAAATCCAAGTCAACTCTTGTGTCAATAAAGCTTATAGCCTGTTTATAAAGTTCATATCTTTTTTCTCTTATCAAAATCTCTTTTAAAGAAGAATAGATTTTATGAAGATATATGACATCGCCTGCACAATATTTTAACTGTTTTTCATTTAATGTGCCGCCAAAATCACTGCTCTGTAATTGTTTGCTTATCTCAATTCCTAAAAATTCTTTTACTAAGTCTTTTAAACCGTGTCTATCAGAATAGCTTCTTGCAAGTTTGCTCATTATTTTTGTGCAATTTACATTTTGAACGTTGATATTTAAATATTGTTTTATAAAAGTCATATCTGCTCGTGCAAAATGAAATATTTTTTCTATATTATTGTTACTTAATAGCCTTTTTAAATTTGGAGCATCGTAATTTTCTCTATTTAATTGAATAATATGCGCATCATTAATGCCTGTCGAAATTTGCACCAGATATAGCTTATCCCTGTTTACGTTTAGCCCTGAAAATTCAGAGTCTATTGCCAATGACTTTTTGTCATCTAGCTTTATTTCATCTGGCAAATCATTCTTATGTAATTTAATATCAATTTGCATAACTTATATATATATGAAACCTAAAGAAATTCTAGTATTTGGAGCCTCCGGACAAATAGGAAGACATTTATTAAGAAAATTAGCAAAAAAAAATTTTAAAGTAACTGTTATAACAAGAAATCTTCATAGAAAAGCCTACATCCTTAAGAGCCAAGCAAATGCTGGCTGGCTAAGTATTGTTGAATTAGATTCAATTAATAATAATAAATTAAATGAAATTTTTAAAAACAAAGATATTTGCATAAATCTTATTGGCATATTAAATGAAAAAAATAAATCTTCTTTTCATAATGTTCACTGCTTGTTACCGAAAAAATTTGCAGAACTATCAAAAAAACATAATTTAAAACAATTTATTCATTTGTCAGCCCTAGGAGTCGATGAAGCGGCGGAAAGCAAATATGCATCTAGTAAATTTAATGGTGAAAATGAAATTAAAAAAATATTTAATAAATACGTAATTCTTAGACCTTCTTTAGTTTACAGTGTTGATGATAAATTTACCACTATGTTAATGAGCATGCTTAAGTTATTTCCATTATTTCCTATTTATTACGAAGGTAAAACAATTTTTTATCCCATACATGTTTCAGACATGTGTGAAATAATTGAAAATGTTATTTTAAATGAAGTAAATTCCGAAATAATAGAGTGTATCGGTCCTGAAAAAATTACATTTAAAGAAATTTTAGAAAAGCTACTTAAAACATTGGCAATAAAAAGATTTTTAATACCAACACCTTTGTATTTAGCAAAACTATTTGCAAATTTTTTCGAACTACTAATGAAAAATCCTTTATTAACCAAGGATCAATTAATTCTCCTTAAGAGCAATAACTCTCCATCGGGAAAATACAAAACAAATGTAGATTTAAAAATTAACTCTGATTTAAAATTTTTTGATAAAGAAATTTTAAAATATTCTTATATGTGGAAAGATGGTGGCGAATTTTCTAAACAAATTAAATAATTAATATTTTGTAATTTTAAGCTGATTTAACTTTTTTTTCTAAAAATGCTGGTACATCGTCATTTTTAAGTGGAGCTTCTTCTTTTTTACCTTTGGGTTGATAAACCATCATTAGATGTAAAGGACAATATGAAAATTTTTCTATTGTTTTTCTTCCACAAAAAGTAGAAGTTTTCTCATTTGGATGTCCTTCCATATATTTACAAGTATTCTCATTTAATTCTTCCAAAGAAATATTTTTGGCCGCTTCAAAATTTTTATCTAATATTAAACTTCTAAATTTTGATCTTCTATTATTATTATTTAATTTTTTCTCATAATTTTTACCTTTTAATAAAAATTTATTTGAACCAATTTTAGTTTTAACTTTTATGGATAAATTAAGTCTATGAGCTTTACCAATAACTGCATTTCTACTAATTCCACCAATCAGTTCGGCTATTTGGGAAGCTGTTTTTCCCTTACCCCACTCATTTTTTAATATTTCAATTTTTTTTTCGTCCCAGCTCATAAACACTAAATATTGTATGTTATTAAATATTATATACTATATTATGTAACACATAAAATGTACTTTTTATCAAGTTTTTTTTTCAGTTTTTTAACAACTTTTTGAATTTTTGAAATTTAACCAAAGGTTGAATTTTATATAAGTTAATATGATTTAAATGTGTATAAGATAAAATTAAAATTTTATGACATCATTAGTTGGCAATTATAATAGAAGAAAAATTTCTTTCATGAAAGGTAAAGGGAGTTTTTTATATACCTTTAGTGGAAAGAAATACTTAGATTTTGTTCAAGGAATAGCCGTTAATTCATTAGGTCATAGCAATCCATATTTATGTAGAGCCTTAAAAAAACAAGCGGGAAAAGTTTGGCATATATCCAACGCATTTTTAATCCCTGAGGGAGAAAAATTAGCTAAAAGATTAACTAAAAAAACATTTGCTCAAAAAGTAATGTTCCAAAACAGCGGAGTAGAGGCAACGGAAGCAGCCATAAAAGTTGTGAGAAAGTATTTTTATTCAATTGGAAAAAAAGAGAAAAATAGAATTATTTGTATAAGAAATTCATTTCACGGCAGAACTCTAGCCACAATTAGCGCTAGCGGATCAAAAAAAAATACTGAGGGATTCGGACCGAATATGCCAGGTTTTGATCATTTTGATTATGGAGATTATAAAAAACTTAGAAAACTTATTACAAAAAAAAACAGCCGCTATCATGGTTGAAACAATATTGGGAGAAGGAGGAATTAAAGTTATACCAAATTGGTGTTTAAAGGAATTAAGAAAGATATGTAACAAAAAAAAAATTTTGTTGATCTTAGATGAGGTGCAGTGTGGCATTGGAAGAACAGGTAAATTTTTTGCATTTGAACATGCCAATGTTAGACCAGATATCGTCCCTATTGCAAAAGGAATTGGAAGTGGGTTTCCATTAGGAGCAGTTTTAATGACTAAAAAAGTTGCAAAATATATGCTACCAGGCTCTCACGGATCTACATTTGGAGGAAATCCATTAGCAATGTCAGTTGGAAATGCAGTTTTAGATCAAATATATAAAAAAGAATTTTTTAAAAAATGTTTCAAAACTATCTAATTATTTTTTAGATGAACTAAATAAAATTAAAGATGAACACCCAAAAATAATTAAAGAAATAAGAGGCAAAGGTTTGTTAATTGGTATGCAATTACATTTTGATCAAACTAAGTTTATAAAATCTTTGGAGAAAAACTATTTATTAACCATTAGAGCGGCAGAAAATGTTATAAGAATATTACCGCCTTTAAATGTTAGTATTAAAGAAATTAATATAGCTTTAAAAATAATTAAAAAGGTTTGCAAAGAGTATAGTAATTAATGAAAAATTTTATTAATCTTAAAGATTTTTCAACTAATGATCTAAGAAAAATACTTAATGATGCAAAAAAAAGAAAAATTAAAAGAAAAAAACTAAGCACTCTTGAAGCTGATATTGATAAGCCATTAAAGGGAAAATTACTAATTCAAATGTATGAAAAAGAAAGCTCAAGGACACGCCTTAGCTTTCATCTTGCAATAAATCAACTTGGAGGAGGAGCGATAACCATCAAAGCAAATGAACTTCATTTAGGAAAAGGCGGAGAAAGTTTGCCCGATACAGCAAAAATTTTATCAACTTATGGTGATGGATTTATGCTTAGAACTGATAGTGATAAAAAAATAGAGGAATTTAGTAAATATTTAACAATACCAATAATTAATGGTTTAAGTCCATCTTCCCATCCAACGCAAGTTCTTTCAGATGTATTTACTGTAGAAGAGATAAAAAAAAAACCAATATCAAAATTAAAAGTAAGCTGGATTGGAGATTGTAATAATGTTCTTAATAGTTTGATTGCAGCCTCTGTAAAATTTTCCTTTAGTTTGCATATTGGAAGTCCAAAAAATTATAGACCTCCAAAATTTGTAATGGATTGGGTAAAAAAAAATAATGGAAAAATTAATATATTTGATGACCCAAAAAAAGCAGTCAGAAATTCAGATGTAATATTTTCAGATAAAGTTGTTTCTTTGAATGACAAAGTAAACAAAACAAATAAAATTAAAGATTTTAAAAATTATCAAATAAATTCTAAATTGATTAAGCTTGCAAATAAAGATGTAATTTTTTTACACTGTCTTCCCAGAGGCAATGAAGTTTCTGAAGAAGTATTCTTAGGGAAACAATCTAAAGTTTGGCAACAAGCCCTTAATAGAGTCCATGTACAAAAAAGTATTTTATTATATTGTTTTGATAAAT